>CAZVMC010000055.1:0-15180 GCA_964628635.1 uncultured Novosphingobium sp. | reverse complement strand
TCGCGCTTGAACTCGGCGGTGTAGAACGCGGCGATATCCCATGCGGTTTTGCCCGCGCTCGCCGCCGCCTTTTCCATTTTGTCATCGCCGGCATCGGCATCGCTGGTCAGGTGGCCAACATCAGTGATGTTGATGATATGCTTCAGGTCATAGCCCTTGAACCGCAGCACCCGCCCCAACGTATCGGCGAAGACATAGGCGCGCATGTTGCCGATGTGCTGATAGTTGTAGACCGTCGGCCCGCACGAATAGACGCGGGCCTCGCCGGGGTGGACGGGCTGGAATTCTTCCAGCTGGCGGGTCAGGCTATTGAACAGGCGAAGCGGGGTTTCGGTCATGGCGTGGGCCATAAGTTGGCGCGGGGGCTTCGACAAGCTCAGCCTGAGCGGACGTAGTGATTGGACTTAGCTCCACACCCGCTCAGGCTGAGCCTGTCGAAGCCCGCCTGCAAGAGCTACGTCCTAAAACCCTTCCCAAGTCACCGCCTCATCCAGCGGCGCGCGGGGGACGGGGAACTGGTTGACCGGCGCTTCCGGATCGCGCCAACCGATCCCCATGCCGCAGAAGAAGATGTGATCGTCAGGAATGTCCACCACCGCGCGGATCTGTTCCTGATAGATCGCCCAGGCTTCCTGCGGACACGAATCGAGGCCCTCTTCGCGCAGGAGCAACATGATCGTTTGCAGCCACATCCCGATATCGGACCACTGCGGCGGCCCCATGTAGCGCGGGGTGTGGATCAGCATCAGCACCGGCGCGCCGAAGGCCTGGAAGTTCTTGGCGAACCACATCAACCGCCCCATCTTGTTGTCGCGCGGAATATCGAGCGCGGCATAGAGCGCTTCGCCCACGCCAAAGCGGCGCTCGGCATATTTGCCGTCGAGCTCGGGCGGGTAGATGTTGTACTCCGCGTTGTGCCGCGCCGGACCCTCGGGAAGGATCGCCGCCACATCCGCCAGCAGCTTGGCGAGCGGCGCGCCGGTGATCACCGTGGCGTTCCACGGCTGAGTGTTGCCGCCTGAAGGCGCGTTCTGTGCTTTCTCCAGTACCCGCCGCAGCACGGATGGATCGACCGGCTTGTCAAGGAAAGCACGGACTGTGCGGCGGGTAGCGACGGCTTCGGATACGTTCACATTTGATCCTTCATTTGAAGATAACCTCTCTCTGGTTGTCCAACAAGTCAGAGCAAGGCATTGGAAAAATTTTGATCTCTTTGCCCAAATGAGCGAAGCGATTCAAAACCTCCGTGGTTTGGCCTGAGCGCAGTCCAACCCCTGTTGCAATCGCATGAGCGCCGTTAGCCAGGGATGCTGGCAAAATCAGATCCAGATTTCTTCGGTGGAAACCAAATCCTAGAAACACGATCCGATCTGCATGGAATAGCTCAAAGTTTATCAGTTCCCTCTGCTCTGACACGAACTCTTCGGTGAACGTCCGAATCTCCTGTGCACCCCGAATAATCGCCCAAGGGTCATTTGATCCAATCTCGATTCCAGAACTACCCGGAAGCGCAAGTGGGCCCAGGCTACCATAGGCATGAAGAATCGGGACCGATTTTAGTATACGAACAGCATTTTCTTCGTCTATGTTTTGGCCATAGCGAATGAATGAATAAATAGCAGCCTCTAGCAATCTGTCATAGTTGAATGTTACAAAAGAGATTCCAGCTAAACAGCCTTCTACATCACGGCGCCTTTGGCTTGGGTTGGCGAATCTAAAAATTTGTCCAAGCCAAGAGTCGCGAATAGAGCGAAACGCGAGAGACGATCCTTGTTCCTGACGAAGCAAACTTGGGTAAAATGTATTTGCCTCCGCCTTCAGAATCTCGTGTGAAATGAGATATTTTCCACACTCCACCAAGTGAGGCATTTCCCTCCATTCATCCAAAAATTCGTCGATAGAATCTTTGAAGGTGATGCCGCTTTCAATGCGCCTCAAGGCTTGAACATGATTGTCGCCTAGACCGCCAAGCTGACGAGAGATTGCATCACTAATGGGTCCGCTTGGCCAACGCGTTCCTGAATTGAGTTCACTCGAGACGCTTTGCTGAATTCGCAATGCAAGCTCAGAGCCAACCGGCATGTTTTGAGTGTGATCTATCTCTTTGTTCGCAGCTGCGCCGAGAATAAAAACGGTGCGGGTTACCGAGCTCAACTCACTCCTCCTCGAACAGCCCAGCTAGCTGCTCGATCATCGTCCCGCCCAGCTGCTCGACATCCATGATTGTCACCGCACGGCGATAGTAGCGGGTCACATCGTGGCCGATGCCGATGGCGACCAGCTGCACGGGAGAAACCTTCTCGATCCAGCCGATCACCTTGCGCAGGTGCTGCTCAAGGTAGCCCGCGTTGTTCACGCTGAGCGTCGAGTCATCCACCGGCGCGCCGTCGGAGATCACCATCAGGATGCGGCGGTCTTCGGGCCTGGCGAGCAAGCGGGTGTGCGCCCAGAGCAGCGCTTCGCCGTCGATGTTCTCTTTCAGCAAGCCTTCGCGCATCATCAGGCCCAAATTCTTGCGGCCGTGGCGATAGGGCTGATCGGCGCGTTTGTAGACGATGTGGCGCAGATCGTTGAGGCGGCCGGGCTGCGCGGGTTTGCCGCCCGCCAGCCAGGCCTCGCGCGATTGACCGCCTTTCCAGGCGCGGGTGGTGAAGCCCAGGATCTCGGTCTTCACCCCGCAGCGCTCCAGCGTGCGGGCGAGCACATCGGCGCTGATTGCCGCAATCGAAATCGGCCGCCCGCGCATCGATCCCGAATTGTCGATCAGCAGGGTGACGACAGTGTCCTTGAACTCAACGTCGCGCTCAACCTTGTAGCTGAGCGACTGGCCGGGGCTGATAACCACCCGGGCGAGCCGCGCGGCATCGAGCAGGCCTTCTTCCTGATCGAAATCCCAGCTGCGGTTCTGCTGCGCCATCAGCCGCCGTTGCAGCCGGTTGGCGAGCTTGGTGACGATCCCTTGCAGGCCCTTCAGTTGCGCATCGAGATAGGCGCGCAGCCGGGTCAGTTCCTCATCGTCACATAGTTCGGTCGCGCCGACCACTTCGTCGAAGCTCTCGGTGAAGGCCCTGTAATCGAAGTTCGCCGGGTCTTCGGTCCAGGGGCGATTGGGGCGGACGGGGAGCATGCCCTCCTCGCCGTCGTCGCTGGCTTCGCTCTCACCGCTGTCTTCATCGACTTCGCTGCGATCCTGATCGTCGCCGTCCTCATCGCCTTCGGTGGCATCGCTGGCGATCTCGCTGGGGTTCTGTTCCTCGCCGCTGTCGGCCGCGTCGTCGTCCTGATCCTGCTCGTCATCGCTGTCCTGATCCTCGCCTTCTTCGGGCTCACTTTCGAGCGGTTCGGAGCGGGTCAGCTCGAGATGCTGGAGCATATCGAGGCTAAGCGACTGGAACGCGGCCTGATCATCGAGCGAGAGTGCCAGGGCTTCGAAATCGGCCCCGGCG
Organism: uncultured Novosphingobium sp.; assembly: GCA_964628635.1. Lineage (GTDB taxonomy): Bacteria > Pseudomonadota > Alphaproteobacteria > Sphingomonadales > Sphingomonadaceae > Novosphingobium. Next base: position 11,734 of record CAZVMC010000055.1, on the reverse strand, counting down.
CGGTGTTCGATCCATTCACGGACCATGGCCACGCCGCTGGCCGCGCTGGCGGGCACGGCTTGCCCGGTCAGGTGCTCGCGCAGGATCAACGCGAGCGCGGCCTGCAGCGGCACTTCGTCCGGACGGGTCGCGCGGGCAATCGGATCGCTGGCGGTGCGGATCGCCTGCGCAGCCTCCATATTGCCGCGCATTCCGGCATAGGCCTTCGATCCCAGCGCCTCGAACCGCACCTGCTCCACCGCATCGTAGCAGGCCCGCGCGGCCGGATCTGGCGGAGCGTGGCGCGCATGCAGCGCTTCGTCGTGGTGACGCAGCTTGAGTGCAAAGCTGTCGGCAAATCCGCGCGCTTCGATCGCTTGCTCGCGCGGCAAGTTGCGACCGGGCATCGGGATGCGCAGGTTTTTGCCATTGGCAACCGGCGCATCGGCGGTCCAGGCGATCTCCACCTCAGGCTCATGCGCGATCGCCCTGCTGGCGCCGGCGAGGACGGTCTTGAAGCGGTCGAGAGGGGTTTCGTCGGACATTGCGGGCTTGGTTAGGTCGCGCTTGGTGCTTCGACAAGCTCAGCACGAACGGAATTGGGAAGAATGTTCAACACACAACTCCCGTTCGTCCTGAGCCTGTCGAAGGACACGAAGGACAACGCCCGATCCTAAATCGACTGCCCAGTCTTCGCCCAATCCGCCAAGAAGCCCTCAATCCCCTTGTCGGTCAGCACATGCTTCACCAACCCCTTGATCACCGCCGGGGGCGCCGTCATCACATCGGCGCCGATCTTGGCGGCTTCGAGCACGTGGATGCCGTGGCGGACCGAGGCGACCAGGATTTCGGTGGGAAACGCAAAATTGTCATAGATCAACCGGATATCGGCGATCAGCTGCATCCCATCAAAGCCGTTGTCATCGTGCCGCCCGACGAAGGGTGAGACGAAGGTCGCCCCCGCCTTGGCCGCGAGCAGCGCCTGATTGGCGCTGAAGCACAGCGTGACGTTGACCATGGTGCCGTCGCTGGTCAGCGCCTTGCAGGTCTTGAGACCGTCGATGGTCAGCGGCACCTTGATGCAGACGTTGTCGGCAATCTTGCGCAGCACTTCCGCCTCGCGCATCATCCCTTCGTGATCGAGCGCGACAACCTCGGCGCTGACTGGACCGTCGACGATCCCGCAAATCTCCCTGGTTACCTCCATGAAATCGCGGCCCGACTTCATGATCAGGCTGGGATTGGTGGTGACGCCATCGAGCAGCCCGGTGGCGGCCAGGTCCTTGATGTCGGCGATTTCGGCGGTGTCGGCGAAGAATTTCACGGGAGCGCTCCGGGTCTGGTGAGTCGCGGGTGCTATATGCGTCAGTTATTGAGCTTGCCAGTGCGCCACCAACGATCCTTCCCATTTTTGGCGAATGCCACAAATGGGGAGGTGGATGGGCCGTCAGGCCCAGACGGAGGGGTCTCGGCCTATCCGCATTACCCCTCCGTCTCGCCTTCGGCGATCCACCTCCCCAAATGCGCTTCGCGAATTTGGGAAGAAGCCTAGCTTACAGCGCCTTGAACACCCCGATCAACAGCGGATCGTTGGTTTTTTCCGGATTGGCGCGGATGTCGGTCTCTTCCAGCCCGATCTGATACCAGATCGCATTGTCCGCGCTGTTTGCCACCGCCTGAGCGACCTGGTTGACATCGACGCCGGAAAGCGCCCGGATTGCCTGACCAATCACCGGATCGCTGGAAACACGGATCGCGTCGCCCAGCGCGGGGATCATCGCGTTGATCAAGCCCGGCCCCATGCCGTTACGGAGGAACGACGTTGCGGCGGTCGGCCCGCCCTTGATGATCGCCACGGCGTTGTCGATCCCGATCGTGCGCACCGTGTCGGCCACCAGCGGCGCGGCGCGTCGGGCGCCGTCCTCTGCAATGTAGTTCAGCCGCCGTTGAAGCTGCTCCTTGAACGGGCCGGAAGTCAGGATTCCGGAAACCACGCCGCCGCGGCTGCCGAACAGGTCGGGGAGAGCCAGCCGCGCGACCGAGCTGTCCCAGAACCCGCCGGGAGCGGTGAGGCGAGCGAAAGCCCCTTCGCTTGACAGAACCAGCAACCGGCGGATCGCTTCGGTCATGCTGAAGCCACCGAGCGATTGGCAGCCCGTTAGCGCCAGTGCGCCTGTGGCAGCGCCGCCGATGATGAACGAGCGGCGGGCGATTGGGTTAGCGATCATTTTCCACGTCTCCTTTGGGGCGCCGGGGTGTCGCGCGCGCTTTGGCTACTCCATATAGAACGGGAAATGAACCGTGTCCGACTCCTTGTGTTCAATCCGGTGCTGAGCGTGCTCGATTACCGGGTGCCGGAACATATGCAGGTTGAACCGGGCTCAGTCGTGATCGCGCCGCTGGGGCCGCGGCAATTGCTGGGGATTGTCTGGGAGCCAGAGCGGCTGGCCGGGACCGAGGTGCCCGAAGCCAAGCTGCGCCCGATCCTTGAAGTTCTGCCGGTCCCGCCGCTAGCCCTCCCCTTGCGCAATCTGATCGAATGGTGCGCGGATTACTACGTCGCGCCAATGAACTCGGTCGCGCGGATGGCTTTGGGTTCGATGGCAGCACTGCGCGGTGGCGGGACGGCAACCGAATACCGTCTAACCGGCGACGAACCCAAGCGCCCTACTCCGCAGCGGCTGGCAGCAATCGACGCGCTCCACGGCGAGCAAGCCAGTATTCGCGAGCTGGCGGATCTGGCGAGTGTTTCGGAGGGCGTGCTGCGCGGAATGGTTGGCGCGGGCATTCTGGAGCCGGTGACCGTCGATCTCGACCGCCCCTATCCGCGTGCAAATCCGGATTACGCCGTGCCCGAACTGTCTGATGATCAGCATACCGCTGCCGACCGGCTGGTAGCGGCGGTCGCAGCACAGACATTCCAGCCCTTCCTGCTCGATGGTGTGACCGGATCGGGCAAGACCGAGTGCTATTTCGAAGCCATCGCCGAAGCCCTGCGGTTGGGCAAACAGGTGCTGGTGCTGCTGCCCGAGATCGCGCTGACCCAGAATTTCCTGCGGCGGTTTGAGGCCCGTTTCGGCACGCCCCCAGTGCTTTGGCATTCCAGCCTCAAGCAAAGCGAACGCCGCCGGGCTTGGCGCGCCATCGTTTCGGGCGAGGCGCAAGTGGTGGTCGGCGCGCGCTCGGCGCTGTTCATGCCCTATGCCAAGCTCGGCTTGATCGTAGTCGATGAGGCACACGAAGTCAGCTTCAAGCAGGACGACGGGGTGCGCTACAACGCGCGCGATGTCGCGGTGATCCGGGCCAAGTTCGAGGGCGTGCCTGTGGTGTTGGCCTCCGCCACACCAGCGCTCGAGTCGATGCAGCTGGCTGAGGCAGGGGTCTACGAAAAGCTGGAATTGCCCGCCCGCTTCGGTGGGGCAGAGCTACCCGCAATCGACACGATCGACTTGCGCTCCGAGCAACCCGAGCGCGGCAAGTGGCTCGCACCCCGGCTGGTTACGGAACTGCAAGATCGCCTGCTGAAGCGTGAGCAAAGCCTGCTGTTCCTCAATCGCCGCGGCTATGCCCCGCTGACGCTGTGCCGCCACTGCGGCTACCGCTTCCAGTGCCCCAACTGCAGCGCCTGGCTGGTCGAGCACCGCCTCTCGCGGCGGCTGGCGTGCCACCACTGCGGCCACGAAACCCCGCCGCCCGAGGCTTGCCCGGAGTGTCACACCCCCGATTGCCTCGTCGCCTGCGGTCCGGGGGTAGAGCGGATCGCCGACGAAGTGCGCGAGCGGTTTCCCGAGGCGCGCGTAGCGGTGGTGACCAGCGATACGCTCAACTCCCCCGCCAAGATCGCCGATTTTGTCGCGGCCACCGAGGAAGGCCGGATCGACGTGATCGTCGGCACCCAATTGGTGACCAAAGGCTACCACTTTCCAGAGCTGACGCTGGTGGGGGTGATCGACGCCGACATGGGCCTAGAAGGTGGAGACCTGCGCGCCGGTGAACGGACCTATCAGCAGATCGCCCAAGTTGCCGGACGCGCCGGCCGGGGCGAGAAGCCGGGCGAGGTGCTGATCCAGACCCGCGCTCCCGATGCTCCAGTGATCGCCGCGCTCGCCGCCGGAGACCGGGAGGCGTTCTATGCCGCCGAAACCGACGCCCGCCGCGAAGCGGGCGCGCCGCCGTTCGGGCGCTGGGCTGCAATCATTGTAAGCAGCGAGGACGAAGCCGAAGCCCGCGATGCCGCCCGAGCCATCGGCGGCGCGCGCCCAAATGTGGCGGACGTGCTGATCCTCGGCCCTGCCCCCGCCCCGCTGTCCCTCTTGCGCGGCCGCTACCGCTACCGACTCCTGATCAACGCGCGGCGATCGGTGCAGTTGCAGGACATCATTCGGGAATGGCTGGGAAGGTTGAGTTTTCCGCAGGGCGTACGGGTGGGCGTGGATATCGATCCATACAGCTTTGTTTAAGGCTGCTAACTGTCTAGAACGACCCGCAAATCGGTTACGGGAAGCAGAATGTTGAATCAAATTATCGGGCTTTTGCGGCTGGCGCTGATCAGTCTGGTGGCTTTTACCGGAAGCACCGCCTTCGCCGATTGGCACATGGCGCGCACCACCAACTTCACGATCTATGCCGATTACTCGGCTGAAGATCTCAAGCGCTATGCCTTGCAGTTGGAAAGCTTTGATCGGCTGCTCCGCCTTCGGTTCGGGATCACAAACAGCGAACCGCAATACCCGCTGACAATCTATCTGGTGCTCAAGGCGAGCGAGGTCGATGCCTTGGCGGGCGCGGCCCGTGCCAGTGGGTTCTACCGCGCTGGCCGCTATGGCAGCTTCGCGGTCGCCAACACGGAGGAGCGCAGCGAGCTCGCCCGGCAATCGCGCGAAGATTCATTGCTGCATGAATATACCCACCACTTCTTCTTCCGGCACGTGCAGGTTCAGCGTCCGGCCTGGTATGTGGAAGGTTTCGCCCAGTATTTCGCCACGGCGCGCTTGTCAGACGCTGGCGAATGGACCGTCGGCGGAGTGGCCGGGAACCGGGCCTATACCTTGCTGCAAGGCGTCCGCCTACCGATCCGTACCCTACTCACCGCAAAGCCGCATGAGCTTGAGCGCGGCGAGACCGCAGCGTTCTATGCCCGGTCCTGGTTGTTTGTTCACATGCTCTACGCCGACCCACGCCGCCAAGCCCAATTGCAAGGCTATCTCACCGCGCTTGGCCGGGGCGAGCAACCACTAGTCGCCGCTGAAGCCAACTTCGGCGATCTCGATGCGCTCGACCGCGCGCTGAACGCTTATCTGAAAAGCAGTCTGCAGGCGGTGACTTATGATCCGATCGGCACCTATCAGGGGCCCCTGATCATTACCAAGCTCTCTCCGGCCGAAGCTGCACTGGTGCGGCCGACACTGCGACGGCGCAGCGGGTACAGGCTGGAGGATGTCCAGACCGATCTGGCGGTGCTGGCCGAGCGCTATCCCGACAGCTCAGCGATCTGGTTCGAGACTGCGCTGGTCCGGTTCGATCTTGCCAACCGTGCCCCGTCCGCGCAAATCCCGACGCTTTATGCTGAGGCCGAAAGCGCGGTTGACCGGGCGCTGGCCATTGATCCTGCGCACGGCCGCGCAAACCTGTTCAAGGCCGAACTGCGAATGCGAGCGTTGGTCCGCGACAAGGATACTGACGCAGCCAAATGGCGCGAAGTTCGGGCATTCATCTACAAGGCCAACCAAGCCGATCCAAACGATCCTGCCCCGCTGTTTGCCTGGTACGATACCTACGCCAGGCAGGGTAAGCCGCCCAGCGACACCGCTCGCGCCGGACTTGCTCGAGCTTTTTCCTTGCAGCCAGAAGTCCCCGACATACGCGCGAAATACGCGTTTGATCTGGCGCGCGGCGGAGAGTTCGACAAGGCGATCGCGCTGATCGAAATTCTCGGCGGCGATCCTCACCGTGCCAAACAGGCCAGCGAAATGCTGGACCGCCTGCGTGCGACGCGCGACCACGGCGTTACGCCTGGTGGGGTTCAGGAAGACTGATCTGCGAGAAACAGTTTCGCCAGCCAGCAAGAAGCTACAATTATCGAGCTATTTATTTCCCAACGAACTTGCCCAATTGGTCGAGTGTCTTCAGCATAGCCGCATGATTCGATTGCGTCCGCTGATCGCTCTACTGGCTCTCGCCTTCTTTTTGATCGCCTCGCCCGTTTCCGCCGCGTCAAAGTGGCTGCGCGCAGATACGCGCAACTTCATTATCTACAGCTCGGGCGATCGCAAACAAACCGAGCAACTGGCGGAGAATGTCGAACGTTTCGATGCGCTGCTACGTTCCCGAACAAATATTGGGCGCGACGAAAATCCCAACCGGCTTACTATCTACATGCTCGCCAGCGCCGGCGACGTGGCGAAGATTATGGGCGATCGCGACAGCGGTATCGCAGGGGTCTATCTGCCCCGATCCGATGGCAGCTTCACAATCACCAATCGGGAAAAGGCCAACAGTCGGCTCGATCTGTCAGGCAACACAGTGCTGTTCCACGAATATGCGCATCATTTCATGTTCCGCTATTACAGCGCGGCCTACCCAGCCTGGTACATCGAAGGCTTCGCCGAATACGTTTCCACGGTGACCTTCAAGCCCAATGGCGAATGGTCAATGGGCCGCCCGGCCTATCACCGGGCCTACGGTTTGCTTGAAACCAGTCCGGTACCGATTGAAAAGCTGTTGTTCGAGCGCGCGACGGGCAGTGTCGCGGCTGTCGATGCCTTCTATGGCCGGGCCTGGCTGTTCGTCCACATGTTGATGATGGACCCGGCCTGGAAGGGCAAGATGGGGCAATACATGCAGCTTGCCGGGCAAGGCAAAACCGCGCGCGAAGCAGCGGTCGAGGCGTTCGGCGATTTGAAGGAGCTCGACAAGGCGCTCGACAAGTATCTCGCCCGCTCGCGGATCTCGGTGCTATCCTCGACCCGTCCGGTTGAGATCGACGGAACGATTGCAATCAGTGAGCTCGATCCGCTGCAATCGCAAATCGTCCAACTCAACCTAAAACGCCGGGTCGGCATGGAACCACAGAAGACGCGCGATCTGCTGCGCGCTCTGACAACGCAGGCACCCGGCAATGCGGAAGCCTGGTTCGAACTAGCCCAAGCCGAGATTGAGCTGGCCGAAGGTGCCGAAAAAGACGCTGACAAAGCCGCCGGTTTCGCCGCAGCCGATGCCGCAGTTGAGCGCGCGCTAGCGATCAACCCCGATCACGTCCGCGCCAACGTGTTCAAGGCCCGCCGACTATTTGAGAAGCTGCGCGAAAGTGACACTGAGAGCGCCGTCGCCTGGCGCGATGCCCGCGCCTTCCTGCTGCGTGCCAATGCCGCCGCAAACCTCGATCCAGTCCCGCTGACCGCATGGTACGAAAGCTTTACGATGCAGGGGAAGGAGCCGCCCAAGAACGCCAGTGACGGTTTGGCTCTGGCCTTCAGCCTTGCCCCTGAGGCGAAAGATCTTCGCGTGATGTACGCTTTCGATCTTGCCCGCCAGAAGCAATGGGACCCGGCCATCCGGCTGCTGGAAATTCTGGCCTACGATCCGCACGGCGGCGATGTAGGCCGCGATCTGATCGATCGACTCAAGCGAATGCGGGATGGCCAAGGCCTGAAAGCAGCTGGCAGCGAGAGTGACTAGAGGCTTCTCAGCCCGCCGCGTAAGGCACCACTTCACCCGCGAACACAGCTTTGGCTTGTCCTGCCAGCCAGTCCATCGCCGCGGCCCATGGTCCGTGGCCATAGCTGATCCGCGCGACGCCGCAGGCGGCAAGCTCTGCTCTGGTCCCGCGTCCCGGTCCCCAGAGAATGTTTACGGGCAAGGGTGAGGCCTTGCAGATCGCAGTGATCGTTGGGTGGTCACCCAAGAACGGCACAAACAGCCCCCCGGCCCCGGCATTGGCATAGGCCTCACCGCGTTCAAGCACGGCATCGATCAAGTGTTGACCATAATCCTCTGGCTTGATCCCGCGATAGACATCGCAGCGGGCGTTCACGAACAGGCCCGTTGAAGCGGCAGCTGCGATCCGTTCGGCCGCTTCGGCCAGCGGGATCAGCGCGGTGTCGCCCGGCATCCGGTCTTCCATGTTGATCCCCGCCGCGCCTGCGTCGCGGGCACGCTGGACCGATTTGGCCACCTCTCCCGCGCTATCGCCATAGCCGCTCTCGAAATCGAGTGTCACCGGCAGGTCGGTGACGCTGAGGACCCGCTCCAGGTTGCGCAGCGCGTCCTCGATCGAGAAGTCCTCGCCGTCCTTGAAGCCCTGCGCCTCGGCCACACCATAGCTGCCGGTGGCAATCGCTTTGGCACCTGCACTGGCGACCGCCTTGGCGCTGCCGGCATCCCAAATGTTGAACAGCATCAGCGGATCGCCGGGAACATGGAGCGCCCGGAATGCTTCGATCGTGTCCATCACTTCGCTTCCTTTTCCAGCAGCTTGCGCTTGATCTCCAGACCATAGGCATATCCGCCCAGATGGCCACCGGTGCGGATCACCCGGTGGCAGGGGATCAACACCGCGACGTTGTTGGCCCCGTTGGCGCTGCCCGCCGCGCGCACCGCCTTGGGCTTGCCCACCGCAGCGGCGAGCTGCGCATAGGTCCGCGTTTCGCCCGCCGGAATGCGCTGCAACGCTTTCCAAACGGCTTCCTGAAACGCAGTGCCTTTGACATCGAGCGGGATGTGCCCAAAATCGCCGGGCGCTTCCACTGCGGCGACCACGGTTTCAAGCAACTGCGCGAACGCCGCCCCACCCTCAACCAACGCTGCGCTGGGGAAGCGCGCCTCCAGCGCCTCACGGTCTTCGTTGAAAGAGAGGCGGCAAACACCCTTGTCTGTCGCCGCTACCAGCATCGCACCAAGGCTGGTTTGCACCACCGCCCAATGGATCGTCGCCCCTGCCCCGCCGTTGACCCAGGCCGATGCCGCCATTCCCAAACGCTCCTGATTGTTGTCGTAAAACCGGCTCGGTGCGGAATAGCCCGCCGCGTAGATTGCCTCAGTCACCGATGCTTCATCAGTCAAGGCCTCGGCCGCACGCTCTTTCATCAGCGCCCGGGCATAGGCAGCCGGCGAAAGCCCGGTGTGGCGGGTAAACACCCGCTGAAAGTGCGCCGGCGAATAGCCGGTTTCCGCCGCCAGCGCGGCCAGCGCCAGCGGCTGTTCCGCCGCCTTGATCGCCGCGATCGCCGCCAGCACCGCCCGTTCATCGCGGCTGACATCATCGGGCGAGCAGCGCAGGCAGGGCCGCAGCCCAGCGGCGCGCGCTGCTTCACCATTGGCATAGAACCGCACATTCTCGCGCTTCGGGTGGCGCGCGGCGCAGCTTGGGCGGCAATATATGCCAGTGGTCAGCACCCCGGTGACGAAGCGGCCATCGCTGGCCCGGTCCCGCGCGAGCACGGCAGTCCAGCAATCGTCTTCGATCAACATAGCGCATCTCCGTGGCGCTCAACCTTAGCAGCGAAGCAGCCATGTGCAGCGTTGTGGGCGTGGATATAGGCGATCTCCGGATTGGCGAACAGATCGCGGATTTTTGCATCGGCCTCGCCGGGTAAGGCTAGCCGAGCATCGCGCAAATTGCCCTCTCCATCGAAGCCTCGCAGCCCGAGTGGGCGGCCTGCAAACACTGGCGGAGTCTGGTCGACAACTCGCGCCGCCTCAACATCCTTGCGAACATAGATCGCATAGGCGCTGCGATAGGGCGTGCGGACATCGTGGCTGGTATGATGCAGCAGGATCAGCTCATCACCTTCACGCGCATCTTCCAGGCTGATCCGGCAAGGGAAACCGCGGCTGGCGCTAGCCGTGACCCGCCGGGCGCCGCGCTCAGCGAGCGCGGCATCATCGAGCGTGAAGAGCCGGGCGAAGGGTTCGGGGGACAGTCCGGTGATCTGGTAAGTCATAAGCCGGCTCCATTGCTGTTGGAGCGTGACTAGCGGGCCACATCATGAGTCGCGTCCCGCGGTTTGCGTTCAAAGCAAATCGAGCAGCCGTAGGGCCAAAGTCCAGGCGTCTCCCGGCCAGCGAGCCGAGAGATAACGCAGGTCCTGCACGACGAATCCGGAGTCGGCATTCGCGGCATCGGCAAAGCGCGGCAACAAAGGTCCGCGGTCGAAACGGCCTGCCGGGCCGATCAGCCGCGTGACCTCTGCTTGGACGCTTTCTGGATAGGTCCGGTAATGCCCCGGCAGTGCCCGCGCGGTCAGCCGCACCGCAATGTCTTCCATCATGCCGGTCAACGCGGTGGTGCGTCGGCCAACCAGCACCCCGGCGCGCGCCAACGGCAAAACCCCGTGGCAGATCGCGCCGACCGGCTGGTGCGCTGCGAAGGCCTCCCGCGCGAGCCGCTGGACCTCGCTACTCTCGCAGTAGGGCTTCATCCCGGGGGCGTGTCCGCCAGGGAAATGCAGCGCCGCGAAATCGGCGGCCCGCACCGCGTCCCAACGCAGAGGTTGTAGATAGCGCGGGTCGGCGATCATCCTTGCATAGGCGTCACGCGCGACTGGGCGGGCCCGGAGTGATTTTGCCAGCAGCGGCAGGCCAGTGCCGTTTAGCGTGACCGGATCGCAGGAAGCCACGGCACCGGTTTCGGTTGCGAACAGTACCTCTTTCATTGCCTCGGTCCAAACCACCCACGGGAAAGCAACCTCGGTAGGATCGAAGTCCGTCTGGGGCAGGACGATCAGGATCGGTTTCATTTTACCCTCCCAGCGCCTTGAACAGCATCAAGGTCCGCTCCCACGCCAGCTCGGCGCTTTCCGGGTGGTAGTCCTTGCGCCGGTCCGAATTGAACCCGTGTCCGGACTCATAAACGAAGATCTGCGCAGTAGGGTGCTCCTTGGCGATCAGCTGCTCGACCGGCGCGAAATCGACTAATTTGTCATAGCGCCCGAAGTGACAGATCGCCGCGCATTGCGGAGCCGCGTCGGCAAAGCGGGTAGCGATGAAGCCGCCGTAATAGCAGCTCGCGCCATCAAGGTTGCGCGAGATCTGCGCCAGCCGCCAGGCGACCGAGCCGCCGAAGCAATAGCCAACGATGAACACCGGCCTGCCCTTTGCTGCCAGCCAATCAATGCAGGCCTGGGTATCGCGCAGCCCTTGCTCCCAGTCGTGTTCATTGCTGGCGATCTCGATCGCGCGCTCCCAATCAGCGCCGGTATAGCCCAGTTCGCAGCCCGGCTGGACCCGCTCAAACAGGCTCGGGCTGAGCACTTCGTAGCCCTCGGCGGCATATTCAGCGCAGACCTCGCGGATGTGATCGGTGACCCCGAAGATTTCCTGCACAACGACCAGCCCAGCCTTTCGCTCGCCCGCTGGCGAAACGTGATGCACCGGCATGGCGAAGCCGTCGGACATGGTGATTGCGATCGTTTCGGGCATGATTCAAGTTCCTCTCACGGAATGTCCTAGCCCCACCTTGCATCGCAGCACAATCATGGCTATGCGCGCCCCCGTCTGCGGGCCTGCCGTGCTTTATTGCATGGCTTTCAGTGCCTCAGCCCACCCGATGTGAGGAACTTGGACGCGTGGAGAATTCCGGCGGCATTTCGGCCAGTCTGCAAGGACGTTACGCCTCTGCCCTCTATGATCTGGCAAGCGAATCCGCCTCTGTTTCCAAGGTCGAATCCGATCTTGAAACGCTTGGCGAAGCGATTGCCCAGTCAGACGATCTGGCCGCGCTGATTCGCAACCCGCAGGTTTCGCGTGAAGCCAGCGC
>CAZVMC010000054.1:0-15393 GCA_964628635.1 uncultured Novosphingobium sp. | reverse complement strand
GACAAAACGCGTTTCGATCTTGATGGTGATCGAGCTGCGCAAGTGGCGATCGAGCGGCAAGACCTCGACGAGATCCTCGGAAATCTTATCGAGAACGCGGCCAAATACGGCGGCGGTTCGGTGTTCGTCACCATCGACCCCGTGCCCGATCCCAAGTGGTGCGAAATCTGGGTCGAGGATGATGGCACTGGCATCCCGGACGAGGCGCGCGAACGCATCTTCGATCGCGGCGCAAGGCTTGATACGGGCAAACCCGGTACCGGGCTTGGCCTGGCGATCGTGCGTGATGTCGCCGAAATCTATGGCGGGTCGGTTGAGCTCGGCGAAAGCGAAGATCTGGGAGGCCTGTTGGTTAAGCTGCGCTTGCCCCGAGTGGTCACACCGGGCCGCTGAACGCGACCCGGCGCACTTACCTACATCCCGTCCAGCCCCTTGCTGACCAGCACATTCACCGCAACACGGCGGTTCCGCGCTTGACCTTCCGCAGTGCTGTTGTCTGCCGCTGGATCGGCTTCGGCCATGCCAGTCGGAGTGAGCATGCGGTAGGGTTTCCACCCACAATACTGCTGCAGGTAGTTGATCACCGCCGCCGCGCGGCGCTCGCTGAGTTCCTGATTGTATTCTTCGCTGCCGCGCGCATCGGCATAACCGACAACCAAAATCATGGCATTGTTCATGCCTTCAGCTTGGGTCGCGGCTTGACACAGTTCAGCCTTGGCTTGGGGGCTCAGGCGCGATTGGGCAGTGTCAAAATAGACGTTGGTCGTGCCCTTGATATTGTACTTGTCGATGTCGGCCATCCGCCCGCGCAGCGCTTCGGTCGCTGCGGTCTGTTCGGCAAAGCCTTGCTCGGTACCGGTGCGGATCATCCCGGCGGTGCGCAGATCACCACCCTTGAAGTTGATCTGGCTGGCCAGCAGCACGGCACCGGCCTGCATCGTGCGCACGGTCACCGGCAAGCCATTGAGCAAGGCATCGGGGCCAAGTTTTTTCCCGCCGCCAAGAAACCCGCCGCCAGACTTGATCTTGGTGTTGCCATCGATGAACACCACGGTGCGCGTGCCGTCGGGCAGGGCGACCATGATCCGGTCAGCGCTGCGGGCAACAATGTTGCCCCTGATTTCCGGGCCTTTGGTCATGGCCGAGGTGTCGGGCAGTTGCTCACCAGAAACGACGATTGGTTGGCTCCCGGGGTCTTGGGCGTATACCGCTCCGGAAACTGGCAAAGTCAGAAAGGAAAGTGCGACCAGGGCTTTAAAGCCTCTATCGAAAACAGGCATGGCTGCTCCTCGTTTGAACAACCCCTGTTGCGATTTCGCGATGCGCACTGAACCTTGCTGCCAGATTAACAAGGTTGGCCGGATCCGTCCCAGAGCGGCTGGTGCGAGCGCCTGTTGCGGCGAGTCGAATGCCGGTTCCTACCCGGCTTTGGCCTGCTCATGGTGCCGGATCACCTCATCGATGATGAAGCGCAGGAACTTTTCCGAGAACTCAGGATCGAGCTGCGCTTCCACCGCGAGCGCACGCAGACGGGCGATCTGGCGATCCTCCCGCGAAGGGTCGCTGGCGGGGAGGGAATTGGCCGCCTTGTAGGCGCCGACCGCCTTGGTGATCCGGAATCGCTCGGCCAGAATATGGATGAGCGCCGCATCGATATTGTCGATCGAGGCACGAAAACCGGCGAGGGTGGGATCGGGTTCGGACATAATCCATCCGCTAGCATGCAATTTTGCGCAAGACCATTGCCCGCTTTGCACTTGCGGCCCGCCCCTTGCTCTGGCTAGGGCGGCGGCGATGAGCGCCGATATCCTTGCCCTCCGTCCGCGTGCCAGCGAACCTTCGCTCGGGCCAATCATGGCGCTGACGGCAGACGGCATGAATGCGGTCAACGCGGTGATCCTCGACAAGATGCAGAGCCGGATCCCGCTGATCCCGGCGCTGGCCGGGCATCTGATCGCCGGCGGCGGCAAGCGGATGCGTCCGATGCTGACGCTCGCGGGCGCGGCGCTGTGCGATTATCAAGGCACCCGGCATCATAAGCTGGCCGCAGCGGTGGAGTTCATCCACACGGCGACCTTGTTGCACGACGACGTAGTCGATGGCAGCGATCTGCGCCGGGGCAAGGCCACCGCCAACCTGGTGTTCGGCAATCCGGCGACCGTGCTGGTCGGCGATTTCCTCTTCACGCGTTCGTTCGAACTGATGGTGGAGGATGGCAGCCTGAAGGTCCTCAAGATCCTGTCCAACGCCAGCTCGGTGATTTCGGAGGGCGAAGTCGATCAGCTCACCGCCGTGCGCCAGATCGAAACCAGCGAAGAGCGCTACCTCAGCATCGTCGGTGCCAAGACTGCCGCGCTGTTTGCTGCCGCGACCCGGATCGCTGCCGTAGTCGCTGAGCGTCCCGAGGCGGAAGAGCGTGCGCTGGAGGACTATGGCCGCAATCTTGGGATCGCCTTCCAGCTGGTCGACGACGCAATGGATTACGACAGCGCCGCCGCCGAGATGGGCAAAGGGCAGGGCGACGATTTCCGCGAAGGCAAGATGACCCTGCCCGTAATCCTCGCCTATGCTCGCGGCAGCGATTCCGAGCGCCAGTTCTGGCTCGACGCGATTACGGGGCACCGCAGCAGCGATGCCGATCTGGCCTATGCGGTAGAGCTGATTGCGCGGCACGATACTGTCAGCGCAACCCGCGAACGCGCTCGCCACTTCGCGGCGCGGGCGATCGATGCCATCGCCGGCTTCCCGCCCAGCGCAGCCCACTCTGCCATGGTCGAAGCAGCGGAGTTCGCGGTCGCGCGGCGCTATTGACCGAAAGGTTGCAAGCCGCCACCAGTCCCTGAACAGGTTCAGGGAGTTTCCAGCACATGCAAAACCGCCGCCTTGGCAGAAGCGCCATAGTCGTTTCCGAAATCTGCATGGGAACGATGACCTTCGGCAGCCAGACCGGCGAGGCGGAGGCGCTACGTATTCTCGATCAGTGTTTCGATGCCGGGATCAACTTCTATGATACTGCCGAAGGCTATCCGGTGCCCCCCGATATCAAATGGGTCGGGCGGACCGAAGAGATTGTCGGCAAGTGGCTGAAGACCAAGCCGCGCGATGCGATCATTCTTGCCACGAAGGTTTCCGGTCCAAGCCACAAATGGTTCCGAAGCCCCAAGCGAAGCGGAATGACCGCGCTCGACCGGCACAACATCATCACTGCGGTTGAGGACAGCCTCGAAAAACTGCAGACCGATTACATCGATCTCTACCAGACCCACTGGCCCGATCACGACACGCCCTATGAGGAAACAATGGAAGTGCTCGACGAGCTTGTTCGCGCTGGGAAGGTCCGCTTGGTTGGCTGCTCGAATGAAACGAGCTGGGGGCTGATGAAAAGCATCGCTGCAAGCGAACGGCTCGGCACAGTGCGTTACCAAACGATCCAGAACAATTTCAGCCTCAACAACCGCCGCTTCGAGGACGAGCTTGCACAAGTCTGCCGTCAGGAAGGGGTTAGCCTGATCCCCTATTCGCCGATTGCGGGTGGCGTGCTGAGCGGCAAGTACCAGGGCGGCGCGCGGCCCGAGGGCGCGCGGTTCAGCCGCTATCTGGGGATGGAAGGGCGGCAGGCGGCGATGGGCAAGCGCTTCGTCAACGAGAAGTCGCTCGCCGCAACCGAACGGTATATGGCCATTGCGGCCGAGCTTGAGGTTAGTGTTGCCACACTGGCCGTCGCTTGGTCCAAGCAGCACGATTTCGTTGCCTCAACCATCGTTGGGGTCAGCGCGGAAGACCAACTGGCCGATATTTTCGCTGCTGGCGAACTGGTTCTGCCGGACGATGTACTGAAGGCCATCAACAAGGTTTCGCGAGAGATCATGTACCCGATGGGTTGATTGGCGCTGGCACTGCGCCGCAGTTGATCCTTCGGGCGGCTCGCTTTGCCGTCAGCAGTTGTCTGCACGCGACAGGCTGAGCCACAGATTCACGCGGTTTTTACCACGATGCGGCGATCATGATCCTCGCAACAGGGCTTGGGGTGAGTGGGGCGGAGACGCAACCTCGAAGGGTCCTGACTATGATTGAGTATCGCAATTCCCGGCCGAGCAGCATCATCGGCCCGCGCGGCGAACGGCTGACTCGTGACAACCTGCCGCCGGCTGATACGAGCCGCTGGGTCGCCAGCCGCAAGGCGCAGGTTGTCGCTGCGGTCGATGGGGGCATGCTCTCGATCGATCAGGCGCTCGCGCGCTACAACCTTAGCCTCGAAGAGTTCTACTGCTGGCGCCAGGCAATGGACCGCAGTGGCGTTGCCGGCCTGCGCGTTGGCCACGCGCAGGATCACCGCTCGGCGGTGCGCCGTCTGCATGCCCTACCCGGAGGCAAGATCGTCGCGCTCACGACGCACTAGGCGATCTCGGCGGCAGCGGACGCGAAATCGCTTGGCGGTCCGCATGGGGTTGCGGCAAGGCCAGAGTCATGTCTGGCCCGCCGCTTCCGATCCACGCCGTGCTGCCCGATTTGCTCGCCGCGCTGCGCGCCGGGCCAAGCGCAGTGCTGATTGCGCCGCCGGGGGCCGGCAAGACCACTGCGGTGGCCCCGGCGCTGCTCGATCAGGCGTGGTGCAGCGGCAACGTGATCGTGCTCTCGCCGCGCCGGGTCGCGGCGCGCGCGGCGGCGGAGCGGATGGCGGAATTGCTGCGCGAGCGGGCGGGAGAAACCGTAGGCTACCTCACCCGGCTCGACAGCAGACGCTCGGCCAAAACCCGGGTGTTGGTGATGACCGAGGCAATCTTCGTTTCGACGATCCTAGGCGATCCCGAGCTGGCCGGCGTTTCCGCAGTGCTGTTCGACGAAGCGCATGAGCGGCATCTCGACAGCGACTTGGGCTTGGCACTGGCGATTGAGAGCCAGTCGGTGCTGCGTGACGACCTACGGCTGTTGGTAATGAGCGCAACGATTGACGGCGCGCGGTTTGCCGATCTGCTGAGCGGCGCGCCGGTGATAGAGAGTGCGGGCAAAGCCCATCCGCTCACTATCAAATGGCTTGGCGCGCGACCCGAACTGCGGATCGATGAAGCGATGGCTTCGGCGATCCAGACCGCCTGGCGCGAAGAACAGGGTGACCTGCTGGCCTTCCTGCCGGGCGTGGGCGAGATTGAGCGGACCCGAGAGCGACTGTCCGAGCGTTTGCCGGATGCACTGGTGTTGCCGCTCCATGGCCAATGCGAGCCCGCTGCCCAGCGCGCGGCGATCCGGCGTGATCAAGACGGCCACCGTCGGATCGTGCTGGCGACGGCGATCGCCGAAACCTCGCTTACGCTGGATGGTGTGTCGGTAGTGGTCGATGCCGGGCTGTCGCGGCGCGCCGAGTTCGATGTTGCAGCCGGGGTGACGCGGCTAGTGACGCGCCCCGCTTCACAGGCGGCGGCAGCGCAGCGCGCAGGCCGCGCGGCCCGGCAGGGGCCGGGGGTTGCCTATCGGCTGTGGGCTGAAGCGGCGCATCCTGGGCGTGCAGCATTCGATCCGCCAGAAATGCTCACTTCCGACCTCGCACCGCTCGCCTTGACGCTGGCGCAATGGGGCACGAGCGATCCACAGACAATGGCCTGGATCGATCCGCCACCAAGTGCAGCATGGGCTGCAGGAATGAAGCAATTGCAAGGCTTTGCCGCCCTGGATGCGCAAGGGCTGATCACGCAGCACGGTCGCAACATGGCTGAATTGCCGATGGCACCGGGGCTGGCGAATATGCTGCTGTTTGCTGCGCAGCATGGTGCAGCGAATGTCGCAGCAAAAATCGCGCTGCTGTTGCAGGAACGCGGGCTGGGCGGGCGCGGTGAAGATCTGGCCGCGCGGCTTGATCAGTGGGAGCGCGATCGCTCACAACGCGCGGAAGCCTCTCGCAAGCTGGCGGCGGGTTGGGCAACGAAGTTGCGCAGCGTTGACAGTGACCAGCCACCGCTCGGCATATTGCTGGCTGAAGCCTTTCCTGACAATCTTGCCAAGCGGCGCGATCTTAGCGGCGAGAGCTGGCTCACTGCGAGCGGCCGCGGCCTGCGGCTCGATCCGACCTCGCCGCTGGCGCGCGCCGAGTGGCTCGCAGTGGGTGAAGCGCAAGGTGGGAAGAAAGGTGCGCGCATCACCGGAGCCATCGCGTTAGATGAAGCGGAGATCTTTCGCTGGCTGCCACACCGGATCGAACGACGATCAACGCTGCGCTGGATCTCCGACGAGGGGAGGGTCGAAGCCTTGCTTGAACAGCGCCTGGGCGCAATCGTCTTGGCGCGCAGCTCAGACCCGACACCCGATCCGGAAGCAATCCGCGCTTTGCTTCTCGCACAAGTTCGGCGGCAAGGCTTGGCGATCATCCCCTTTGGGAAAGCGAGCCTCGATCTGCTAAAGCGCGCTCGCTTCGCCGGGATTGAAGCGCTTGCCGCGGAAGCCCTTTTGACCGACCTCGAGCTCTGGCTTGGGCCACTTATTGACCGCCGGCTTGACCAGATTCCGAATGCCGCGCTGCACGATGCGCTACGCGCGCGGCTCGAATTTCCTGCGCAGCAGATGCTCGAGCGGTTCACCCCGGCGGAGTTCACGTCGCCAGCGGGAACGCATCATCCCATCGACTATGACGATCCCGGCGGGCCTTCGATTGAGGTGCGGGTGCAAGCGCTGTTCGGGCTCGATCGGCATCCCAGCTACGGCCAGCCACCTCAGCCGCTGCTACTGAAACTGACTTCCCCGGGCGGTAAGCCAGTGCAGACCACCCGCGATCTGCCGGGGTTCTGGCGCGGCTCGTGGAAGGATGTGCAGCGCGAGATGAAAGGGCGTTACCCCAAGCACCGCTGGCCCGACGAACCTTGGGCAGAAGCACCTAGCCTCAAGACCAAGAATGCTTTCAACCGCTCTTGATTCCCGTACCGATTCGCCCGAAAGCGCCGCTCATGCCCGCACGAATTTATCAGCGCCCGAAAAACGCCATGCAGTCAGGTCAGGCCCTGACCGATCAGTGGCTGCTAGAATTTGCCCCGTCGGAAGCGCGGCGACCCGATCCACTGATGGGTTGGTCCGGCTCGGGCGATACGCAGGTGCAGGTCGTGCTCAAGTTCGCGAGCCAGGCTGAGGCCCAGGCCTATGCCGAAAAGCACGGAATATCGGCAAGCATTCATGCGACACCGCCCCGGCGCTTGAAGCTGCAAGCCTACGCGGACAATTTTCGCTGAGGTTACGCCCCGCTGAGGGCGGATGACCGGACTGCCTGGGTCGCGCTAGTGGCAGCCAAATCACCCGCCCCGACCCCCTGTAAAGGAGGGATGGGGTCGTCGCCGGAAGATCCGGCGGGACGAGCATGGGCTAGGCGCGATTCGCGCGAACGGCTTGCAAAAACCCGACAAGCCCATCATATGCGCCGCCGGGAGTCGGCCGGGCGTTTGCGCTCGCCAACCTGGTCAGGTCCGGAAGGAAGCAGCCACAACGGGTTGCGGCGGGTCGGTCGGCTCCTTTTTTTTTTACCGCTGTCACTCACGCTCAAATGGTAGCCGCAATTGGGCGGTGATCAGACCTGACTTTGCGTCGAATGTTTGACCCAGACCAAAGCGCGCAACGGGCCGTTCAGTAGTCGAGTTTGTCCCAAACAGGCGATCCCAAATTGACAGGACTTCTCCGTAATTGCTGTCTGTTTCCGGCTGGAAAGCCGAATGGTGACGATGATGAAAGGCGGGCGTAACAAACAGCATTGCGCAGAGTTTGCTGAACCGAGGCCAAGGTCGCATCGCAGCATGACCAAAAGCCATCGTTACCAGTTTGGCGCTGCCGTGCAGAAGGGCGCCAAGGGGGTGCAAGCCCAGCAAGAAGATTGCGACTGCTTCAAAAAACACAACGATGGGGACTGTCAGCGGGTGGTTGCGCAATAGAGTAGACAGATCGATCTCAACATCGGTGTGATGCACCCGGTGCAGGCGCCAGAGCCAGCGATTGCGGTGTGAAAGCCGGTGAATTGCATAGCCGAGCAGGTCAAGCGCCAAGAAACTGATCGCAATTTGCCAGACGGCTGGGACAAAGCCTTGGTTCAGGAGTCCCCAGCCTTGGCTGATCACAAATGCCGCCAACCCCGCAGTGGTCATGAGCGGCAACAGTTGAATCGCGAAGCCAAATCCGCCGAGCACGAGATTGACCTTGATCCTGCCTGCTGGCGCAATCTTGGCGCGATGGTCTGGCAGGATCGATTCCAATAGTGCGGTCGCAACAAGCACGCCCCAGAAGAACGCTGCCGGGAACCAGCCCGCGTAAAAATCCTGCCAGAATTCGACCGTCATTTGCAATTGGCTCGTAGGATTCGCCGATTTTGTAAAGCCACCTTTTTGCTTGCATCGAAGGGCATATCCATTCAGCTAACCACCGCTTGTGGATCAAAGCGCAAGCGCATTAAAATTGGGGGTGAAGATGCAAAAGTTGCTCGAGCGAGCTGGTATCGCTGCAATATTGGCGGTTTCGGTCGATGCACCGGCCCAGGCAGGGATGGTTCCCCCAGCCGGGGTTCCAGGGCCGGCGCTTGGTCTTGGAATTCCGGCGCTAGCGTTGCTTGGCTATGGCTACATGCGTTTGCGTGATCGCCGCAAAGGTTAAGTTGCCGCCAAATTTGGCGAAATGGCCGCCGCGCGATCGGGCCTTTGGCTTCGTTTATCTATTGCTTAGTGCCAATGCATTGCTCCCAGTTGCTGTGGAAGCCCTCAAGCACAGCGGACTTTCACTGGCCCTGTTTAACCTTTTCGGCATCAGTGCGATAGTCTGGTTGGCTTTGGTCGCCTTGATCGGACTGCTATGGACAGCGCGCCGGGATGAGCCCCTTTCAGCAGGAGATCTGGCTATCTTGGCGGTGGCGATCGGAGCTACATTGATACCAGTCGCACCGCTTAGCGCCTTGGCCCTGACTTTGCTGGCAGGTTGGGCTTGGCAAACTTCAATCCACGGCTCGCCCGCCCGACGCGCGGCAGCAATCGCCCTGTCTTTATCTGGATACCTGTTATGGGGGCGGATCGCCCTGGCAGCGGGGGCTGGACCCCTGCTGGCGGCCGACGCCCAGTTCGTCGGATTGCTGTCAGGGATGACGGTCCAGGGAAATATCGTGTCTTTCGTCGACGGGCGCTCGTTCATGATAGCCCCCGGCTGCTCTTCGCTTCACGGCCTTTCTCTGGCGGTAATCTTATGGACGGTGGCCGTTATGTGGTTCGATTTGCAGCTGAACCGGCGATTGTGGTTGAGCTTGTTGTTAGCCATGCTGGCGACAATCATGGTGAATGGCCTGCGCTTGACTGTTATCGCATTTAACCCGGCTGACTTCGATTACTGGCATGTTGGCGACGGGGCAGCGCTGTTTGGCTGGGCGGCGCTCTTGGTGGTAAGCGTCGTCGTCTATTCCGGGCTGCGTGTAGAACGGCGATGAAATGGTCGCTGGTAGGCGCGGCCCTGCTTCTTGTCAGCCTAAGTTTGAAACTCCGCGCCGAGAGCGGCGATCCTTATGACAATGCAATCGCTGTAACCGCCCATGCTGCGGAGGCTTTGCAACTCCAAGGTTATCAAACCAAGATTGGACCAAGCGGGCTTCAGATTGCAGCTGTAAGCGGCAATTGCCGGGTTGCGGCGCGGATGCTGGATGCGCACGGAACTCAGTTGGCGTTTCTCAGTGCTGCGCTCCGCCCGACGGGGTCATTGCACTATGCCTGGCGCGGCCAGTGGTTTGCCGAACCGCCGAGGCTTTTACAGCTCGGCCAGTTCTATCTGGTGCGCGAATTGGCTCGTCAGCGCTTACTGGCACAGCGTGATCCGGTCTGGATTTTGGCAGTTTCGGAGGGGTGCCCAAAGCCAGACCTGCGGTTTACGACTGGCAAGCTCATGCTGATGATGGATCCGCCTGCAAATCTGCTTCGACATTGACTTGGGGCCGCTCTAACAAGGCGGGTAATGGACGATTCAACCGACATCGCTGCCGAAGAGGGCGCAACGGCGCCGACTGCCGCTGAACTTGAAGCGGCTGGGCAGGAATCGATGTTCGGCGCGCCCGAAGTAGCGCCGCCGCAACCCGCTGATACAGGCGCTGCCAACAGTCAGCCCTACCGCGTGCTCGCCCGCAAATACCGTTCGCAGACCTTCGCCGAATTAATTGGGCAGGATGCGATGGTGCAGACGCTGGCCAATGCAATCAAGCGCGACCGGTTGGCCCATGCCTTCCTGATGACCGGGATTCGCGGAGTGGGCAAAACCAGCACCGCGCGTTTGATTGCCAAGGCGCTCAACTGTGTCGGGCCGGATGGGCAGGGCGGGCCGACGATCGATCCATGCGGCAAGTGTGAGCCTTGCGTCGCCATAGCCGAGGGCCGCCACATCGATGTGATCGAGATGGACGCCGCGAGCCACACGGGGGTCGACGACGTCCGCGAGATTATCGAGGCGGTGCGCTACGCTGCCGTTTCAGCACGCTACAAGATCTACATCATCGACGAAGTCCACATGCTCAGCCGCAACGCCTTCAATGCGCTGCTCAAGACGCTGGAAGAACCGCCGCCGCATGTGAAATTCCTGTTCGCCACCACCGAGGTGGAGAAGTTGCCGGTTACCGTGCTCAGCCGCTGCCAGCGGTTCGATCTGCGGCGAATTCCAGCGCCGATGCTGCGGGAGCACTTTGCCCGGATTTGCCAGGCCGAAGGTGTCAGCGCTGAGGACGAAGCATTGTCAATGATCGCCAACGCGGCGGAGGGATCGGTGCGCGATGGGCTGTCGATCCTTGACCAAGCGATCGCCCACGCAGACCTGGGTGGCGACAGCCGGGTCAGCGCCGATCAGGTCCGTGATATGTTGGGTTTGGCCGACAAGACCGCGCAGCGGCGCTTGCTCTCGGCACTGCTGGCTGGTGATGGGGCTGGGCTGCTCGATCTGATCGATGCGCAGTTTGCGCTGGGGGTTGAGCCGCTGGCCATGCTGCGCTCGGTAATGGATCTGGTCCACCGCGTTACCGTGGCGCAAGTGGGCAAGGTTCCTGCCGATGCCATCGCCGCCGAAGAGCGCGCCGTGATTGAAGACTGGGCCGGGCGGCTGTCCGCCGGACAACTTCACCGGCTTTGGCAATTGCTGCTCAAGGGCTATGATGAGGTCAAGACTGCGCCAGACCCGCTTGTCGCCGCGCGGATGGCGCTGCTGCGGGTATTGCACGCCAGCGATTTGCCCGATCCCGGCTCGCTGGTGAAGCAGCTGGAAGAACTGGCCGCACGGGCCCCGACAGCCGCAAATGTCGGAGCGCCTGCAGCGTCGGTGTCCGAAACCGCAACTCTCGAAACCTCGGCGAGCTGGGCCGATCTGGTCGATCGGGTCGATCAATCCGGTCAGCTCCGGATCGCGCAGATCATGCGCGATTGGGTGCGGGTGATTGAACTTGGGCCGCAGAAGCTGTTTTATGCACTTGCCCCCGGCTACAGCGGTGATCCCGGCGCCGAATTGCGCGATGCGCTACTGCGCGCCACCGGCGAACGCTGGGAAGTTTCGCGCGGGGAAGGGGACGGACAGCCCGCCCTGCGCGAGGCCGCCGAAGCCGAGCGGGATTCGGAAAAGGCCGCAATCCTGGCCTCGCCGATGGTTCAAGCCGCCTTCGCGGCTTTCCCCGGTGCAGAGCTAATCGATGAAAACAATGTCACCCGGCAGGCTGACCGCAACTGGAGTAAACGCGCGTGAAATCGATGGAAGAGATGATCAAGGCCGCCCAGCAAGCCGCTGAGACCATCCAGAAGCAGATGGGAGAGATGCAGGGCAAACTCGACGGGATCGAGGTTGAAGGCGCAGCCGGCGGTGGCCTCGTCAAGATCCGGGCCTCCGCAAAGGGTCGGGTGCTGGGGGTGAGTATCGACGATAGTCTGATGGCGGTTTCGGAGAAGGGCATTCTAGAGGATCTGATAGCGGCCGCTTTCAACGACGCCAGGGCGAAGGCGGATGCTGTTTCCAACGACGAAATGACGCGTATGCAGCAGGGTATGGGCCTGCCGCCCGGGTTCAAACTGCCGGGGATGTGATCGTTAATTGCGATTCACTCGCAATAATTATTGCAAGTCATTCGCAATAGCGCTACCGAGTCGGACATCGCTTCCGACTGGGGAATCTTGTGAAATCGCTTTTGCTCGCATCGACGGCTGCTGTGTTCTTGCCAACTATGGCGCTTGCCGCTGAGGCTGCGGAAGTTGAGGGCGATCAGATTGTCGTCACCGGTCATTCCGATGGCTACAAGGCTACCGATTCCGTTACTGCGACCAAGACCGACACTCCGCTGCTCGATGTGCCGCAGACTGTTACGGTCATCACCCGCGAGCGGCTGGACGATCAGGCGCAGCGCTCAATGGCGGAGGTGCTGCGCTATGTTCCCGGCACGACGGTTGGACAGGGGGAGGGCAACCGCGACCAGATCACCCTGCGCGGACAAAACACCACAGCTGACTTCTTTCTCGATGGCGTGCGCGATGATGTTCAGTATTACCGCAGCCTATACAATATCGAGCGGGTCGAAGTGCTCAAAGGTCCCTTCGCGCTGATCTTTGGGCGCGGTGGCAGCGGTGGGATTATCAACCGGGTGCAGAAGACCCCGACCACCGACCAGGCGCGGCTGAACGGGACTGCCAGCGCCAACACCTTTGGCGCGTGGGACGTGTCAGGCGATCTCAACCTGCCGTTGTCCGGCACCGCTGCGTTCCGGCTCAACGCCGATTACGAACAGCTCGATAGCCACCGCGACTTTTACGAAGGTGAGCGCTTTGCCGTGAACCCTTACCTGGCCGTCGATCTGGGCGACTGGCACCTTGGGCTGAGTTATGAATATGTCCACGATGACCGCGTCACCGATCGCGGCGTTCCTTCCATTGCGACCGGCGCAGGTAAGCCCAACGCCCCATTGACCGGTTACCGCGATACATTTTTCGGCGTCCCTGGCGTCAACCGGACTGAGATCGAAGCGCACATCGTCAAGCTGCGGCTTGATGGTGAGTTGAGCGAGAACCTCAACTGGTCGACCACGTTGCTCTATGGCGATTACGACAAGTACTACACCAACGTTTACGCCAATGGCGCGGCCAGCAGCCAGACCGGCACGGTGGCGCTGGCGGCTTATACCGATCCGACCGAGCGGCAGAACTTCATCGCGCAGACCAACCTGGTCTGGGACGTTTCGTTCGGCGCGGTCGAGAACAAGATACTCGTCGGGATGGAATACGGCGATCAGCATTCGACCAACCAGCGTCGCAATGGGGCGCTCTCCAACGCAACTCTTAACCTTGCCAACATCGTCTATCCGACAGTTACCTTTCCCACCCTCGCGCGCGATACCGTGTCTGACGTCACCTTCTTTTCGGCCTATGCCCAGAACCAGATCAGCTTCGGCGCGCATCTCGATCTGGTGGTGGGGCTGCGCTATGACCGGTTCGCGATCTCCGGCACCGATCTTATCGGCACCCCGCGCCCCTTCTCGCGGACCGATGAGAAAGTAAGCCCTCGGCTGGGCCTGATCTACAAGCCGCAGGAAAGCGTCTCGATCTACGCCAGTTACAGCCAATCGTTTCTTCCGCGTTCGGGTGATCAGTTCCTGACCTTAAGCACGGTCCAGCAGAATCTGGAGCCCGAGCGGTTCACCAATCTGGAGCTGGGCGCAAAGTGGGACATTACGCCTGCGTTGAATGTCACCCTTGCGCTGTTCCAGCTCGATCGCACGAATGCGACCACGCCCGATCCGGCCAACCCTGCTGCCACAATCAATATCGGCGAGACCCGCACCAAAGGAATCGAGCTTGCCCTGACCGGGCGAGTCACGCCCGAATGGCAGATCAGCGGGGGCTACACTTATCAAGATGCCGCGCTGCAGGGCAACGATGCGGTATTGCTCGCGCAGGTGCCTAAGCACCAGCTGGCATTGTGGAACCGCTACGACTTAAGCCCCAGGATCGGACTGGGCCTTGGTGTGGTCCACCAGTCCAGCCAGTTTGCCGCGATCCGCACCACGGCAACAACGACTTTGCTCCCGGCCTTCACCCGCGTCGACGCTGCGGTGTTTTTCAAGGCCAGCGAGCGGCTGGAATTCCAGATCAATGTCGAAAACCTGCTCGACACTCAGTACTTCTCGGACGCGCATAACAACAACAACCTTTCAACCGGCGCTCCTCTCAACGCGCGGTTTACAGTCAGGCTTAAGCTCTGAAGCTTTGACCGTTTCGCCGGGGTGCGCTTGCCCCCCTCCCGCACCCCGGCGATCAGGGTGACAGTGTCACCCTCTGAGACTGGTATTAATTCATTTTTATCAGCACTTTGCATGGCGCACTGTGGGTGACACTTTTCACTTTGCGCAATTTTTGGGAGCAACTCCGGGTGGAGGAATTATTGCGAATCCTACAAGTTCAAAGAGTGCCGGCAAGGTGACAGATTTCAGGGGTGTAGGAAAATGGACTGAGCGGCAGTCTGCGCGGAGAACCTTCTCCCTTAGCGAGCTCGGCTAGGGTTCGGCACCTCGCCGGGGGCAAAGTCTTTCTGCTATCAGCGCAGTCCCCGTGTGGATCGCCTTGGCCTTCCACAACCCAGCGCTCCGCCACCATTGCACAGCGCGGCGGCCATCCCCATATCCGGCCGGACACGCGGGATTCACTCGCTCCGGATAGCCTTCTAAAATGACTCAGCTTCTCCCCCTGTTGCCGCTTCGCGACATCGTCGTTTTCCCCGGTATGGTCGTGCCCTTGTTCGTTGGGCGTGAGAAATCGGTGGCTGCGCTCGAGGCAGCGATGTCGGGCAACAAGGATATCTTTCTGCTCGCTCAGCTTGATCCCGGCTGTGACGATCCTGATGGTGACGATCTCTATGATGTCGGGGTAATTGCCACGGTGCTTCAGCTGCTCAAGCTGCCCGATGGCACTGTGCGCGTGTTGGTCGAAGGGCGCGAGCGCGCGCAGCTTGAAGGGCTGGGCGAAGACGGCGGGATGACCGTAGCTCAGGTTGAGAAGATTGAAACGCTGACAGCTTCGGGCAGCGAAGTTTCGGCAATGATGCGCTCGGTGGTTGAACAGTTCGGCGAATATACCAAACTCAACAAGAAGCTGGCGCAAGATGCCGGGGATCAGCTGGGCGATATCGACGATGCCGCCAAGTTGGCCGATACTGTAGCTGGCTTCATCAATGCCAAGGTGGCCGACAAGCAGGCGCTGCTAAGCGAAGCCGATCCGCTCAAGCGGCTCGAGATGGCCTTCAGCTTCATGGAAGGCGAACTCGGCGTGCTGCAGGTTGAGCGCAAGATTCGCGGGCGCGTGAAGCGCCAGATGGAAAAGACCCAGCGCGAATATTACCTCAACGAGCAGCTCAAGGCGATCCAGAGCGAGCTGGGCGGCGGCGACGAGG
>CAZVMC010000053.1:0-15560 GCA_964628635.1 uncultured Novosphingobium sp. | reverse complement strand
ATCACCTGCCAGAAGCGGCTGGCATCGGGGTAATTCGGCACCCCTTCGAACATCAACGTGGTCGCGCCGTTGATCAGCGGGCCATAGACGATGTAGCTGTGCCCAGTGACCCAGCCGACATCGGCAGTGCACCAGTAGATCTGGCCGGGTCGGTAATCGAACACGTACTGGTGGGTCATCGCGGCCCAGACCCCGTAGCCGCCGGTGGTGTGGAGCACGCCCTTGGGCTTGCCGGTCGAGCCCGAGGTGTAGAGGATGAACAGCGGGTCTTCCGCGCCCATTTCCGCAGCGGGGCAATCGTGGCTCTGCGCGGCGGCGCCTTCGTGCCAGTCAATGTCGCGGCCGGCTTGCATCGCCACGGCGGCGCCGGTGCGCTTGAGCACCACGACCGTTTCCACTGACGGAAGATTGGCCAGTGCCGCGTCGACATTGGCCTTCAACGGCACCGCCTTGCCTCCGCGCAGGCCTTCGTCGGCGGTCAGCACCACGGTGCTGTCGCAATCCTCGATCCGGCTGGCGAGCGAATCCGGGCTGAACCCTCCGAAGACGACCGAATGGATCGCGCCGATCCGGGCGCAGGCGAGCATAGCCACGGCCGCCTCTGGCACCATCGGCAGGTAGATCGTCACCCGGTCACCCCTCTTGACCCCGCGCGACTTGAGCAGGTTGGCGAAGCGGCAGACATCGGCGTGCAGTTCGCGGTAAGTGATCTTGCGCGCGGGCTCGTCCGGGCTGTCCGGCTCCCAGATGATGGCAACGGTCTCACCGCGCTCAGCCAGGTGCCGGTCCAGCGCATTGGCGGATAGATTGAGCGTGCCGTCGGCGAACCAGCGTATCCCGAAATCAGCCTCGTGAAAGCTGGTGTCCTTGACCGTGGTGAAGGGCTTGATCCAGTCGATCCGGCGGGCTTCTTCGCGCCAGAAGGCATCGCCATCCTCAACCGAGCGGCGATACATGTCCTGATAGCGGGCATCGTCGATCAGGGCGTTTTCGGCCCAGTCTGCCGGGACGGGATAGAGCGCTTCGGCCATCGTCTAACTCCTTGCGGCAATCGCTTGCCCTTGCTTGCGACTAAAGCGCAAGCCACAACGCGCGGCAAGAGAACGAGGGGGGATTCTATGACCGAGGCAGCACTGCCCAAGCACCACGAGGCGACGCAGAGCGAAAAGCTCGTCATCACCGCCTCGTCCTTGGGCACGGTCTTCGAATGGTATGATTTTTACCTTTACGGCCTGCTGGCCACAATCATTTCCGCCCAGTTCTTCTCGGGCGTGAATGAGACCACCGGGTTCATCTTCGCACTTGCGGCTTTCGCGGCAGGTTTTGCCGTGCGGCCGTTCGGGGCGATCTTCTTCGGCCGGATCGGGGATCTGGTGGGGCGCAAGAACACCTTCCTGGTCACCATGGGGCTGATGGGCCTGTCTACCTTCGTGGTCGGCCTGCTGCCCAGCTATGCTTCGATCGGGGTCGCGGCACCGATCATGCTGGTGCTGATGCGGCTGATCCAGGGTCTGGCACTCGGCGGGGAATATGGCGGCGCGGCGACCTATGTGGCCGAGCACGCCCCCAACAACAAGCGCGGGCTCTACACCAGCTTCATCCAGACCACGGCCACCCTGGGCCTGTTCGCGGCGCTGCTGGTGGTGATCGGGACCCGCACCTACCTGGGCGAAGCGGCCTTCAAGGACTGGGGCTGGCGCATTCCGTTCCTGGTTTCGATCGTGCTGCTGGCGGTTTCGATGTGGATCCGCATGCAGCTGGCCGAAAGCCCGGTGTTCCAGAAGATGAAGGACGAAGGCACCACCTCGAAGGCGCCGCTGACCGAAGCCTTTGGCCAGTGGAAGAACGCCAAGTGGGTGCTGATCGCCCTGATCGGCGCGGTCGCCGGCCAGGCGGTGGTCTGGTACACGGGCCAGTTCTACGCGCTGTTCTTCCTTGAGAAGATGATGCTGGTCGACGGCGCCACCGCGAACATCCTGATCGCGATTGCGCTGGCCATCGGCACGCCGTTCTTCATCGTCTTCGGCTGGCTCTCGGACAAGATCGGGCGCAAGTACATCATCCTCGGCGGCTGTGCGCTGGCGGTGCTGACCTACTTCCCGGCCTTCCACGCCCTGTCCAACGCCGCCAACCCGGCGATGGCCCAGGCCGCGATCGCCGCCCCGGTCAAGGTGACCGTCAACGATGATGACTGCTCGTTCCAGTTCGACCCGGTGGGCAAGAACAAGTTCGACAGCAAGAGCTGCGACATCGCCAAGTCCTATCTGGCCAAGAACGCGGTCAGCTATGAAACGGTCGATGCCCCGGCCGGCACCGTTGCCACCGTGACGATCGGCGACAAGGTGATCGTCGCTCCCGATCCGAACACCCTGACCGGCGACGACAAGGCCGCCGCGATCAAGAAGTTCGGCGGCGACGTGATCGTGTCGCTGAAGGACGCGGGCTATCCGGTGAAGGAAAACCCGGCCGCGGCGAAGGATCCCAAGGCCCCCAAGCTGTTGCTCCACGCCGATCCGGCGCAGATCAACAAGCCGATGGTGGTCCTGATCCTGACCTACCTGGTCCTGCTGGTCACCATGGTCTACGGCCCGATCGCCGCGCTGCTGGTGGAACTGTTCCCCAGCCGGATCCGCTACACCTCGATGTCGCTGCCCTATCACATCGGCAACGGCTGGTTCGGCGGGTTCCTGCCCACCACCGCCTTTGCCATGGTCGCGGCAACCGGCGATATCTACTACGGCCTGTGGTACCCGATCGTCATCGCGGGCCTCACCGTGGTGGCCGGGCTGCTGTTCCTGCCTGAAACCTTCAAGCGGAATATCGACGACTGAGGACCTCCCCGGATGCGCCGCGCCCTGGCTCCGGTCAGGGCGCGGTGTCACCCAGGAGCTGATCAAACAGGCAGGAAGCAACCTGACGATGAGCGAAGCTTACCAGAGCGCCTGGCGCGAAAGCATCACCCAGCCAGAAGCGTTCTGGACACTAGCGGCGCGGGCGGTGGACTGGATGTCCCCGCCCGGCCGCGCTTTTGATGAGCATGCCGGCTGGTTCCCCGGCGGCACGCTCAACACCTGCCACAATTGCCTGGACCGGCATGTCGCCGCGGGGCGGGGCGCTGCGACTGCGCTGATTTACGACAACCCGGTCACCGGTACCCTCCGCCACTTCAGCTACGCCGAGCTGCTCGATGAAGTCGGGCGAGTGGCGGCCATGCTTGCCGCGCTGGGCGTGGGCAAGGGTGATCGCGTGATCATCTACATGCCGATGGTGCCGGAAACCGTCTTCGCGATGCTCGCCTGCGCGCGGCTCGGCGCGGTGCACTCGGTGGTGTTCGGCGGGTTTGCGCCGCTGGAACTGGCGAAGCGGATCGACGATGCCGCGCCCAAGGTGCTGCTCACCGCCAGTTGCGGGATCGAGGGCCAGCGGGTGATTGCCTACAAGCCGCTGGTCGACGAAGCGCTGCGGCTGGCCGCGCATCCGGTCGAGCACGTGGTCGTGCTGGCCCGGCCGCAAGTCGAAGCCGCACTCGGCGCTGGCCAGCATGACTGGGCAGAGCTGCGCGCCCGCACCGCCAGCGATCCGGCACCGGCCTGCGTCCCGGTGGCTGCCGCCGATCCGCTCTACATCCTCTACACTTCGGGCACCACCGGCACGCCCAAAGGCGTTGTGCGGGACAATGGCGGGCATGCGGTGGCGCTCGCCTGGTCGATGGCCAACATCTACGGCATCGGCGCGGGCGATCCCTTTTGGGCGGCTTCGGACGTGGGCTGGGTCGTGGGCCACAGCTATATCGTCTATGCCCCGCTGCTGGTCGGCGCGGCGACCGTGCTGTTCGAAGGCAAGCCGGTCGGCACCCCCGATCCCGGCACCTTCTGGCGCACGATTGCCCGGCACGGCGTGAAAAGCTTTTTCACCGCGCCCACCGCAATCCGCGCGATCCGCAAGGAAGACCCTGAGGCCAATTTCCTCAAGCAGATCGGCACCGGCCAATGCCGGGTGATCTTCCTCGCGGGCGAGCGCGCCGATCCCGACACGATCGCCTGGCTGGAGGAGCAGAGCGGCCTGCCGGTGATCGACCACTGGTGGCAGACCGAACTCGGCTGGCCCGGAGTCGCCAGCTGCTTTGCGCTGGGCGATCTGCGCCGCAAACGCGGCTCGGCCGGGTTTCCGGTTCCCGGATACCAGTTTGAAATCCTGGGTGAAGATGGCCAGCCGGTGCCGCAGGGCGAAAGCGGCGCTGTTGCCGTCAAGCTACCGCTGCCGCCGGGCGCGTTCCGCTCGCTGTGGAACAGCCCGGCCGGCTACGCCAAGAACTTCGCTGCCTTTCCCGGCTATTACGAAACCGGCGATGCCGGCCATTTCGATGCCGAGGGTTTCCTCAACATCATGGGTCGCACCGATGACATCATCAATGTCGCGGGCCACCGGCTCTCGACCGGGCAGATGGAGCAGATCGTCGCGCAGCAGCCCGGAGTGGCCGAATGCGCAGTGATCGGCGCGGACGATCCGATCAAGGCAATGGTCCCGGTCGCCTTCGTGGTCCCCCGCGCCGGTGCGCAAGACGACGCAGCGCTGGCGGCGCAGGTGATCGGCGCGGTCCGATCCGAACTGGGCGCGGTCGCGGCCTTGAAAACCGCCTATGTCGTCGCGGGGCTGCCCAAGACGCGGTCCGGAAAGATCCTGCGCAATCTGCTGCGCAAGATCGTCAACGGTGAGGACTGGGAAATCCCGCCAACGATCGAGGACCCGGCGATTGCTGGGGCGATTGTCGAGGCAGTGGGGCAGCGTTGATTGAAGAACCGGATTGCGGTTCTACTTTGCTAAATGCACCTGATTCCTGCAACACGCGACGAGGAGACATGGTCGCCGATCCACGGTTGGATGATTAGTGTATTTAGTAAAGTTGCACAGTAATTCCAAAGATTAAAACAAATTTACAACTCTTAAAACTTCAGCTAGCGCCTCCCAGAGAAAAGGAATTACGGGCTTGCCTTTCGCACTTTCGGGCTCTCGGAAGGTGATTCGAAAAGTGAAAAGGATGTCGCCGTGGCAATCTACACCGTAAGCAAACGCGGTTTCCTTTTTATTTGCTTCGACTAACGCGCCCCCTGTGATCGCAAATTGGCCAAGGCTGACAAAGCCATTAAACGTGACACCCGAGCTTGCGGAAAGGCACACCATAAGCCTTTGGTGCTTTCGCATGTTATCAACTGCTGCAAGTTGAAAAAGTGTGTCGTTTCCGCCTTCATAGGGTTTGAGGCTGGCAATGATCTGGCGATCATTTTGGGAAAGCTCCTTTATTCGCCTTCCCATGCCAAGCTCGTTGAATACCGCTGAATTTTTCAAAATTGGAAAATGAACGTCTCCCAGCCGCTTTGCGCCATTCCTGATTGCTAGCCGGGTGGCCAACTCGTCTAGGCAAGAGCGCAATTCGTTGGCGATGGTTCCAACCTTTGACCTGAAACCAATAGGCACATCACCAGTGATGCGCGCAGTCCAAGTGGTTTGTTTCAATCTGGGAATGTGTTCGTTCATCTGATAAGCGATCAACGAAAGGTGTTTTGTTAGAAACACTTCCTCCAATTTTGCTGCTTTTTCGATATCCTCTTGGCAGACTTGCAGCCTTGCGCGCACCTCACTAAGATCGTCCAGCATGAATAAGAAACCTCACGACCAAGCTGATTCCGAAAAGCGAACGGTAGCCCGCAGAGGATTGCAGTGCCAGTTTACTAAATAGGCAAATAAAGTTTGCTACTGCACGGCCGTAGCCGCCTAGACTTCAAGCTATCCTAGACACCCCCATTCTGCCATATTCTTCGCCGCCTCGCATCCCCAACGTGACACCTTCTTCACTTAATTCTGAAGCGAAATCAACGTACTAACTCCAATAGGGGCATATGCTCTTGCGCTGCAGTGCGGGCCACGTGACTTAAGTGCCAGAAGGTTGCCGCCCTGTGTTCCACATCGATTTGGTGTGACCCTTTGACCTGCGGTCGCCTTCGGCTCGAAGCAGCTCAAGACAGGCTTTGTGGAACCTATCGCTGAGCCGAGCGTTCAGCGGCTGCCTCCATCCGGAGGGCCGGCGCTACTTCGAGACCAGGAAGCTATAGGGAATATACAGAAACACCTCGGTGTTGCTGACCTGCGCCCAGGCGATTTCGCGGTCGAGGCCGGTGATCTGGGCGCCGTAGTCCGCGCCATAGGGGCCGACCGCGCGTTGCACCCCGGCGGCGATGCGTTTGTAGATTTCGTCGCGGTATTGCTCGGGGTTGACGATGGTCAGCGCCATGGTGCCGGTCTGGCTGATTTGCGAGCGGCCCGTGGCGGGGACCGATTTGACGAAAGCGGTGATCTTGCGCTGGGCTTCGGCGATCGAGCCGGTCAGCTTGGTTTTGACCCGCAGTCGCAGCGTGGCGGTGTCGCCGTTGTCGGTGTAGCCGGGGTTGATCTGGCCGCTGTCATCCTCGTCTTCGTCATAATCTTCGTCGTCGTCATCATCCTCGGCCTGCGCCGTGCCGACCAGCCCGGGGAACAGGTTGCGCCAATTTTCGCGCGTTACTTCAACCACTTCGTATTCGCCGGTGACCAGGCTGAAGCCCTGGGTCTTTGCCCGGTCGAGCGCGGCGAGGAACATCGCCTCCACCTCGTCGCGGCGCATCTTCTGTTCGCGCGAGTCCGAGGTGATTTCGATCACCCGCACGACATTGTCGGCCGGGCGGCGCAGGCCGATCACCGGGCGGCGTTCGATCACCGGGGCGGGGGCGCGGGCGCGCATGGTGCCGGTGACGACGATCGCTTCCATCGCGCCGCCGTCGCCGCCATCGTCCTGCGCCAGCATCGGCGCGGAGGCGAGCGCGACGGCCAGAACCGGGGTGAGGATCGCAATGCGGGCGAGGGCTTTCATCGGCGGTCTCCTCTCAGCCATCAGCGCTTGGGCACAATGGTGTAGCGGTAGGGGATGTAGAGAAACACCTCGGTGCTGCTGACCTGCGCCCAGGCGACCTGCCCGTCGATCCCGGTGACGCTGTAGGTGAAGTCCGGCCCGAACAGCCCGGCGATCGCCCGCGCATCGGCGGCGACGAGGCTGACGATCTGGCTGCGGTACTGATCGGGATTGATCACCGTCAGGTTGATCGTCCCGCCCGAGCCGACGGTGGCCCGGCCCGAGCCCTTGAGCCCCGCGATAAAGCCTGCGAGCCGGGCCTGGGCGGCGGCGGCGGTGCCGGTCAGCCTGGTCTTGACCTGCACTTGCAGCATGTTGGTATCGACCCGTCCGCCGGGCTGGAGCGGCAGGTCCTTGTAGTTTTGCCGCGTGACCAGCACAAAGGGCGATCCGGCCGAGACGATCTCAAAACCCCCGGCTGCCGCCCTGTCGAGCGCCGCGAGGAGGACGGTGTGGATCTCCTCCCGCCGGGTGGCAGCAT
This sequence comes from uncultured Novosphingobium sp., assembly GCA_964628635.1. GTDB lineage: Bacteria > Pseudomonadota > Alphaproteobacteria > Sphingomonadales > Sphingomonadaceae > Novosphingobium. The sequence goes on along the minus strand of CAZVMC010000053.1, from coordinate 8,136 downwards.
CGCGGGTGTCAGAGTTGATGTAGAGCACCATCACCGCCGAATCCGCCGTCCGCCGCAGGCCGACCACTGGCCGGTCCTGCCCGGCATAGGGGATGCTCGCGCGGTTGGCGGTGACCAGCACTTCGCCCAGCGGCGGTGCGCTGGCCAGTGTGACGGCCTCCTGCGCCAGCGCCGCACCGGTCAGCGCGGTGAGCCCGAGCGCCAGAGCCATTGCCATACCCGTCCGCATCGGCGTTCCCCTTTCGCCAACAAGGTGTTCTATCGATTGGGGTTTGGCAATGGCTAGCTGAACGGCGCCTTACTCTTCGGGGATCTCCCACAGGATCGAGCTGGCATAGCTGCCCGCCACCTTCTCGCCATCCTCACCGGTCGCCGCGCGGAACCGGCCGCGCGCGGTCAGCTTGGCGCAGGCGGCGGCATCGAGCGTGGCGAAGCCGCTGGTGCCGGTGACGGTGCAGCCGGTCACCCGCCCATCGGTGCCGATGCTCAGGCGAAAGCGCGTGACGCCCTGGTTGCCGCGGCGCAGATCGGTGGTGGGATAGTCGGACGGGCTGACCCAATTGGCCGGATTGCCGATCGGTTCGGCGGGCTTGGGTTTGAAGCGGGGCGGGGGCGGGGTCGGGCTGGCGCTCGCGCTGGGGGTGGGGAACAGCACGGTGGCAATCTGCGTTGGCTCGGCCGAGGGCAGCGGCTGCGGGCTAACGGTGAAAGTCGGCTGCGGCATGGGGATCGGCCGGTCGATCACGGTGATCGGCGGGTCGAGCGGAGTGCGTTGGCGCTCATCGGGCTTGGGCGGCGGCGAAGGCAGCGGCTTTGGCAGCGGAAAGTCGATTGGCTGCATCTTGGGCGGATCTTTTGGCACGAAATGTGCCGCCAGCCCCGTCACCAGGGCATAGCCCAGCAGAGCGTGCAATCCGGCGACGACGGTGATCGTCGCGGTGCGGTTGCGGCTGCGATAGGTATCGACATAGGTCATGAGCGGCTCCTTTCCTCTCCCGGTCGGAGCACCGAGTCGCACCCCGATCCATGACGCAATGTTATACCATAACATTCAAATGACAATCGCTTTCCGTAGCGTCAACCGCGCGCGATCAGGCCAGAGTCAGGCCCACCGCTTGCCAAGGCTGCGCAAACTGGCAGGTTGCCGACTGAACAGAGGACTGCGAACCATGCCCACACTCTACGATTACCCTCGCGCGCCCAGCCCGCGCCGCGCGCGGATCGTGTTGGCGGAAAAGGGCATCGCCCACGAGACGGTGATGATCGATCTGGCCGCGGGTGAGCATCTGAGGGAAGGCTATGCCGCAATCAACCCCGGCCTCACGGTCCCGGCGCTGGCGCTGGAAAATGGAGCCGTGCTGACCGACAACGCGAGTATTGCCGCCTGGGCCGAGGCCCACCAGCCCGATCCGCCGTTGTTCGGCAGCGATCCGCTGGGCAAGGCAGAAATCGCCAGCTGGCACTACAAAGGCGAAACCGAAGGGCTGATGGCGATCGCCGAGGCGATGCGCAACACGGCCCCCGCGATGAAAGGCCGAGCGCTGCCCGGCCCGGTGGACTACGCGCAAATCCCCGAACTCGCCGCGCGCGGCATGGCCCGGCTCGAGCATTTTCTGGACAAGCTGGAGCAACACCTGACGGGCCGCGATTATATCGCCGCAGGCCGGTTCTCTATCGCCGATATTACCACCGGGATCGCGCTCGATTTCGCGCGGGTGCTGCGGATCGATGTGAACGCAGGGCGGCCAAATATCACCGCGTGGCGTGCGCGGCTGGCGGAGCGGCCAAGCTGGAGCATCTGACCCTCGAGTTTGGTGACCTTAATTTGAAGCTGGCGTCTCCCTTCCCCACTGGGGAAGGGCTGGGGATGGGGGTTCGGCAGCAGCGTGGAACCCCCACCCCAACCCCTCCCCAACGGGGAGGGGCTTATCGCTCGCATTCAAATTCAAGGCCCAAGCTATCGGTCACCCCTTCGCCACAGCGCAACGCGGGCACCGCGCCTTCTTTGTCGAGCATCCGCATCGCCAAGCGCGCCGCGCGGCGCGAATCCATCCAGCGCCCATCGGCCAGTTCGAGATCGTAATGATCCGCGCTCTTGGTAGCGGCGGCGTAGAACTGGCGGGCCAAATCGAAGTGCCCCAACCGGGCATGAGCTGATCCCAGGTTGATCAGCGCAGCAGGATCGCGGCGCAGCTCATAGTTGGCTTCGATCCGGGCGATCGCTGCACTGGCATCGCCGCGCATCAGTTCCTCATAGCCGACATCGCTGCGATCGCGGTTGGCTTCGACGGTCATCGCCGCAGGGGTGCCTTGGGCGAGCAAAAGCCCGATCAGCAAAGCAGTGGCAGCCATAATCTCACACTCCCATTCATCTTGTTGTCTGGCATCAGGCTATGTTCGCTTTGCCCAGACTGCAACAAAAATGAAACATTGTCATTAAACTGCAACAATAGCGGCAGTCGATATGGCCGATCTCCAGAAACCGATTCTAAGACAAACGACATTTATCTGTCATAAGCACGTCATATGAGTGTCACGTCACGCGTCATACTCGCGAAAACAAACTGTCACCTTGCATCCCTATCTGACGAGTCGCGACGAGGCCCGGCCTCGGTCACCGATTCTCAAACGCAATTCTCAAGGGGAAGCAAAGTGAGCAAGATTCAAGGCGTGTTCCTGGTTAGCTGCAGCGCCTTGGCGCTGGCCGGATGTGGGCCGGACGACATCGCCTCGCCCGGCACCGGCGGCAATGTAACCATCATTACGCCGACTCCGGCACCTACGCCGACCCCCACCGCGACTGGCCCGGCGCTGGTCACTCCTGCCGCCGGCTGCCCCACGATTGCCAACCCGGCCGGCCTGACCGATGCCGGCACTATCACCGGCCCAACTGGCACCTGGCGCGTGTGCCAATTGCCTTCGCTGATCACGGCCTCGACTTCCTTGCCCAAGATTGCCGGGCTGCTTTACTCGCTGAACGGCCGGGTCAACGTTGGCTGCGATGGTGGCTTCTCGGCACCGACTGCAGCGGCCCCGGTCGTCTCGACCACGGTTGGCTGTGGTAACCTGACGGCGGATACCAATGTGACGCTGACGATTGCGCCGGGTGTGATCGTGTTCGGGAACACCGGCCAATCCTGGCTCGCGGTCAATCGCGGCAACAAGATCAGCGCCGTAGGCAATGCGACGCAGCCGATCGTGTTCACCAGCCGCGACAACGTGCTCGGCCTCAACGACGATACATCGCAAGGCCAGTGGGGCGGCGTGGTGCTGATGGGCCGTGGCCGCGTGACCGACTGCAACGTCGGCACGGTCGCTTCTGACACTTGTGAGCGTGACACCGAAGGTTCGGCAGATCTGGCCCGCTTCGGCGGCCGCGACAACAGCTACAACGCCGGCCGGATGAGCTACGTCCAAATCCGCTATTCGGGCTTTGTGCTTGGCGCCAACCGCGAGCTTCAAGCGCTGACCACCGAAGCGATCGGAACCGGCACCGTGCTCGATCACATCCAGTCGCACAATAGCTCGGACGACGGGATGGAAGCCTTCGGCGGGGCGAACAACATGTCGTTCTATATCGCCACCGGCGCTGACGATGACAGCCTTGATGTCGACACCGGATCGCAGTTCAATCTGCAGTATGCCATGCTTCTGCCGCGCCCGACCAAGGGCGATGCGCTGTTCGAAATCGACAGCAACGGCGCCGAAGCCGATACCCCGCGCACCACGCTGAAGGTTGCCAACTTCGTCGCGATCCAGGCGCAGACCAGCTCGGACAACGAAGCCAATGACCTTGCGGCGGGGCTGTTCCGCGGCAATTCGGACACGTCACTGGCCAACGGCATCATCGTGGCTCCGTCCAATGAATGCATCCGCATGAATGGTTCGGGCACCACGCCCGCCACCTTCCTGGCGCGCTCGGTGGTGATGCAGTGCAACGCCACCAAGTTCCTCGGCTCGGGCAGCTATAACGCTTCCCAAGTGGCCGGGTTCTTCGGCACGGGCACGAACAACAACAACGATGCCTTCACCCCCAGCCTGTCGTCGCTCTACTTCAACGGCAACTTTGAAGACGCGGTTCCGGCCTTCGATGCCACCGCCTTTGGCAGCTTCTTCACGCTGCCATCGCCCAACCGCATCGGTGCCGCCTGGACCGGCAACAACGCCTGGTACACCGGCTGGACCTGCAACAGCGCAACGGCGAACTTCGGTGCAAGCTCAACCGCTTGCGCCTCCTTGCCGACGAACTGAGTGCTGGCTGCCTGACCAGTTGCAGGGGCAGCCAGACCATGGCTGCCCCTGACCTTGCATATGAAATCTAGGGGAATTTTGATGTCGACCCTGTCGCGGATGACCAGCGCACTGCTCGTCACCTCTGCCTTGTGCTCGCCCGGTCTGGTCTGGGCGCAGGAAGCACCGCAGCCGCCTGCGGAAGTGCCGCCGACCGCACCAGACGCTGCCCCCGCAGAGGCTCCGGCTGAAGAGGCACCGCCGCAGGAGGAGGAGGTCGATATCTCGGCTCCAGGGCAGATCGTCGTCACCGGGCGGATCGATCGTAATATCACCAAGGGTTCGGACCAGGTTCTGACGGTGCTTTCGACCGCGGAAATCGCGCGCACGGGCGATGGCAATATTGCCGGGGCGCTGAGCCGCGTTACCGGCCTCAGCGTGGTCGGCAACGGCTATGTCTACGTCCGCGGGCTGGGTGACCGCTATTCGCTCGCGCTGCTCAACGGCTTGCCGCTGCCAAGCCCCGAGCCGCTCAAGCGCGTGGTCCCGCTCGATATCTTTCCCAGCGGCGTGATCGCTTCCTCGCTGGTGCAGAAGAGCTATTCGGTGAACTATCCCGGCGAATTCGGCGGCGGTGTGATCAACCTGACCACCAAGGCCGTGCCGCGCGATCCCTTCGTGCAGTTCAGCTTCGGCATTTCGGGCGATAACGAAACCACCGGTCAGCTCGGCTATGTCTATTACGGCAGCAGCTTGGACTGGACCGGGTTTGACAACGGCAACCGCGATACGCCGCCCGCCTTGCAGGCCTTCCTCGACAGCGGAGAACGGATCAGTTCGGGCAATGTCGATACCGGAGCGATTGCCAGCCAGCTCGTCACCGGCCGCAATGCCATTGTCCAGCGTTGGGGTGAATTGCCACCCAACTTCTCGGCCTCATTCAGCGCGGGCAAATCGTTCCCGATCGGCGATGTTGATTTCGGGGTGATCGCCGCGGCAGGGTACAGCAACAAGTACACGACCCGCCAGCCGACCCAGCAGACCTCGCTCAGCGCCGATCTGTCAACGCTTGAAACCGACTTCATCCAGCTCAACACCGATCAACGGATCGTGGTCAATGGGCTGCTCGGTTTTGGGCTGGAATTTGGCGAGAACAAGCTCCGCTGGACCAACCTCTATATCCGCGACACGATCAAGCAGGCGCGCCTCGCGCTGGGCAACCGGCAGGGCACCACGGTCGATTTCATGCAGCAGCGCACCGCCTGGTACGAACGGCAGCTGATCGACAGCCAGTTTGTCGGTGAGTTCCAGCTCGATCCCGATCTCAAGCTCGAACTGCGCGGCAGCTACGCCAATTCGGAGCGCGAGGCCCCGGGCGAGCTCTACTTCGAATATGTGCGGACCAATGCCGCGTCCGACCCGTTCGGTTCGTTCTTCATCAACCGCCTCAACAACGGCAACGGCGGTGATGCGCGGATCACCTATTCCTACCTTAACGAGGATCTCTGGGCGGCGGGGATCGATCTGAGCTACCGCGCGACGACCGATCTCTCGGTCGTGGTCGGCGGGGCCTTCACCGATACCCACCGCACCAGTTCGCGCCGCGATTTCCAGTTCCTTGCGCCGAACAATTTCCCGACCGGGGTGGGCCTACTGCGCCCCGACTTGCTGCTTGGGCCGAACGTGATCGATGCGTTCAACATCGAGCTGATCGAAACCGACGAGGGCAACCCGGCCTTCGACGCGCGGATGCGGACCTGGGCCGGCTATGGCAAGATCAACTGGCAGTTCACCGATGCGCTGAGCCTTGACGCCGGGGTGCGCTATGAACGCGCGACCCAGACCGTCGATCCGATCCAGGTCTTCACCGTTCCCGGGGCCTCGACTGCCGGGACCAACCTGGAGCGCGGCTATTGGCTGCCCGGCGCGACGCTGACCTGGCAAGTGCGCGACGATATGCAGTTCCGCCTCGCCGGATCGAAAACGATCGCCCGGCCGCAGTTCCGCGAGCTGATCAACCAGCCCTATTTCGATCCCGATACCAACCGCCCCTATCGCGGCAACCCGCTGCTGATCGACAGCCAGCTCTACAACGCCGAAGCGCGGTTTGAGTGGTACTTCGCCCCCGAACAGCGCTTCTCGATCGCGGGCTTCTACAAGCGGATCGACAACCCGATCGAATCCTTCCTGACCGGATCGGACCTCACCACCTCCTTCGCCAACGCCCCGCGCGCCACGCTCTACGGGGCCGAGCTTGAGCTGGTGAAATATACCGACCTGGGCAGCCTGAGCGGGGAGGGCGGGTTCTTCGCCGGGCGCCGGCTGGTTACCGTGCTCAACTACACCTTCACCAAATCGAGCATCCAGGTGGCCGCGGGCGATACCACCGCGGTATTCGGCGCGGCATCGACCATCGCGACCGACTACTTCCGCGACGGTGCCCCGCTGACCGGGCAATCGGACCACATCGTCAACCTGCAGTTCGGGCTGGAAAACACGGACTATCTCTCACAGCAGACCTTCCTGCTGAGCTACGCCAGCGACCGGGTCAGCAGCCGCGGGCTCAACGGCACCCCGCCGCAGCCCGACGTGATCGGCCGCCCCGGCCTGCGGCTCGATTTCGTCGCCCGCGAAGGTTTCGAGTTCCTCGGCGCGGAGTTCGAGATCAAGTTCGAAGTGCGCAACATCACCGGCACCCGCAACGAAGAATTCCAGCAGTTCGGCGACACCCGGATCGATCGCAACAGCTACGATCTCGGCCAGTCGTTCGCGCTGTCGGCCTCGGTCAAGTTCTGATCCCTACCGCGGGGAGCCGCTCAGGCTCCTCGCGGTCTTGTCGGCGCCGTCAGGGCCGGTCGAGGATATAGCCGAGCGAGCGCACGGTGCGCAGCATATCGCCCGCCCCGGCCTTGGCCAGCGCCCGGCGCAGGCGCCCGATCCAGACATCGACGGTGCGCTCATCGATCGGCGGATCGGTCTTGCCGAGCGCTTCGATCAGCTGGATCCGCGTGAACACCCGCCCCGGATGCTCGACCAGGAAGCGCAGCAGCCGGAACTCGTTGGGGGTGAGCGGCACCGAGCGGCCCTCCCACCGCGCCTGATAGGCGGCGACATCGATCAGCAGGTTGCCGAAACTGATCGCCGACCCGGCGACCGGCTGCGCCAGCGCCTTGCGCGAGGCGAGCAGCCGGTCGAGGATCTCGCTCCGCGACGGGCGTTCGATCAGATAGTCGTCCGCCCCGGCGCGCAGCGCGCGGCGACCGCTTTCGGGATCGTCGGGATCGATCAGGATCGTGATATGCGCATCGGCCGTGCGCGGATCGCAGCGCAGCCGCCGGCACAGCTCGAGCCCGGAAATCTGCGGCAACGCCCAGTCGATAAAGGCCCAGATCGGCCCATCGAGCACCGGCAAGTCGCTCGCCGCAGTAAGGCGATGGAATGTAATCCGATTCTCGTCGCTCTCAAACGGCGCCATGCCGCCTTCCACATCACCCGTGTAGAGCACATGCACACGATGCATCGCAGAAAACCCCTTGCTTGCCGGGGGACTATTGCGCGCGGTTGTGACGTTCCCGTGACGATTCGGCGACGGATTGGACAGAGCGGCCTCTAGTCCCCGTTTTCTTCGCGTTCCTGTTCTTCGCGTTCCTTGGCCGCCCGCCGCCGCTCCGCGATCTGCGTCAGCTTGGCATTGATCCCCCGGATCGCCTCCTCGCCGCGCACGAAGGCCAGCTTCGCCTGCTCCGCCACCCACTCCGCGCGCAGCCGTTCATAGACCGGATGGCCGGGCCCCAGATCGCGTTCATCGAGCCGGAACACGCTACGCCGCCGCATAAGATAGATCAGCAGCGCATCGCCGCGCCCCTCCCAGCCATCGTGGTCCCAGCCCCCGGCGAGCGCCCGCTC
>CAZVMC010000052.1:0-15885 GCA_964628635.1 uncultured Novosphingobium sp. | reverse complement strand
CGACCCCTACGATGTCAACATAGTGCTCTACCACTGAGCTATACGCCCGCACCATCAAAGGTTGCCCGACAGCCGTCGCCGCCAGGCAGGGAGCGCCCTTAGCGAGGCTCCCCTATTCGCGCAACCCTGTTAAAGCGAAGCGGTGGCCTGCTGGCCGAACAGCCGCTCTACCTCGAGCACCAGATCGCGCAGGTGGAACGGTTTGGACAGCACCTTGGCCTGCGGCGCGTCGCGGCTGGCCTTCAGGGTAACCGCCGCAAAGCCGGTGATGAACATCACTTTGGTCTTCGGGCTGATATCGGCGCAGCGCTGGGCCAGCTCGATTCCGTCCATTTCGGGCATGACGATATCCGAGAGTAGCAAATCGAAGTCTTGGCTCTCCAAAAGCGGCACGGCATCGGTCCCGCGATCGACCGCGACAACTTCATAGCCTGCATTTTCCAGCGCGCGCGCCAGATAGGTGCGCATGGCTTGTTCGTCTTCGGCAAGCAGGATGCGGGTCATGCAGGGTCTCTCGTTAGCGGTAGTCGGTGCTTGCAAAGCCTATACACCAGCGCCGGTTAACAATCTCGCTCGGAAATCGCTCCGCCCGACTTTGACACATACCGGCTGAGCGGCCAGCATTGCAGCCATGGTCTTGTCGCCCCAATCACCATCTGATTCGGCGAAAACTGTGGGTGGCTCAATCCCCGGGGCGCCGGACAGTGCGGCCTTTACGCTCCTCGCGCCCAGGCCGTCGCTGCTGCCGGTGCTGATCGCGGTGCCGCATGCGGGACGAACCTATCCCGACAGTCTGCTTGAGCGGATGCGCAATCCCGGATTTGCAGCCTTGCGTCTCGAAGATCGTTACGCCGATTTGCTTGGCGAACGAATCGCCGCAGAAACCGGCGCGGCCTTGCTGATTGCCCAAGCGCCGCGCGCAATGATCGATCTCAACCGGGCTGCGGACGATGTCGATTGGGATATGTTCGATCGTTCAGGCGAAGAGCGGCTTGGCGTTTTTACCACAGGACGTCGGGCGCGGACCGGACTGGGGCTGATTCCGCGCCGATTGCCCGGGCTGGGTGAAGTCTGGAAGCACCGGCATCATGCTGAGGAGCTTGCAGCACGAATAGGCGCGATCCACACGCCTTATCATGATTGTCTTGCCGCCACCTTGGCTGGGCTGCGCGAGCGTTGGGGCGCAGCGCTACTGCTTGATCTCCATTCGATGCCGCCGCTGCCCATCCGCGCCGGCCGGCCCGCAGCGCAATTTGTGTTGGGCGACCGTTTCGGCGCGGCCTGCGATGGCCGATTGGTCGGGGCAGCATTTCAACACCTCGCCGCAAGCCGCAGCATTGCCGCGCACAATCGCCCCTATGCCGGGGGCTATGTGCTGGAGCGACATGCCGCTCCCGATTCGGGTATTCATGGACTGCAGCTGGAGATCGATCGCAGTGCCTACCTCGATTCGCGTTTGTCAGAACCGGGGCAGGGATTTGACGCGGTGGTCGAAGTGGTGGTCGGGCTGGTCCGCCGTCTCGCCGCCGAAGTTGCGGAAATCAACCGTTCGCGCAGCGATGAGGGCTGGGCCGAAGCTGCTGAATAAAAAACCACCTCGTGCAATGCACGAGGTGGCCAAGGTTCAGGGAGGAGGTGCACCGAAGTGCACCAGGTGCCATGTCGGACCATGAGGGCAGCCCGGCGCAGCGGAAAAAGAATAAGACCAATACGGAACCGTTGCAAGTCCCGCGTTGATCGTGGCTTGGTTGATAAATCAGCCGGTTGGCTGGGCCAGAGCGTTGAGCGCGTCAAGCGACACCGGCCCCTTACCCTGCGACACCTGCATGTTGAAGATGTCTGACATCAGACCCAGCGAGAACAGATGCGCAAAGATCAGCGCGAGCAGGCCGTTCTGGTTCCAGGTGCGTAGCACATCACCGCGGATTTCGCGCAGTTTTTCCTGATCGATCATCTTGAAGCCACGGTAGACGTACGGCTGATCGTTGCCCTGCTGCTGGATCGAAACTTCGCCGTCCATCAGCAGGTCATGCTTCTTCAGCTCTTCTACAAAAGCCTGAGTGCGCATTCCGGCTTCTTCGAACTGCTTGCAGAATTCCAGCGTGTTCTTGGTCGCTTCGCTCGCTTCGCCATTGTCGAACAGCGCGGCTCCTTCTTCAAACTCACCGACCAGATCGGTGGTCGGATCGAAGCAGAGCGAAAGCTCATCGGTATCCGGCTGCAACTTCGCCAGCATGAAGGGATAGCGGCGGGCATAGGCCGGGATATAGGTCGGGCCGGTCAGCTTGCCTTCGGCATCGACGAACACGTTTACGCCTTCATTGAGACCCATCAGCGCCAACGGCACCGGCTCATCGCTGGAGGAGAACACGATCGGATAGAAACGCTGCGCCTGCGGAAACTCCTCAGCAGTCAGCGGCACCGCGTGGGCGGTGATCAGCCAAGGGGCCTTGTCGGTGGTGCGGGTGTGCCAGCTGGCATGATCCTGCGTGTTGAGTGGCATCAGGTCATTATAGAACAGGGGCAGGTTGGCGGCTTGCGGCGCGCTGGCCATGGGGATCTCTCCGATTAGCTGAAAATCTTTGCCTTTGCGGTCAGCAGTGCAGCACCACCCCCGCGCGAAGGCGCGCCTTTAGGGCTTGGCGGGGCCAGGTGCAAGCGCGACGAGTTTCCCGGGATTCATCAAACCCGCCGGGTCCAGTGCAGCCTTGACCGCGCGCAACACCGCCATGGCAGCTGGATCACCTAGTCGCTCCAGTTCGAGCAGCTTGAGCTGGCCGATGCCGTGTTCGGCGGAGATCGAACCTTGCCACTGAGTGACAAGATCATGCACCATCGCACTGATTTTCTTGCCGTCACCTTCCTCCCACGCCCCGCGCTCGGCGCCCTTGGGCGCGATCACGTGGAAATGGATGTTGCCGTCTCCCAGATGGCCGAAGCCGACAGCGCGGGTGCCGGCAAAGGCATTCTCCACGGCGGGAATTGCTGCCTCGATGAAGCCCGGCATAGCTTCCACCGGCACCGAAATGTCGTGCTGCATCGCCGGGCCTTGAGCCCGCTCGGCAGGAGCGACCGAATCGCGCAGCAACCAGAACGCTTCGGCCTGGCTCTCGTTCGCGGCGATCGTGGCATCGCTGAGCAAGTCCTGCTCAAATGCGCTCGCCAGCAGGGCCTCGGCCCGGTCACGCAGGGTGCCGCTGCTTTCGGTTTCGGCAACCAGTTCGATCAGCGCATGCCAGGGATGCGGATCGGCCAGCGGAGCGCGCGCGGCTGGTAGATGGGCCAATACCGCGTTGAGGCAAGACTGCGGCACAACCTCGAACCCTTCGAGTGCCGTGCCTGCCCCGGCCTGACAATGCAGCAGCAGCGACCGTGCCGCGTGTATCGATGGCAGCCCGGCCCAGACCACCACGCGCTCGGCAATTCCCGGAACCAGCTGCAGGGTCGCCGCCGTAACGATCCCGAGCGTACCTTCAGAGCCGATGAACAACTGCTTCAGATCGAAACCGCGGTTGTCTTTCTTGAGCGGGGTGAGCTGCGACAGTACCTGTCCATCCGGCAGCACCGCCTCCAGCCCAAGCACCTGCGCACGCATCGATCCGTGCCGCAGAACCTGGGTTCCGCCTGCGTTGGTGGCAATCAATCCGCCAACCGTGGCCGAGCCCTTGCCGCCCAACGTGAGGGGGAAGCGCAACCCCTTCGCCCCAACAGTCTCGTGCAGGGCTTGCAGGATCACACCGGCATCGCAAGTGATCGTTTGGGCAGCTTGATCAAAGCTGCGCACCGCATTCATCCGTCGCAGCGAAAGCAGCAAGGCTCTGCCGCTGCTGTCCGGCGTTGCCCCCCCGGACATGCCGCTGTTGCCACCCTGTGGCACGATCGGCACATCATGCGCGGCACAGAGCCTGACCAGTGCCGCGACTTCTTCGGTCGAGGCGGGAGAGGCCAGGGCCAGCGCCGCGCCGGTATAGCGCCCCCGCCAATCGGTCAGCCACGGAGTGACCAGGTCGGCATCGCAGGTCAGCCCGCGCGGACCCAGCAAAGCGCCGGCTTCTGTCAGGAAAGCATGGGTGTCAGGCATCGGCGAAGCCTATGGCATAAGTCCCCCATTTGGGAAGAGTCTTGCGGCCGCATATCTTCAAGTTAAGCGATGGTTCAATCTCGGCCGCTAAAAGCCGCGCGACGCTCAGGGGAAATGGACACCGATTCCGCGCAATGAACCCGTTGCTGCCCATGCTTGCGCCGCTTGCGGTGATGCTCCCTGCGGTGGCCGGGGTCGAACTGGCGCGTGAGGTGCCAGTGCCGAATGGCAATGCCACTGAACAAGGTGCGGACGGCGAATTAAGGCCGTTTTCGGACAGCTTTTCCCCTCCGGTTGTCCGTCAGGTCAGCATCGAGCAGCGCATCACAATCCGGATTGCGCCACGCAGTCCGTCGACCCCGGCCGATTTTGATGGTGTAGCGGGCAACGGTGCAAGCCCGCGGTTTACCGAAAAGAAGATGGGGCGGTGCGTGCCAGTCAGCGGAATTGTGGGCGTGCAATACCGCGATGCCAGCCGGTTGGTGCTTTACCTGCGCGATCGTCGGATGGTCAGCGTCACGCTGGAGAAATCCTGCCGGGCGCGCGACTTCTATTCTGGCTTTTACGTCAACCGCAATGACGATGGCCAGCTTTGTGTCGAGCGTGACCAGATCCTTTCGCGCTCCGGTGCGAATTGCGAGATCAGCGCGATGCGCCAGCTGGTTGAGGCTGAATAGGCTGATTTCTTGACTTTCGGCCTGCTTTGGTCCTAGGGGCCGCGCATTCTCGCAGTCGGCGCGTTCGCCTCTGCCACCAGTTTTCCGGAAACTACCAAACTTATGAAATTTGCCGACCTCGGCCTTTCCGACGAATTGCTCGCCGCCGTTACCGCTGCGGGTTATGACACCCCGACGGCGATTCAGGCGCAGGCGATCCCCGCGGTGCTGATGATGAAGGACCTGATCGGGATCGCCCAGACCGGCACTGGCAAGACTGCCAGCTTCGTGCTGCCAATGATCGATATCCTCGCCCACGGCCGCCGCCGCGCGATGATGCCGCGCTCGCTGATCCTTGAGCCGACCCGTGAGCTGGCCGCCCAGGTCGCTGAGAACTTTGAGAAATACGGCAAGAACCACGATCTCAAGATGGCGCTGCTGATCGGCGGTGTGCAGATGGGGGACCAGGTCAAGGCGCTCAACGAAGGCGTTGACGTGCTGATCGCCACCCCGGGCCGGTTGATGGACCTGTTCGAGCGCGGCAAGATCCTGCTTACCGGCTGTGACCTGCTGGTGATCGATGAGGCTGACCGGATGCTCGATATGGGGTTCATCCCCGATATCGAGACGATCTGTTCCAAGCTGCCCACCACCCGGCAGACCATGCTGTTCAGCGCGACTATGCCGCCGGTGATCAAGAAGCTGGCGGACAAGTTCCTGAGCAATCCCAAATATATCGAGGTTGCCCGGCCCGCGAGCAACAACTCGCAGATCGCCCAGCACAAGGTGTTCGTCGAAACCCGCAAGAAGCGCGAAGCGCTGCGCCACCTGCTGCGCACCGACGATGTCGCCACCGCGATGATCTTTGCCAACCGCAAAACCACCGTGCGCGAACTCGCCAAGAGCCTGAAGCAGCACGGCTTTGCCGCCGGGGAAATCCACGGCGACATGGACCAGTCCGCCCGCATCGCCGAACTCGACCGGTTCAAGGCCGGGGATATCAACATCCTGTGCTGTTCAGACGTCGCCGCGCGCGGGCTGGATATCAAGGGCGTGAGCCACGTCTTCAACTTCGACACCCCATGGCACCCCGACGACTACGTGCACCGTATCGGCCGCACGGGCCGGGCGGGAGCGACCGGGCGGGCATTCACCTTGGTTTCCAAGGAAGACGCCGAAGCGATTGAAAACGTAGAGAAGCTGACCGGCGGTGCGATCCCGGTATTCGCGCTGGGCGGAGAAGTTCGCGAAGCGCGGCCCGCGCGCGAAGAAGGTGCGCCGCGCGACGAACGTCCCCGCCGCGAGAGTTCGCGGCGAGAGGAGGCCCCGAAACGCGATCGCGCACCGCGCCGCGAAGAGCGTCAGGCGAAGTCACGCACTGAACCGCGCCGCGAGAGCCGTGAGGCCGATCCCCCGAGCGAGCCGGGTGAGTGGAACGGCCCGATTCCCGGTTTCCTCAGTTCGGGGTTCTAGGGTCCGGACCCTAGATCCTCCCCGAACCAGGGCAGATCTACTCCGCCAGCCTTACAAAGCTGTCGATCACGCGTTTGTGGCCTGAGGTCTCGAAGTCGATTTCCAGTTTGTTGCCTTCCTGCGCCGACACCACGCCGTAGCCGAACTTCTCGTGAAACACCCGCGCGCCCAAGCCGATGTCGCTGCGCGGTTTGGCCGCGAAGCTGGCGGCAGAGCGGGTCGCTTCGGTCAGGCGTTTGGGAGCGGGGTCAAAGGTTTGAGAGCTGGCGCGCTGCCAGCCGGGGCCGCACCCGGTGCCGCGCGCGACATGGGCGAAGGGGTCAGAATGCTCAGACCACTGCGCGCGCCAGAGTGAGGCTCCGCCCGAGAGCGTCGATTCCTGCACCACATGCGCCTCTGGCAGTTCGGCGATGAAGCGGCTGGGGATCGAGCTGGTCCACTGGCCGTAGATCCGCCGGTTGGCGGCGTGGAGGATGGTGCATTGCCGCCGGGCGCGCGTGATCGCGACGTAGGCGAGGCGGCGCTCCTCTTCGAGTGAGGCGAGCCCGCCTTCGTCGAGCGCGCGTTGGCTGGGGAACACGCCTTCCTCCCAACCGGGCAGGAACACGTGATCGAATTCCAGCCCCTTGGCGGCGTGCATGGTCATGATGGTCAGCTTCTCGGCATCGTCGGCCGCGTCGTTGTCCATCACCAGGCTGACGTGTTCGAGGAAATCACCGAGCGCTTCGTAATCTTCCATCGCGCGGGCGAGTTCCGAGAGGTTTTCGAGACGGCCGGCGCTTTCGGAGCTCTTCTCCACTTGCAGCGCGGCGGTGTAGCCCGACTCGTCGAGGATCGTGCGCGCCAGTTCAGCCGGCGTGGTCTGCTTGGCCAGATCGCGCCAGCGCGCGACATCGCGCATGAAGGCCAGCAGCGTGCCGCGCGCCCGGGCGGGCAGTTCGTCGGTATCGACAATTTCCACCGCCGCGAGGCTCAATGGGATCGCCCGCGTCCGCGCGTGGCGGTGCATCTTCTCCAGCGTCTTGTCACCGAGCCCGCGCTTGGGGGTGTTGTAGATCCGCTCGAAGGCCAGGTCGTCGCTGGGCTGTGAAACCAGCCGCAGATAGGCAATCGCATCGCGAATTTCAGCGCGCTCGTAGAAGCGGAAGCCGCCGATGATCTTGTAGTTGAGGCCAATGGCGATGAACCGGTCTTCGAACTCGCGGGTCTGGAATTGCGCGCGGACCAGAATCGCGACTTCGTTGAGGCTGGCCCCTTCGCGCTCCAGCCGCTCGGCCTCTTCGCCGACCCGGCGGGCCTCTTCTGGCCCGTCCCAGATGCCGACGACTTTCACCTTGTCGCCGCCGTTGCGCTCGGTCCACAACGTCTTGCCGAGCCGTTCGCTATTGCTGTTAATCAGGCCCGATGCGGCGGCGAGGATGTCCGGAGTCGAGCGGTAATTCTGCTCCAGCTTGATCACCTTCGCGCCGGGAAAATCCTTTTCGAACCGCAGGATATTGGCCACTTCTGCGCCGCGCCATGAATAGATCGACTGATCGTCATCCCCAACGACGCAAATGTTGTGGCGCGGCTGGGCCAGCAGGCGCAGCCACAGGTACTGGACCTGATTGGTGTCCTGATACTCGTCGACCATGATGTATTTGAAGCGTGCGCGGTATTGTTCAAGGATATCATGCTCTTTGCGCAGAATGTTGAGCATGTGCAGGAGCAGATCGCCGAAATCGCAGGCGTTGAGCGCCTTCAGCCGGTCCTGGTACAGCCGGTAGAAGTGCTGGCCCTTGCCGTTGGCATAGCTTTCGTTCTCAGCCGCATCGAGATCGGCGGGGTTCAGTCCTTTGTTCTTCCAGCGATCGATGCAAGCTGCCAGCTGCTTTGGCGGCCAGCGCTTCTCGTCTAGCCCTTCGGCCTGAATGAGCTGTTTGAGCACGCGCAGCTGATCGTCGGTATCGATGATCGTGTAGTTTGCCTGCAGGCCGACCAGCTCGGCATGACGGCGCAGCATCTTCGCAGCGGTTGAATGGAATGTGCCGAGCCATGGCATGCCCTCGGCGGCGGGGCCGATCAGACCGGCCACCCGCTCCTTCATCTCGCGCGCGGCCTTGTTGGTGAAGGTGACGCAGAGGATCTCGCTTGGCCAGGCCAGCCGCGAGCGCACGATATGGGCAAGCCGGGCGGTCAGCGCGGCGGTCTTGCCGGTACCCGCACCCGCCAGCATCAGCACGGGTCCCTCGGTCGCCAACACAGCTTCGCGCTGCGGAGGATTGAGGCCGTCGATCAGGGGATCGGGTATCGATTCGGGCTTATTCTGCACCCGGAACGGCTAGGGAACATTGAAGCCTACCGCAAGAGTGGCCCAACCCGGCGATTGGCGCGCCGTCTCCATCCGTAAGGGGTCTATGGAGTTTACGGGGGCCCGAAAGGAACGTACGATGAATCGCTCAATCCTTATCGGCGCCGCGGTTTTTGCCCTGGTTGGCAGTACCGTTTCGCTATCCGCCCAAGACACCGAACCAGCGCCAGAAGCCATGCCGGCACCGGCGGCAACTCCGCCGCCAGAGGACAGTCCGCCTGCGCCGCCAACCGGCGAACAATCCGCACCGCCACAGCCTTCGGAACTGCCGCCGCCCGAACCGGCAATCCCGATGAAGCCGCCGCCACTGCCGGGGACGCCCACGCCGTCAGCGCCGGTGCCGCCGTCCGAAGCTGCCAAGCCCGTGCCACCGCCTCCCGCAGCTGTTCCCAGCGACTATCCAGTCTGCACCAAGAAGCTGCGCGATGGCTGCCGCAACCCCGGCAGCAAGTAGGACTGGCGACATTAACAGCGAGGGCGCCGGGCAATCCGGCGCCCTTTCAACTCTCGCTGCGGAGCAAGGTGAGCCGTGCCTTGCCCACTTTGCGATCGGCGACCGCTTCCAGACCCTTGACCGCAGGCACTGCGTTGTGCGCGGTTTCCAGGCTGATCCAGGTCGCTGCGCCAATCCAGCCCAGCCGCCGCAGCTTGTCGAGCGCGACTTCACCCGCGCCGGTGCTAAAAGGCGGATCAAGCAGGATCAGGTCGAGCGGGGCTTTGGCCGGACCAAGCGACAGGACCGAGCTTGCCCGCACATCGCTGACGGGCGCGGCTTGCAGGTTGGCGATGTTGCTGCGCAGCGCGCGCAGTGCCGCCGCATCCTGCTCCACGAAGATGCAGCTTGCAGCTCCCCGCGACAGGGCTTCGAGGCCGAGCGCGCCTGAGCCAGCGAACAAGTCTGCCACTGCCAGCCCCTCGAACGATCCAAGGCGGCTGACGAGCATCGAGAACAGCGTCTCGCGGGTGCGGTCCGCCGTGGGCCGGGTCGTGTCACCCGCCGGCGCGATCAGCTTGCGGCCGCGCCACTGGCCCGCGATGATCCTCACTTGCGGCGCGCGCGCTGCACGCGGTGGCGCGCCTGTTCGTGCGCCGGGCGCGGAGCAGGCGGTTGGCCGCCGGTCCGCAGGGTCTTGCGGAACCGCTCCACCTCAACCTGCCGGATCTCCACCGCCGCACCGCGCGGCAGGTCGAGCAGTTCGAACGGACCATAGGCAGTGCGGATCAGGCGGCTGACTTCCAGTCCGAAGTGTTCGAGCACCCGCCGCACTTCGCGGTTCTTGCCTTCGGTGATAGTCATTTCGACCCACTGGTTGCGCCCGGTGCTGCGCTCCAGATTGGCGTTGATCTGGCCGTAACGCACACCCTCGATCTCGATCCCTTCGATCAGACCTTCAAGCTGTTCCTGGCTGATCGCGCCGAAGGTCCGCGCGCGGTAGGTGCGGGGGATGCCTGACGATGGCAACTCCATCGCGCGCTTGAGTTCGCCATCGTTGGTCAGGAGGAGAAGCCCCTCGGTGTTGAAGTCCAGCCGCCCGATCGGCATCACCCGTCCGGCGGTGGCGGGCAGGGCATTGCGCAGCGCGGTGTAGATCGTGGGTCGCCCCGCTGGATCGCGCTCGGCGGTGATTAGCCCGGCAGGCTTGTGGAACGCGAACAGCCGCGCCGGTTCAGCCGCTTTCACCGGCTTGCCATCGACCGTCACGCCTTTGAGATTGGGCAGTACGGTTGCCGGCGTGGTCAACACCTCGCCGTTCAGCTTGATCCGCCCCTCGGCGATCATCCGCTCAACTTCACGCCGGCTGGCGATTCCGGCGCGGGCAAGGAGCTTGGCGATGCGCTCGCCAGCGCGCGGAGATTGGGCTTCAGTCATGCCGCGCCCCTTAGCTTGGCGATAGTCAAACGTCACTGCCTCGATTCTCCCCATTTTTGACGAATGTCACAAATGGGGAGGTGGATCGCGCGCCAGCGCGAGACGGAGGGGTTTCGGCTTATCCGCATCACCCCTCCGACCCGCCTGCGGCGGCCCACCTCCCCATTTGGCTTCGCAAAATGGGAAGAACCTATTCCGCTAGCGCCATCTGCTCGGCGCAAGTTTCGTGGAACCGCCGGATCCCGCCTTCGAGCGTGCCGAGCGTCAGTTCAGGCACCACGCCCGTCTCCAGCCCCTGCTGGCCGAGCGCGGCTGCGCGGAAGTCTTCGCTGCCGAAGACTCCGCCGTCGAGCAGGTTCCACGAACGCTGCCAGTGATCGCGCGCTTTGTCGCTCTGCGGCGCTTCGGGGATGAGCATGAAGTCCTCCACCAGCGTGCGGTTCACCCCCTGCGGCATGATCGTCATCACGTTGATGTAGTCCGGGCTCATGATGATCACCGTGTTCGGGAACAGCATGTAGGTGTAAGTTCCGCAGCGGCGCAGCGCGGCCATATCGTCAAAGTTCAGCCCGTCCATCTCGGCTGCGCGGCCGACGAAGCTGCGCTGATGCGGGCCGATTAGATCGCCGCTGGTGACACCATCCTTGAAGAACGGCGCGATGGTGGCAGCATGGAGCCGCAGGACGTGGTAGCTCTCCTGAAAGGCATCGACGATCAGCTTCCAGTTGCTGGCGACATCGTGGGTGCGCCGCGCAAACAGATGCAAGTCGCGCATGGCGAACCGGTCAAAATCCTCGCCCAGTTCGCGGGCGTGGGTGAAATCAGCCTCGGCCCCAGGGGCGAACCAGATCAGCCCGCCGGCCTCGCAACTGGGCAGTTCGACCAATGAAAACTCGCCCTTCTCCAACCCAGGGAAGGTATCGGGGCGGGGCAGGGCGAGCAGTCGTCCGTCGGTGGCATAGGTCCAGGCGTGGTAGGGGCAAGTGAAGCGCTTGCCGCACTGCACCTCGGCCCCTTCAACCAGCCGGGTGCCGCGATGGCGGCAGACATTCATGAACACGTGGACCTTGCCGTCGCTGTCGCGCGAGACCAGCAAGGGCCGCCCGGTGCCATCGTGCGGCACCGCCATGTTCGGATCGGGCACAAGCGCCGAAGGGCAGAGCACCTGCGGCGCGCGGTCGAAAATGAGCGCCTTCTCGCGCTCCCAGTGCGCGGGATCGGTGTAGACACTGGCGGGAACATTGCTCACCCCGGGCGAAGCCTTGTTCGCCCCCTCGGCAATCGCCACTGCCAAAGCGCGCTGGCCCGCAGTCGGGGCGAGATCGGGGAGTGTGGAGAGGCTGGCCATGGGGGCTAGGCATAACGCATTTCAACGCTAGGTTCGCGCAAAATTTGAGAGGGAAGGGCGCAGCATGTCGGTCGATCTGATCCGGTTCATCATTTTTGCCGGGGTGCTTGTGGGGCTCGCGCTGGTCGCGCTCAGGATCAAGTCTTTCCAGCCCTACCTGCGCAAGAACCCGCTGATCACCTTCCTGCTTGGTATTTCGAGTGGTTTTCCGCTGACCTTGCTGGTCGCGACGATGACTTTCTGGCTCGCCAAGGTCGGGATCGACACCGCGACGATTGGCTTCGCGGTGGCGCTGGGAACGCCCTATACGATAAAATTTCTGTGGGCGCCGCTGGTCGACAAATTGCCGCTGCCGTTCCTGACCAAGGCCTTCGGACAGCGGCGCGGCTGGCTGTTCTTTGTCCAGGCGCTGCTGTTCGTTTCGATCTGGCAGCTGGGGGCGAGCGATCCGCAGACTGGGCACATGGGGCCTTTCGTGTTCTGGGCGATCTGCACGGCATTCCTCTCAGCGACGCAGGATATTGTGATCGATGCCTACCGGATCGAAATCCTCTCTGAAGAGGAGTTCGCTCACGGCACGGCCACCAACCAGTTCGGCTATCGCACCGGCAACCTGATTGCGGGCGCGGGCACGGTCTATCTCGCTTCGGCTGAGGGGCTGGGGCTGGGCTGGGCGCTGGGTTACGGCCTGACAGCTTTCGCCATAATCCCCGCGATCATCGGGGCGATTTTGGCCGGACCGGGGCAATTCGTCGATCGTTACGCTGAGGCCAAGGGCATGACTGCCGGGCAATGGTTGATGGATACCGTGGTCAATCCGTTCCGCGAGTTCCTCGGTCGCCACGGTGCCTTCCTGATCCTGGGCTTCGTGCTGGTGTACAAGGTGGGCGATGCCATGGGGCAGACGATGCTTGGGCCGATGATCGTCGATCTGGGCTTTGCCGATCTAGACTATGTTTCGGCCAACAAGATCTGGGGCTTCGCCGCGCTGATTGTCGGTTCGGCGCTCGGCGCTCCGTTCATCCTGTGGCTGGGGATGGGCCGGGCGCTGCTCGTCTCGGGTCTGCTGATGATGTTCTCCAACGTGATGTTCATGATTCTGGCGGCAACCGGCAACAATTACTGGATGCTGGTCGCGGCGATCGTGACCGAAAACATGACCAGTGGAATCGGGTTGACGGTGTTCACCACCTATCTCTCGGGCCTCTCGAGCCTGGCCTATACCGCAACCCAGTTTGCGCTGCTGAGCTCGTTTGCTGCTTTCGGACGGACCTGGCTCGCTTCGCCTGCGGGGGTGATCGCCAAGGATCTTGGCTGGGTCGGGTTCTGGGGCTTCACTGTGGTGGCGGCTATCCCGGGTATGCTGCTGCTGTGGCTGCTGTGGCACAAGGGCTACCTCGTCCAGACAATCCGCCAACCGAGCACTGAGGACGATGGGCACGAGGTGGCAGCGAAGACCTAATCCGGAAACTCGCGGTTGAGCCGCAGCACTTCGCCCGCGAGGTAGAGCGAGCCGGCAATCAGCACGTCGCCCTCCGGTGGGAGCGCGGCGAGCGCGCTGGAGACATCGGGGAAGCTGCTCACTGGCAGCTCCGAATGCGCGGCGAAATCTTCAGGGAGGTGCGCATCGTGGCCTGGCGCGGGAACGGCTGACAGGCTGAGCAGCTTCCCGCGCAGCGGCGCTACGATCGCCGCCGGATCCTTGTTGGTCAGCATGCCGGTGATGAGGTGGATTTTGGCCGTCCGACCCACCCCCAGCCCCTCCCGCATGCGGGAGGGGAGCGAGACTTGCCGAGCGCCAGCGAGGTTAGTCGCAGCGGGGTGGGCCTCGGCATCCGCCCCAAAAAAACGCGCAATCGCCAGTCCGGCATCGACATTGTGCCCGCCATCCAGCCAAACCTTTCGCCCCGGCACCTGCGCGGTCAGCGGACCTTCTCCGAGCAGTTGCAGCCGCGCGGGCCAACGGGCGTTGCGAATGCCCTCAGCCATGGCTGCGGGTGAGACTTCGACGCGCGATTGATGCCGCAGCATTGCCACTGCCAACGCGGCGTTGTCGGCTTGGTGGCTTCCGGCAAGGCATGGCAGCGGCAAGGATAGCTCGCCATGGCGGTCGCGGTAGGCGATGCTTTCGCCAACATCGGCAAACCAGTCGAGGTCGCGGATCGCCGTCTTGGCCCCGACTTGCATGGCATGTTCGATCACCGTGCGCGTCACATCGCCGCGATAGGCCTGCGTCACCAACGGCACCCCGGGCCGCGCGATCCCGGCCTTTTCGAAGGCAATCCGGCAGAGCGGCTCTTGCGGCACGCCGTCTTCGGGGGTGAGCAAAAAGGCCTCATGGTCGATCCCCAACGAGGCGATCCCGCAGGCGGCCTGACCATCGAGCACATTGGTCGCGTCGAACCGCCCGCCGAGCCCGACCTCGATCACGCAGGCATCGGCCGGGATACGATGGAAGGCGAGAAAGGTGGCGGCGGTGGTGACCTCGAAGAAGCTGGGGGCCAGATCCTCGCCCGCGTCGAGTACTTCCTTAAGGAGATCGGCCAGCAGGTCGTCCTCGATCAGCTTTCCGGCGATCCGGATGCGCTCGTTGTAGCGCACCAGATGCGGCTTGGTCGCGGCGTGGACGGTCAGCCCCTCGGCCTCGAGCATCGCTCGCAGATAGGCGCAGGTCGAACCCTTGCCGTTGGTTCCGGCGACGTGGAACACGGGGGGGAGGGACTTCTGCGGATCGCCGATGCGGGCGAGCAGGGCGTGAATCGTCTCCAGCCCGAAGCGTCCTTGCGGCAGCGACAGCGCGGCGAGGCGGGTGAGTTGGGTTTGGACGCGGGAGGAGTCGGAAGTGGCGAAGTCGTGCATTCATCCTACCCCTTCAGGGGAGGGGACCCACCGCAGGTGGGGGAGGGGCTCGCGCGGGTAATCCTGACCGCGCGTGCGAGACGGAGGCCGACTTGACGCAGCTTGCGAAATGAGGTCCGGAGTACCTGCACGAGCCTCTCCACCACTTCGTGGTCCCCCTCCCCTGAAGGGGAGGATGGTACAGCTCACGCCGCCGCCTTCGCGCCGCCCAGATAGTCCAGCAACACTGCCAGCCGCTCCTTCAGGTCCTTGCGGTGCACCACCATGTCGACCATCCCGTGGTCATAGAGGTATTCCGCCCGCTGGAATCCTTCGGGCAGCTTTTCGCGGATCGTATCCTGGATCACCCGCTGCCCGGCGAAGCCAATCAGGCAGCCGGGTTCGGCGATATGCACGTCGCCCAGCATGGCATAGCTCGCGGTGACCCCGCCGGTTGTCGGGTCGGTCAGCACCACGATATAGGGTAGCCCTGCCGCATTGAGGCGCCGGATCGCGACAGTGCATTTGGGCATCTGCATCAGGCTGAGAATGCCTTCCTGCATCCGCGCGCCACCGGCTGCGGTGCAGATCACATAGCCGCACTTTTCCTTGAGTGCGCGGTCGGCCCCGGCGACAAAGGCCGCGCCTACGGCCATGCCCATCGACCCGCCCATAAAGGCGAAGTCCTGCACGCCCAGCACGGCCTTGTGGCCGCCGATCTTGCCGAACGCGTTCGTAAGCGCATCGGGGTGCGGATTGGCGAGCCGCGCCGCTTTCAGGCGGTCAGGATATTTCTTGGAATCGCGGAATTTCAGCGGGTCTTCCTTGACCTTCGGCGTTTCCAGCACCTTGAACCCGGGATCGAGCAGCTGCGCAAACCGCGCATCGGCCCCGATCCGCCCGTGATGCTCACAGCGCGGGCAGACGTTGAGGTTCTCCTCGTACTCCTTGGTGAACAGCATCTCGCTGCAAGAGGGGCACTTGATCCAGAGATTGTCGGGAGTGTCGCGCTTTTCCGTAAAGGGCAGCGCATTGCGGACGCGATCGAGCCAGGACATGGGGCCTACCTAGCACCGTGGACGGCATCGGCCAATGCGCGCGTGAGTTCCCCAACCGGACCCGCTGCGTTCGCCCCATGCTGGGCCACCAGTTCAACCAGCGCCGAGCCGACCACCACGCCGTCCGCCACCTGGGCGATTGCGGCGGCCTGTTCGGGCGTGCGCACGCCGAAGCCGACGGCGACAGGGATCGTCGCGCTGGCTTTGAGCC
>CAZVMC010000051.1:0-16131 GCA_964628635.1 uncultured Novosphingobium sp. | reverse complement strand
TGCGCGATGCGGCCGGAAACCAGATTCTGACCAACGACGATGCCGGCGAATTCGGCTTTTCCGCGATCCGCTTCACCGCGACCTCGACCGGCACGTTCTATCTCGACGTCGGTGAATTCGGCAACAACGCGACGGGCGCCTACAATATCTCGGCCTTCACCGCGCCGACGCCCACGGTCTTCACCACCGACCAGATCGCGCTACAGCTCACCAACGGCTATTGGGGCGGATCGCAGCATCGCTTCAACGTGACTGCGGGCGGCACACTGACCTTCAATGTCCAGGGTCTGACCGCCGACGGCGCAACCCTGGCTCGCGCCGCGCTGGGCCTGTGGAGCGATTTCACCGGGATCAACTTCAGCGAAGTGGGCGCCGGCGGCCAGATCGTGTTCGATGACAACCAGACCGGTGCCTTTGCCAATTCGTCGTACAGCAACGGGATCATCACCAGCTCGACCGTGAACGTCGGGACGGCCTGGATCACCACCTATGGCACCGGCTTCAACACCTATTCGTTCCAGACCTACATCCACGAAATCGGCCACGCACTTGGGCTGGGCCACGCCGGCAACTACAACGGCGCGGCGGACTATTCGACCGATTCCCACTATCTCAATGATAGCTGGGCGACGACGATCATGTCGTACTTCGACCAGAGCGAAAACACCTATTTCCAGGCTCAGGGCTTCACCCGCCAGTTCGTGATCACCCCGGGATTTGCCGATGCGGTGGCGGTCGCCAACCTCTATGGCAATTCCACCACGACCCGCACCGGCGATACGACTTACGGGTTCAACAACAATTCCGGCCGGGTTTACTACGATGCGACGCTCTACCCGAGCGTGACCTACACGATCACCGATGATGGCGGCACCGATATGCTGGACTATTCCGGCTTCACCCAGAACCAGGTGATCAACCTCAACCCCGAAACCTTTATGAACATCGGCGCACGGGTCGGCAATGTCACCATCGCGCGTGGGACCGATATCGAAAATGCACAGGGCGGCAGCGGTAATGATTCGATTACCGGAAACGGCCTCGACAATACCTTGTATGGTAATGGCGGCGCGGATTCGATCTATGGCAACGGCGGCAATGATACGATCTTTGCCGATGGCAATGATTTGGCGCTCGATGGCGGTACTGGCAGCGATACACTGCGGTTCACAGGTTCCGCAACAGTCGGCGCGACGCTGGCCGGGTTCGAAACGCTGATGCTGTCTCCCGGTGTTGCGGTGTCGCTCACCCAGGCTCAGTTAGCAGCGGGTTTCGGGACCACCGGCACCTTCACCAGCGGCGCAGGCAGCAGCCTGACGATCAATATGAGCGCCGCCAATCCGGTCCTGTCGTTGACTGGGTTCACCGTCACCCCGGGATCTGGCCTCAGCATCACGATCAACGGTTCCACCGCGCTCGACCAGATCAAGGGCTTGATCAACTGGGCGAACACCATCAACGGCGGCGACGGGGTCGATCAGATCCGCGGCGGCAATCTGGGCGACACGATCAACGGCGGCTTGGGCAATGACAAGCTCTATGGCGCGGGCGGAGCCGACGTCCTCACCGGTGGCAGCGGCGGCGACCAGTTCCGCTATGTCTTCGCCAGCGATAGCGGCCTCGGCGCGGCGGCAGACCGGATCACCGACTTCGCGATCGTGGAAGACCGGCTGAACTTCCAGCTGATGGACGGCGATGCGGCAACACCCGGCGATCAGGCCTTCAGCTTCGTCGGGACCGCCGCCTTCACCAACAACGGGCTCGGCCAGATTCGCTACCAGAACTCCGGCGCAGACCTGCTGGTGCAGATCGATAGCGACGGCAACGGCACGGCCGACATGGAAGTAATCCTTCAAGGGCTGGCCGGACAGGCGCTGACGGGGTCGAACTTCCTGTTGTAAAATGTGTTTTTCATAGCGACGCCAGACGATATAAGCGCTTTACGGCACACTTGTGTGTGTGCCGCCTAGAGCTTGGTCTGAGCTGAACCTCACTCGGATGCGTCTCTGATGGAGGGTCGGATGGCACGCGAAACGTTCGAATTCGGCATTGCCGGTCTGGAACCAGCAGAGCTCTCACTGGAAGACGGGGCCGAAGCTGCTCCGCTTTTGGGGCGTGCCGAACCCTTGAGCATCGTGATCGCGCCTGAACAGAAGTGGCAGGATTTTCAGCTGGCGGAGTTCGCACTGGCTCACGATGTGGCAGCCGGCACAGCGGCCATCAGCCCCGGAACCGAACTCGCCCATTTCCCCCCCTCTCCGGGCGATTTCGATCCGCAAGCAGCCACCACGCTGATTGCTTCGCCGGTTTCCGATACTGTCACCAACGCCGAGGGCACACGGCTCTACGCCGCGCTGACCGGTGGCGGCGTGGCGGTTTACGATACCGCAAGCGGGACCTTGCTCCAGACCATCCCGGTCGGTTCGTTCCTCGCCGGGATCGATATCTCGCCCGATGGCAGCTACCTGCTGGTGGTGGAGGACAACATCACGCCCTCCGGCGGCGTGACCGGGATCATCCACAAGGTCGATATCGCGACAGGAACAGTTACCGATTATTCGCTGGCATTCTTCGGCATCGAAGGGCCGTTTCACGATGTCGCGATTTTCGACAACGGACTGGCAATCGCGACCACCAAAATCCGCGGATCGGGCGCAACCACCACCTATCAGCTCAACACGGAAACCGGGGTCTTCAGCTTCCTTGCTGGCACTTCGGCGCAGGCCCCGATCGTGATGGCCTCGGCCGACCGGCGCTCAGTTGCGCTGGCGCAAGGTTTCAACGTCAGCGGGCCCAATCAAATCTATGGTCTGGCCGGAAATGGGTCGATTGCGCTGCAAACTACAATCAGCCCGCCCAGCTCCGGACAAAGCATAGCGGCATATTCAGCCGACGGCAGCCTGTTCGCAACCCATTCCAACTTCGGCGGGCTGGCGGTTTACAGCCGCGCGGGTACGCTGCTGGCTTCGTTGGGCGCAGCAAGCGGGGCGGCCTTCGATACGGTCGGCGATCACCTTTACGTGATCGATGGAACCAACATCCGCAAGTTTTCGACCGTCACCTGGACAGTGGTCGACACAATCAGCACCGCCGGCGTGTCGGTCACTTTCGGCACTGGCTACGGTAGCGGGGAAATCCTGACCGTCGGCCCAGACTCCGCCTATCTGCTCTACAACAATGGCAGCACCGTATATCGGATCGACAATCCTGGCGCGATCGCCCCGGTCGAAGGCACTTCTGCTGACGAGACGATGAACGGCACCGCCGCCGCTGATGTGCTGCGCGGGAACGATGGCAACGACACGATCAACGGCAACGACGGCAACGATGTGCTGCGCGGGGGCAATGGCGATGACGTGCTCGACGGCGGCACCGGCCACGACGCAATGTCCGGCGGCGCGGGGAACGACACCTACTATGTTGATGACCTGCGCGACATGGCGATCGAGAATGACAATGTCAGCGGCACCGACTCGGTCTTCGCTTCGGTCAGCTTCGCACTCGGTCCCAACATCGAGAACCTGACGCTGACCGGTACCGGCAACATCGATGGGACCGGCAACAGCGTGAACAATGTGATCACCGGTACCAGCGGCAACAACGTGCTCAACGGCATGGGCGGTGCCGATACGATGACCGGCGGACTGGGCGATGACACCTACTGGATCGACAACGCCGGCGATGTTGCCAACGAGAACAGCGGCGAAGGCACCGATACGATCCGCACCACGCTGGCCGCATTCACCCTTGGCGCAAACTTTGAAAACCTTGCGTTCGGAGGCACTGGGTCGTTCACCGGAATTGGCAACGATCTGGCCAACAGCATTTCCGGCGGTACCGGGGCCGACAGTCTGAGCGGCCTGGCTGGAAACGACACGATATTTGCCACTGCCAACGACACGCTGATCGATGGCGGAGCCGATATCGATACCGTGGTCTATTCCGCCTCTGGCTTTGCCAATGGCACTTTCGCCAACCTCGAAGCGATGCAGATCAACGGAGCCGCCGCAGTCAACATGCTCGCGGCGAAGTTCAAGGCAGGGTTCGCGGCGAACTCAGTGATCAGCGGCACTGGCTCGCTGGTGATCTTCATGTCCACCGAAACCTCACTGCAGCTCCAGCAGTTGCAGAAGGGGGTCGGATCGACCGTTACCCTCACCATCAATGCCGGGAACAATACCAACACCGTCAAAGCCCCCGGGCAAATCGCGCTGACCTATAACGGCGGCACCCTCAACGATCAGGTGCGCGGCAGCCAGTTGGCTGACACGATCAACGGCGGGGCCGGGAACGACAAGATCATTGGTTCGGGTGGTGCCGATATCCTGACCGGAGGCGCCGGCGCAGACCAGTTTCGCTATCTCTTTGCCAGCGACAGCGGGCTTGGCGCGGCGGCGGACCGGATCACCGATTTCGCGATTGCCGAGGATCGCCTCAATTTCGCGCTGATCGATGCCGATGCGGCGACACCGGGGGATCAGGCCTTCAGCTTCATCGCCACCGCCGCTTTCACCAACACCGGGATCGGCCAGATCCGCTACCAGAACACCGGCAGCGATCTGCTGGTGCAGATCGATACCGACGGCAATGGCACGGCGGATATGGAAGTGATCCTGCAAGGCCTCAACGGACAGACGCTGACGGGGGCCAACTTCCTGCTCTGATAGCGACTGTGGGGTAAATCACGCCAGCCGTTCATTTACGCGCAACGCGGCGCGTGTCAGACCTTGCCATGGGTAGCGCAACTCTACCAGGCAGGGGTGCAGGATGACGGTTTCGGGCAAGTGGTCAGAAGTTTCGCTGCGGGCGATCGCGGTAGTCGCGTTCGGGTCGGCGCTGTGGGTGCCGGGCGCGGCTTCGCTCGATACAGGTGCGGTGCTCGCCGCTCCGGCGCGGACCAGCACCAGCGCTGCCAAGCCGGGCACCAAGCGGGTCTGCTCCATGGTCACAGTGAAAGGCAAGCGGGTGCGGCGCTGCCGGACTGTGGCCGTTGCCCCGCCCAAGCCGGTTCCGGCCCCGCCGCCAGTCGTCGTGGCCCCGCCGGTTCCGATGCCGCCGCCCAGCCCGGTCCGGCTAACGCAGAACGCTGTGCCCAATCCGCGCCCACCGCGCCCGGCCCCGCCGCCAGCTCCACCGCCGCCAGCCGCGCTGTCCAACGTGGCGGACTTTTACTGGATCGATCAGGCGGACAGTCTGGCCGATGCGATTGGTGAATCGCCACCCGATTTCACTTTCCGCTATAACGGGAACGATTGCTGGGCCTGGGTCAGCCGCGCGGGCGAGATGCTGATTGTGGAGCCGGGGCGCGACCGGGTGGTGCAGTATTATTTCGCCCCCCGCGCCAGCACGCCCTATCTGGTCCGCGATACCTTCAAGAGCTACGCTTTTGACGGAACCCAACTGGCCCAGCTCTATCGCGCCGACGGGCGGCTCTATATCGGTACGATCGGCACGCTCGATAGCCGCACCGCTTATGAACTGCTCGATCGCGGCCGCGCGCTGTTTTATGCGTCGCAGCGCGGTCGGCGCTGGACCGATGCCACCGCGCGCGACTGGTACGGGACCTACCCTTACGCTTATGACAGCTTCGGCACCTGGGGCTATGGCTGGAGCAGCGGCTGGTACGATGAATGGCGCCGCCGGCCGGACTGGTACGAATACGAACGCCGCGAACGCGATCGCCGACGCCATCCGCCCCGCCGGCTTGACGAGGAACGCCGCGACCGCCGCGATGCGGCCTGGCGGTTCGATCGCTGGCACCGCGATGGTGCGCGCGGCGCACCGCCGGCCACCGGCAATCCGGTGGTAACCCCCGGATCGACCCCGCCCGAGAGCGTCAGCGTTTCCCCGGCCCCCACTCCGCCGCCGCCGCGCCCGGCCTGGCGCCGGCCTGACCGCGATGTCGGGATCATCGGCGGCGATGGCAGCGGGGCGGCCCCGCCGCCGCGCATCGCCGAACCGGCCTGGGACGGCCCGCGCCGCGAGCGGCGTCTTGATGAAGATGGCGATGGAGAACGCCGCGATGGTCCGCGCCCCGGAGGTCCGCGGCGCGGTGGCCCCCTGCCACCACCGCCGCCGGGAGCGGTGGCCGCGCCGCCACCTCCCCCACCGCCGCCCGCTCCTGCTGCTGCGCCGCTCATGGCCGAGCCGGTTGCAGTGCCCCCGCCACCTCCTCCACCACCCGCCCGACCACCCCGCCGCCGGGTCGATCCCGATGCCACCTACGAGCGTCCCGAGCCTGCGGAAGATCGCCCAGCCTGGCGCGCTGAGCCGCGCGAAGCAGCACCGCGTGCCGCCGAACCGAGCCGCGAGGTGCAGCCCGAGCCGCCAATCGAAATCCGCACCTATGCGCCGCCACCACCGCCACCACCGCCGCCTGCGCCGGTCTACGAGGCACCGCCGCCCCCTCCTCCGCCGCCACCAAGGATCGAAGCAGCCCCGGCCTATGTCCCACCGCCGGTAGAGGTTCCGGTCTATGTGGCACCACCACCGCCACCACCTCCACCGCCGCCTCCACCTCCACCGCCGCCGCCCCCTCCGCCGCCCCCTCCGCCGCCGCCGACGACGTCGGTGGATGTCAACGAAGCGATTCCCTGACCGGCACTCACTCCACCAACCCCGCACCCGGCTCTACCAACAGCCCAAAGCAGCATTGACTCGGGCGCATCCACGCGCGAGGCGTGCCGCATGGTGCGGGGCTTTGGTTTGGTACCCGCGATATTGCGCTGGGGTCGCGCGGCTTAGGCTGCTCTCAGCGCCTGTTGAGAGGACATCCGATGCGCTTTCCCGTTTCCGCTGCTTTCGTTTCGCTCGCTGCGCTTGCTGCAGCCTCGTGCACTGCGAAGACCGAAACCGTCGCCGCCGCGCCTGCGCCGGTCGAGACGCCCGCGCCGCCGGTCTATGCCCCGGTGATCCCAAAAGGCACCGGCATCTTCGCCAGCGAAAGCACGCTGCCGTTCCAGGCGCCGGACTTTTCGCGGATCAAGGACAGCGATTACCAACCGGCGATCGAACAGGGGATCGCGATCAACCTCGCCGAGATCGAGGCGATCGCCAACAATCCCGCCGCGCCGACCTTCGAAAACACCATGGTGGCGCTCGAAAAGACCGGCCAGCAGCTGACCCGCGCTTACTACGTGTTCTCCGCGCTCACCGCTGCGAACACCAACGACACGCTCGACAAGATCGATAGCGAGGTTTCGCCCAAGCTCGCCGCACTGAACGATGCGATGTACCTCAACGAGAAGCTCTTCGGGCGGATCAAGGCGCTCTACGATGCCCGCGCCGCGCTGGGCCTCGCGCCCGATCAGCTGCGGCTGGTGCAGATCCGCTATGACAAGTTCGTGCAGAACGGTGCGCTGCTCTCTGCCGCTGACAAGGAAGTGCTCAAGGGGCTGAACAGCGAGCTATCCTCGCTCCAGACCGAATTCGGTCAGAAACTGACCGCCGCCACCAAGGACGGGGCCTTGGTGCTGGACAACAAGGCCCAGCTCGCGGGGCTGTCTGCCGCCGATATCGCCACCGCTGCCAAAGCCGCCGAAGATCGGGGGCTGAAGGGCAAGTACGTGCTTCCGCTGCAGAACACTACGCAGCAGCCCTTGCTCACCCAGCTGACCAACCGCGCCACGCGTGAGGCGCTGTTCAAGGCCAGCTGGAACCGCACCCAGCGCGGCGATGCCAACGATACCCGCGCGATGATCAGCCGGATCGCGCTGCTTCGCGCGCAGAAAGCCAAGTTGCTGGGCTTCAGCGACTATGCCAGCTTCACCATGCAGGATCAGATGGCCAAGAACCCGGCCACCGCGATTGGCTTCATGCAGCAGATGGTCCCCGCGCTGGGCGGCGCGCAACGTGCCGAGGCGGCGGCGCTCAACGCGCTGATCAAGCGCAGCGGCGGCAAGTTCACCGTCCAGCCGTGGGATTGGGACTTCTACGCCGAGCGGCTCCGCAAGGAGAAGTACAGCTTCGACGAAGCGCAGGTGAAACCCTATTTCGAGATCACCCGCGTGCTGGAAGACGGCGTATTCTTCGCGGCCAACCAGCTTTACGGGCTGACTTTCAAGAAGCGCACCGATCTGCCGGTCTATCACCCCGATGTGACCGTCTATACCGTTTACGATCAGGATGGCAGCGAGCTGGCGCTGTTCTATTTCGATCCCTGGAAGCGCGACAACAAGCAGGGCGGCGCGTGGATGTCGAACTTCGTCGATCAGTCAGAGCTGTTCGGCACCAAGCCGGTGGTGTTCAACGTGCAGAACAGCCCCAAGCCGGCCGATGGCCAGCCGCAGCTGATCAGCTTTGACGATGCCAACACGATGTTCCACGAATTTGGCCACGCGCTGCACGGCATGCTGTCCAAGCAGCGCTATCCGAGCATTTCCGGTGCCAACACCGCCCGCGATTTCGTGGAATTCCCCAGCCAGTTCAACGAGAACTGGATGACTGAGCCGCGCGTATTCGCGAACTTCGCCAAGCATTACCAAACTGGCGCACCAATGCCGAAGGCGCTGGTAGACAAGGTCCAGGCCGCCGCGCGGTTCAACCAGGGCTATGGGCTGGGCGAACTGCTGACCGCCGCGATGCTCGATCAGAAATGGCATGCGCTCTCGGCCGATGCCGGGGCGCAGACGGTCGACGCGTTCGAAGGCAAGGCGCTGGGCGAACTGGCGGGGCTGGGCCTGACCACCGACACTGTCCCACCGCGCTATCGCACCAGCTATTTCCGCCACATCTGGGGCGGCGGCTATGCGGCGGGCTATTACGCCTACCTGTGGACCGAGATGCTCCACCACGATGCCTATCAGTGGTTCGTCGCCAACGGTGGGATGACCCGCGCCAACGGCGACCGGTTCCGCGCAATGGTGTTGAGCCAGGGCAACAGCCAGGACTATGCCACCATGTACCGCGCCTTTGCGGGGCGCGATCCAAGCGTCGAGCCGATGATGCGGGCACGCGGGCTGAAGTAGGCGTAGCGCATCCTCCCCTTCAGGGGAGGGGGACCATCCGGAGGATGGTGGAGGGGCTCGCGCAGGTAATGCTGAGGTGGCCGGTGTGCGCTGCGGCGGGTCGCGTTGCGAGTTTGCGAGAGGTTCGGAGTACTCGCGCGAGCCCTTCCCCCACTGCGTGGGTCCCCTTCCCTAAAGGGAAGGATGGATCGCCAGCGCCCTTGCTCCTGGCTCTCCAAGCCAGCGCGCCTCGACTTGCCAGACTCGGCCGATTGTCGCTGCATCGAGCACTGCCTCGGGCGCGCCATCCGCGTACAGCCGTCCCTGATCCAGCACCAGCGCCCGATCGGCGTGATTGATCGCCTCGGCCAGTCCGTGGAGCACCAGCACTACCCCCACCCCCGCGGATGCCTGATCGCGCAGCACTTTCAACAGGCCCTGCTGGTGCGCCAGATCGAGGTTGGCGAGCGGCTCGTCGGCCAGAATCCAGCGCGGCTGACCGGCCAGCACCCGCGCCATCAGCGCGCGGGCGCGTTCGCCGCCGGAAAGGCGGGTGACCGGGCGGTGGCGGAGGTCTTGCAGTTCCATGGTGGTGAGCGCCGCTTCAACGGCGGCACGGTCTTGCCCGGCACCGCTGCGCCAAGGCAGGCGGCCCAATGCAACCAGAGTCTCGACTGAAACGTCCCAGACGACTTCGGGCGCTTGCGGCAGATAGCCGATCACCTGAGCGCGGGTATGCGATGCAAGGTCCGTGAGCGGCGCGCCGTCCAATGAAACTGCGCCGCTTTCCGGCACCAGCAACCCGGCAAAACAGGCCAAGAGCGAGCTTTTGCCGGCGCCATTGGGGCCGACAATCGCGGTGACCTCACCGGGCCGCAAAGCAGTAGTGAGGCTTTGCAGCCGTCCGGCTATAGTTAGATTCTCAACACTGAAGCTCCGTTCGTGTCGAGCGAAGTCGAGACACCTCGGCGTGGCGTTCGGTGTCTCGACTTCGCCCGACACGAACGGGGGAGAGGAATGGGTGCTCATGTTAGCTCCCGCCTGAGCCGCAGCAGCAACGCCAGAAAGAACGGCGCGCCGAGCAGGCTGAGCGCGATTCCCAGCCGCAGTTCACCGCCCGAAAGCGGCAGCAAGCGGCACAGCACGTCGGCGATCAGCAGCAGTAGCGCCCCGGCCAGCGCGGAGGGCACGATCAGTTGCGAAGGGCGGCCATCGGTGTGCGGCCGCACGAAATGCGGCACCATTAGCCCGACAAAGCCGATGATCCCCGCGACCGCCACCCCCGCGCCGACCGTCAGCCCGACCCCGGCGATCATGGTCAGCAACAAACGCCGCGGGTCCATCCCCAGCGACCGGGCGGCTTCTTCCCCAAGGGTCAGCGCATCGAGACCGCGCCGGGCGAGCAGCAGAATCGCGATTCCGGCGAGCGTTAGCGGCACCGCGATCCACACCTCGCGCCAGGAACGGTCGGTCAGCGCGCCCATCAGCCAGGTCACGATCTCGCTCATCGCAAATGGCGTGGGCGAAAGGCTGATTGCCAGACTCATCAAGGCGCCCGCCAGACTGGCGATCATCATTCCGGCGAGAGTGAACAGCGCTACCCCGCCGTTCCTGCCCGCGATCAGCCCAAGCAAGGCCATCGCCCCGCCCGCGCCGATCAGCGCGAAGGTGGGCAGCGCCCAGGTGCTGGTGCTCCACCCGGTCCAGAAGCTCAGCACCGCGCCAAGCGCCGCGCCGGGAGCGATTCCGAACAACCCCGGATCGGCCAGCGGGTTGCGCAGATAGCCCTGCATCGCCGCCCCCGCCGCGCCGAGGCCGGCGCCCAGCGTCAAAGCAAGAATCGCGCGCGGCAGCCGCAGTTCGGTGAGGATCAGGATGGCGGTGTGGTTGCCCGCAGAGAAAGGATCGATCCACACCTGCCCGGCGATGAGCGAGAGCGGGAAGGCGAGCGCAAGGGCTAAGAGCAGCAAGGTGGAAGGCCGCGTCATTGCCGCATCCCCCTGCGCACTGCCGCCAACCGCTCCGCAGCGCGGATAATGGTCGGGCCCCCGCACCACAGCAGGTTTGGTTCAATCACCGCCCGCTTGGTGCCGCGCAGCGCGGCCAGTGCCGGGTGTCGCAGCAGGCGGTCTTCGTTCGCTGCGGCGCTTCCGGCCGCAAAAATGACCTGCGGTGGTGTCGATATCATCGCTTCGAGCGGCAAATAGCTTGCCTGAACCAACCCGCGCTGTGCCGCCGCATTCGTGAACCCGGTCCGGGTCAAGAGGTCATCGATCAAGGTGCCCCGCCCGGCGACGATCCCGCCCGATTGCCAGACGACTGCTGAACTTTTCGCCCCATCCCACACCGCCGCCGCAACTGCCGCTTCAATCCGCGCCACCAGTGCTTCGCCGCGATCGGGATGCCCGGCCAGCCGCGCCAGCCTGCGGATCTGCGCGATACTCTCCGGCACGGTGGCCGCAATCGGGAACTGTTCGAGCTTGAGCTTCAGCTCAGTAAAGGCGACGCGCGTGGCGGGCGGTGTGAAATTGCCATCGACGACCAGATCGGGCTTGAGCGCCAGCACCTCTTCCACTGTGCCGCGCGTGGCTGGGAAGCGAGTGGCGACTTGCGGCGCGAGTGAGCTTGCAGCCGGATCGCGGCTGTAGCTGGAGATCGCCAGCAACTGGGTCGGATCGGCGACCTCGGCAAGGATCGCGTCGGTGCAGGGATTGAGGCTGACTATGCTCGGCAGGCGGCCGGGCACGGCCTCACGCGCGGGTGCGGCGGTGCAACCCGCCAGCACCAGCAGAGCGAGACCGATCAGGCGTGTCAAAACCGCGCCCTCACCCCGGCATAGGCCGAGCGGCCATAGCTGCCATAGCCTGCCACAGTCTGATAGCGCGCATCGCCCAGGTTCTCGATCCGCCCGAACAGCTCGAACCGCTCACCGATCGGCAAACTCGCCCGCAACGTCGCCAGCGCATAGCCGTCTAGCCGCGTGAAGTTCGCGGCATCGTCAAAACTGTCCCCGACCAGCCGCAGGTCCAGCCCCAGCGCAAGGTCGCGCAGCGGAGTGCGCCAATCGAGCGAAGTGGAGACACTGTGCCGCGGGCGGCGGGCGAGGTCACTGCCGCTCGCACGATTGGTGGCATCGAGATAGGTGTAGGCCCCGCGCACCGTGAAGCGTTCGCTGACCCGCGCCGACGCCTCAAGTTCAAATCCTTGCGCGCGGGTGCGGCCCACGTTGAAATAGCCCGCCGGGAACACATAATCGATCAGGTTCTGGTTATCGCGGCGGTACAGCGTGGCCGCCATTTGCAAGCGCCCATCGCGGGTGGCCCGGGCGATCCCCACATCGAAAGCGTTGCTGGTTTCCGGCTTCAGTGCGGTGCTTCCGCCGAAGCCGTAGAGCTGCGACAAACTCGGCGCTTTGAACCCCTGCCCCCAACTTGCCCGCGCCTGCCAGCCCTGGCCCAGTTCGAGCGTGCCGTTGGCGCCGAGCGTCCAGTGGCTACCGAAGCGATCATGGTCATCCAGCCGCGCTCCGGCAGTGACACTGATCCGCTCATTGTGAAAGCCGAGCAACATATGGCCACCAAGTGTGCGGCTGGTCTGGCGCGGATCGAAGCTGGTGGCAAAGCGCGACCAATCGGCATCGAGGCCGAAATCAAGCTGCAAGCCCTCCCCCAGATTGTTATCGTTGAAAGCGATCCGGCCTTTCAGATCGGCATGGACCGCGCGGCCATCGGTTTCGAAGCTGGGAGCAGTGCCCAGCGCTGGATCGAAATAGGCGCGCTTGGTCTCGGCCAGTGCGATCCCGCCGGTGAGATCGAAGTTATAGCGTGCATACTCCAGGCCGACCCGGCCCGACCCAAGCCGGGCAGTCTGGTATTCGGCAGTATCCGCAAAGGCATAAGTCGGCGGCGGGAAGCCATCGAAATCGATCCGCCCGTCCGACCAGCGCCCGGCGGCCACCGCGCGCAAGTTATCCGAAAGCTGCAGCGTGCCATGCCCGTTGACGAAGGTTTGCCGGAAAGCATCGGCTTCAGCCCCGCCCGCGAAGGCCGAGATTCCATCGCTGCGGACATGGCCGAAGTTGATTCCGAACGATCCGGCCTTACCAGCCAGCGCAAACCCGGCGTCGGCGCTCAGCGTTTCGTGCGCGCCGTATTCGATCGATCCGCGCAGGCCGGGGCGGGTGTCGCTGGCAATTGCCAGTACCCCGCCGATTGCATCCGAACCCCATGCCAGGCTGTTCGAGCCGCGCAGCAGCTCGATCCGGCCGATGCCGCCAGCCAGCAGGTTGCCAAGATCGAACCCGCCCGACGGCGCAGCCTGATCGGCAACCCGCACGCCGTCGATCAGCACCACCAGCTGCTGCGAATTGGCTCCGCGAACAAACAGGCTGGTCTGGCTGCCGAGCGGCCCGCTGCGCGCCAGCGCAATGCCGGGGAGGCGTTCGAGCGCTCGGGTCAGATCGGGGCCTTGCACCGCTGCGAGCTGGTCGGCGGTGATGACCGAGGTCGGCTGCCCGCTCTGCCCGCGCGTGGTCCAAAGGCCGGTGGCGGTAACGGTGATTTCGCTGTCTGGCAGATTGCGCGAACCATCGATGCAGCAATCGATCACTTCCCCGTCGCTCATCACCCAAGGGCCGCTGTAAGACTCGCTTGGCCGAGTCCCCTGCGCCCAGGCCGGCGTACTCACCGCCACCGAACAACCAAGCAATAACAGATATTTCATAAGCAAACCTCCAGCCTTGAACGAATGCCGTTCAAGGCGGAGGTCCGGGCGGAATTGCCCACACCACGCTGCATTCCGGTGCACCCCGCCCGGCTGCGGAACGACCGTCACTGGCAGGTCTCCTGGCTCCCGGATCAACACGCCGCCCCGCCTTCCCGGCCCGAAAGCCAGTGGCATGTGGGAGCGGCACTCCCCGGTCACAGTTGCGGGGGCAGCGCGGCAATCTCAACCGCTTCCCTCTTAGGCCTTCTTGCGAAAGCAACCCGTGACGTGACCTTGCCTATGCGCCTGACGGCCAGGATAGGCAAGGCGTTGGCCCAATCTTAACCCAGCAAGGCTATGGCGCAGACCTGTCCCGCAGCGGCACGGCGCGATATGCGCGGTGGCGCTGTGGAGCCCGCCCGGATTAGGCGCTTTGCGCCTAACGTTACGAAAGTAGCATGACCGACCACGTGATCATCCCTTACGAACCCCGCCCGCGCGACTTTGCCGCGCGGCTGCGGCGGCGCGGGATGCGCACGTTGGCGCGGCGGATCAAGCGCAAGCACACCGGCCGCCGTGCGCTGGTCTTGCTCGCTGCGATTGCGGTTCCAGCCGTGGCCGCTCCGGGCGATTGGAGCGAGTTCGGGATCGGCGCAGCGGGTGAGGCGCAGGTCGAAGTGCTGCCGATGCCGTTCGAAAAGAACGGCGACAGCTTTCCCGGATCGGCGTTCTACTATCTCGCTGCCGATGAGCAGTCCTATATCGCTCCGCTGGAAACCGGTGCCCAGTGGGAAGGCATGCCTGCGCCGGGTTCGATCACCGACAGCGTCAACGGACCGATTGCACGAGCGATCCGGATTGACAACTCGGGCGTTGACCGCACTCGCGCGCTGCAATGTCTGACTGCCGCGATCTATTACGAGGCGCGCAGCGAATCCGATGCCGGGCAGCGCGCCGTGGCGCAGGTAGTGCTCAACCGGGTGGCGCACCCCAGCTATCCCAACACCGTCTGCGGCGTGGTCTATCAGGGCAGCGAACGCGTAACCGGCTGCCAGTTCAGCTTCACCTGCGATGGCAGTCTGGCCAAGGCCCCCAACCGGCTGTTCTGGCTGCGCGCAGAGCAGGTCGCGGCGGCGGCGCTGTCCGGCTTTGTCTATACGCCGGTGGGCCTCGCGACCCATTACCACACGATCCAGATCTACCCCTATTGGGCCCCCAGCCTGGCACACATCACCACAATCGGCGCGCACCGCTTCTACAAGTTCAAGGGCCGTGCGGGTTCGTCTGAGACCTTCCGCTTTGCTTATGCCGGGGGCGAACCGATCGCCGCACCGCACGCGCGCAGCACCGCGGCTTCGGCCAGCAGCGCAGTCGATACCGCGCTCGATCCGCTGGCGTTGCAGCGGGCCTATGATCAAGGCCTGAAGGAAGCGCAGACCACCGCGCCGGCCGCCGTTGTGCCGACCAGCACCGGCCTCGCCCCGGTCCGCGCCGCGCCTGCGCCAACCTATAGCCAGGAGCAGCTCAAGCGCGGCGGTGATGCGCCCTACAGCGGCGAGAAGTTGCCCGAAGCGACCGGGATCAAGCC
This sequence comes from uncultured Novosphingobium sp., assembly GCA_964628635.1. Taxonomy (GTDB): domain Bacteria; phylum Pseudomonadota; class Alphaproteobacteria; order Sphingomonadales; family Sphingomonadaceae; genus Novosphingobium. The sequence goes on along the minus strand of CAZVMC010000051.1, from coordinate 894 downwards.
AGAATACGAACGCTCTGGCCAATGGATCGCCCAGCCTGGGGGGTAGTCCTGCTTTGTCTGGGTGATATGGTTACCACCCGGCAACCATAGCCTCACACCGTTTCTTGGCGGCTCTGCCCTAGTGACGTCCCCGCACCCAATAACAAGTCGCGGGACTACCATGACCATTCGCTTCAGCGCCGCCCTGCCCTCGGTTCGCAATGCCGCTCCGCGCGGTTCGGGACGGGTGCCGGTTTGCCATGCTGCGAATGACAACCCCCGCGATGTCCGCAACGATCCCGTGCTGCGGGCAGCGCTGCGGCATTTCGCCGCACAGGGCCTTGGTGCCGCCGCCGATGCACGCGACCGCGCGTTGATGGCCTTCAAGCAAGGCGATCTGGCGCAGTATCGGCATTGGCTGGCGATCTGCACCAAGCTTGATCGCAGACTGGCCGGCTCGATCCCGGCCCGCATCGCTCGAAACTGACGCTACGGCCAGCAACTTCGCTGCCTGAAAGCGCTTGCTCTGCGTGCGTTATTGCTATTGCGAACTATTATCGCAAATTAGTTTGCGCTTCCGTGTCATAACGTATTGCAATCCCCTTCCTCCGCGTTAAGGCGGGTCCGATTTCGGGGCCAGCGCCGTGTCAGCGGGATGATGCGCGTCCGTGCCTTTGCCAGACGCCGATCCCGCGCGAACGGAAGGACCTTGCTCCCTATGGCCCGCAAGAAGATTGCCCTTATCGGTGCCGGAATGATCGGTGGCACGCTTGCCCACCTCGCCGCCAAGAAGGAACTGGGCGACATCGTCCTGTTCGACATTGCCGAGGGCATTCCCCAGGGCAAGGCGCTCGATCTGGCGCAATGCGGCCCGATTGAGGGCTTCGATGCCAATATCAAGGGCACCAACGACTA
>CAZVMC010000050.1:0-16169 GCA_964628635.1 uncultured Novosphingobium sp. | reverse complement strand
TGGCCGCTTTATCCGCAAGGTCCGGATCGACGAACTACCGCAAGCCTGGGCCGTACTGCGCGGCGAGATGAGCTTCGTCGGTCCGCGTCCCGAGCGCCCCGAATTCGTCTCAAAGCTGGAACAACAACTGCCCTATTATGCCGAACGGCATATGGTGAAACCGGGGATCACCGGCTGGGCGCAGATCAATTATCCCTATGGCGCCAATCTGGAAGATTCGCGGCACAAGCTGGAATACGATCTCTATTACGCGAAGAACTACACGCCCTTTCTCGATCTACTGATCCTGCTGCAAACCTTGCGGGTCGTGATCTGGCATGAAGGCGCGCACTGATGCTTGGCGTGCCTGGCTCTGTCCTTGCTGTCGTGAACGGAGTTGGCTTCGGCCTCGCGGCGCTTGCATGTCTGCTCACGGCGGGCAGGCTGACCGGCCAGCGGCAAAGTTATGGCCAAAGCTCGGCAATCCTGATCGCCGCCGCGCTGCTGACCAGCATTTGGTCAGCCGTCGCTGCGATTTTCGGCCAGCATGGCACGGCCAGCCTCCTCGCGGAATGTCTGCGCAATCTTGCGTACCTGGCGGCCGTCTACCTGCTTTTCGCGCAGACCGGACATCAGAACAGTCTGCGCCCGATCCGGGCCTTGGTTGGCGTCCTGGCACTGATCGAAGTGCTTCAGCCAGCTTTGGTTGGTCTATCGGTTGCAAGGAATGGTGCGCTTAGCGCGACGGCTTTTCACGTCGTAGCCTTACTCCGTTTGCTTTCAACCATTGGTAGCCTGATGTTGGCGCATAACCTGTATGTCGGCACTTCTTCGGGATTGTCGTCGACGCTGCGGCGACCGGTGCTGGCTTTCGCAGCAATTTGGGTGGTGGAGCTGAACCATTACACGGTGGCGTGGCTTAGCGATGGTCCTCCGGAAGTTCTGGGCTCCCTGCGCTGGATCGCTGCGCTGCTCTTCGCGGCATTGCTTTACTCAGGTGGTCAACAAGGCGCTGCGAGCTTCCGGTTTCGTCCGTCCCGCACGGTTGCCTTCCAGACCGCCTCACTGTTGCTAATCGGTTGCTACTTGCTGATCCTCGCTGCCACTTTCCATTGGCTCGGACTTAGCGAAGCGGATCGCTCCGGACGCTTCCAGATTGCATTCCTTGCGGCAACGGTGGGCGTTACGATGCTCACACTCCCGTCGCGCCGCATCCGCGGCTGGCTGCGGGTAAAGCTCAGCAAGCACTTCTTTCAGCATCGCTACGATTATCGTGAAGAATGGCTTCGCTTTACCCAAACCATCGGTGCCGAGCGCGGGGAGGTGCTCTCGCTCGAAAGCCGGATCGTCAAGGCGGTTGCGGATATCACCGACAGCCCCGCCGGCCTGCTCCTGACGCCCGATGAAAACGGCGGATTGTCACTCGCGGCGCGGTGGGAGTGGCCTACTGCAGATGTTCCGAGCGAGGCCCTCTCCGCCAAGGCGGTCGAGGCCTTCGAGCGTGACGGTTTCATCGTCGATCTGGATGAGCAGCGATCGGCCAGCGTCAAGCGGATTGGCTTGCCTGCCTGGGCGCTCGACGATCATCGCGCCTGGGCAATGGTTCCCTTGCTCCACTTCGACCGGCTGGTTGGCATGGTTGTGGTGGCGCGGCCGCAATTCGAGCGACAGCTTGACTGGGAGGATCTCGATCTGCTGCGCGTGGTTGGTCAGCAACTGGCCAGCTTTCTTGCCGAGCATGCCGGACAGGCAGCCTTGGTTGAGTCGGCCCGGTTTGACGACTTCAACCGCCGCATTGCTTTCGTCATGCACGATATCAAGAATCTGGCGAGCCAGCTGGGCTTGCTTGCCCGCAATGCTGAGCAGCATGCCGATAATCCCGCTTTTCGCGCCGACATGTTGGTCACGCTGCGCAATTCGGCGGACAAGCTCAACAGCTTGCTGGCGCGTCTATCGCGCTACGGTGCCAATGGTTCGGACCGGCTTGAGTTGATGCGCGCCGATCTGATGGCAGCCCGGGTAGTGGAGCGTCTCCGCGCGGTGCACCCGGTTGAACTGGTCCGCAGCGAAGAGTGCGAGGTTCTGGCCAACGCCGAACCATTCGAACAGGCGCTGACCCACCTTGTGCAGAACGCGATCGACGCCAGCAATAGCGGTACGCCGGTCTTTGTCAGTGTGGCCTGCGACGCAATGAACGGTGTGATTGAGGTGATCGATTCCGGGGTTGGCATGTCTCCGGAATTCGTTCGCAGCAAGCTGTTCAAACCGTTCGTCTCCACCAAGCAAGGCGGGTTCGGGATTGGTGCCTACGAAGCCCGCGAATTGATCCGGGCGATGGGCGGCCGGCTCGATGTTGAATCGCGCGAGGGACTTGGCACCCGGTTTGCGATTCGGATCCCGCTCAAAGCCTCATCGCATCTGCTTGAATCGATTGACCGCCAGGACAGGAATGCAGCCTGATGTCCGAGAACAAACCCAAGCTTCTCATTGTCGAGGATGATCCCGGGCTGCAGGCCCAGCTCAAATGGGCCTATCCCGATTTCGAGGTTGTAATCGCCGGTGATCGGCCGGCGGCGCTGGCCGCATTGCGCGCGGAAGAGCCAGCGGTCGTCACGCTGGACCTGGGCCTGCCTCCAGACGCCGACGGGACCAGCGAAGGTTTTGCGGTGCTTGACGCGATCATGGCGCTGAAGCCCGATACCAAGGTCATCGTCGCCTCTGGCCACGGCGCGCGCGAATCCGCGCTCAATGCTATCGCGCGGGGCGCTTACGACTTCTATCAGAAGCCGGTCGACATCGAAGCGCTTGGGCTGATCGTGAAGCGCGCCTTGCAGCTTCACGCGATTGAAGCAGATAACCGCAAGCTCGCCGCGCGCAGCGGGGAAGAGAATCGCGTGCTAGGCCGGATGATCACCGGCGCGCCGGAAATGGTGAAAGTCGCGCGCACCATTGAGCGCGTTGCCAATACCAATGTCTCAGTCATGCTGCTGGGGGCAAGTGGCACCGGTAAGGAACTGCTGGCGCGCGGACTACACGATGCAAGCCACCGGGCGAGCGGCGCATTCGTGGCGATCAATTGCGCGGCGATTCCCGAAAATCTGCTCGAAAGCGAACTGTTCGGGCATGAGAAGGGGGCCTTCACCGGCGCGGTCAAGACCACCGAGGGCAAGATCGAAATGGCGGCGGGCGGTACGCTGTTCCTTGATGAAGTGGGCGACATTCCCTTGCCGTTGCAAGTCAAACTGCTGCGCTTCCTGCAAGAGCGGGTGATCGAACGGGTCGGTTCGCGCAAGTCGATCCCGGTCGATACCCGGATTGTCTGCGCGACCCATCAGGACCTTGAAGCGATGATCGCCGATGGGCGGTTCCGCGAAGACTTGTTCTATCGTCTTGCCGAGATTGTCGTGAAAATCCCGAGTCTGGCCGATCGTCCGGGTGATGCTGCGCTGCTGGCCAAAGCCTTTCTGACGCGGTTCGCGCGGGAGATGAACCCGGCTGTAAAGGGCTTCTCCGCCGATGCCTTGGCCGCGATCGACGCCTGGGGCTGGCCGGGCAATGTCCGGGAACTCGAAAACCGGGTGAAGCGAGCCGTGATCATGACCGAAGGCAAACTGATTGGTGCCGCCGATCTCGATCTTGAGGAGCAGTCCGACGAGCCCGAGCTGGCGCTCAACCTCAAGTCCGCCCGCGAACAGACCGACCGCAAGGTAATCCGCCATGCCCTGGCGCGGACCGAGGGGAATATCTCCAACACTGCCAAGCTGCTCGGCATCAGCCGCCCGACGCTTTACGATCTGCTCAAACAGTATGATCTTCATGCCTAGCCGGTCGCCGCATTGGACAAGGCTGGCTGCGCTTTCGCTGGCGCTCGCTATGCCGGCCGCCGCGCAAAGCACTGCGCAGTCCGAGGGGCTGAGCCGCGCCAGCGCGGCATTGGCACGTGGTGACGGCATTGCTGCCCAGGCCGAACTGCGCAGACTGCTCGATCTAGGCGCAGCCAAAGAGACCGTCGCCGCCCGGATGGGCGAAGCGCTGATCCAACAGGGCGATCGGCGCAAAGCACGCGAATGGCTGGCACCCGGCAAATTTGCCAAGGGTGAAGAGGTCTATGGCTGGCGGATGCTCGCTTTGCTTGAGCGGCTCGATGGCAATCTGGGTGCAGCCGGGCAGGCCTATGATCAGGCGCTCAAGATCGCGCCCAAGGATAGCCAGTTGTGGGTCGATATCGGCCGGATGCGCTATGTTGGCGGCGAACACGCATTGGCAATCCGGGCGGCCGACGATGCGGTGAAATTCGGTCCGGACAATATCCGCGCGCTAGAGTTCCGCGCGCAACTCATCCGCGACCAATTTGGGCTTGAAGCCGCACTGCCGTGGTATGAGGCGGCGCTGGCGAGGGCTCCCAACGATGTCGATCTGCTGGCGGGCTATGCCGCGACCCTGGGCGATATGGGGCGGGGTAGCGATATGTTGGGCGTGGCCCGGCGCTTGCTGGAACTATCGCCCGGGCACCCGATGGGCAGCTATGTCCAGGCCGTACTGGCCGCTCGCGCCGGGGATACCGAACTGGCGCGCGGGATTCTGGAGCGATCGAAGAAGAAGCTTGATGGGCTTGCCGGCGCCCAACTGCTGCGTGCTGCGCTTGAGCTTGAGGCCGGTAATGGAGCTTTCGCCGCGGAACTGTTGATCAAACTGATTGCCCGCCAGCCGAGCAACAAGCCGGCCTATCTCCTGCTCGCCCGCGCTTTGCATGAGGCGGGGTCTGATCGTGAACTGTTCACGCGGTTCAATGGTCTTGCTGCGCGCGCCGATGCGCCGCCTTACCTCCTGACCGTGCTGGCACGGGCGCTAGAGGAGCGCGGCGACCGCGCAGGAGCCGCCGCCTTACTGGATCGGGCGGCTGTCATGCAGGCCATTCCGCTTGTGGCGCTGGGTAGCCGAGCAGCTGCCAAAGCCGGAACCTCCGAGTACTTTGCCCAGGCCGGGGATCTGGCGCTGCTAGGTGGTGCACCGGCGGAGGCGCTAGCGCGCTATACTCAGGCGGCCAATATCCGGTTCCCGGAGAGTTTGTTGCTGCGGATCGCGCTGGCCAATGACCGGAGCGGACGCGGTGCAGCCAATCCGGGCTTGGTCTTCGGATACCTCGGAGCCAACCCTGCCAGCCGGCAAGCTGCGCGGCTTGGGGCGGGCTATGCCGCTGCCGCGGGAGAGTGGGAGCGCAGTGCGCGTCTGCTCGAGAGCTTGATGCCGCGCGGTGCTGCGCGCGATGCACGGGTACTGGCGGATCTTACTTTGGCGCAGCTGCGCAGCGGTGACCGGGTGGCCGCGCTGGAAACGGGTCGCACGGCATACCGGATGCAGCGGATGGCACCTTCCGCCTGCCAGGCTTATGCGATGGCCTTGATCGCCAACCGGGAAAGCCTCGACCTTGCCGAAGAATTGCTCACCAAGGCCAAGGGCCTGGGCGGCGACAATCCCATGCTGTTGAACGCCCGCAAGCAGTTGGCCGAAGCCCGCTCCCGCTGACTCGACACGCACTGCGCTGCGGTTTAATCGCGAGGTTAAACCAGCGAGGTGAATGATGGCAGGGGTTCTGGAAGGCGTAACCGTTATCGAATTGGCCGGGATCGGGCCAGGCCCGTTCTGCGGGATGATGCTGGCCGACCACGGCGCGCGGGTGATCCGGATTGAGCGGCCGGGAACCGTGAGCAGGTTCGGCGATGCGGGCAATCGCGATATTCTCAACCGCAATCGCGAACGGATCGAGCTTGACCTCAAGGACCCGGCCGCAATCGCGCGGGTCAAGGAGCTGGTCAAAAGTGCTGATGCGCTGATCGAGGGTAATCGACCGGGTGTGATCGAGCGGCTTGGTCTGGGGCCTGACGTGTTGTTGGCCGCCAATCCTGCGCTGGTGATTGGCCGGATGACTGGCTGGGGCCAGGAGGGCCCGATGGCCCCGTTGGCCGGGCATGACATCAACTACATCGCCTTGTCCGGCGCGCTGCACACTTACGGGCGCAAAGGCGAGAAGCCGGTGTTCCCGACCAACGCGGTGGGCGATTTCGGCGGCGGCGGGATGATGCTCGCCTTCGGGGTCGTGGCCGCGATCCTCAACGCCCGCAGCACCGGCAAGGGGCAGGTGGTCGACTGCGCGATGGTCGATGGTGCCGCGGTGCTTTCGGCGATGACCTACAGCTTTCTGGGCAACGGCATGTGGCGTGATGAGCGCGGCGTGAATCTGCTCGATGGCGGGGCGCACTTCTATGACACTTACGAGACGGGTGACGGCAAGTGGATCTCGATCGGGTCGATTGAGCCGCAGTTCTACGCGCTGCTGCTCGAGAAGGCCGGGCTGACTGGCGATCCGGACTTCGCGCAGCAAATGAACCCTGCGGGCTGGCCGGGACTCAAGGAACGTCTCACGGCCTTGTTTCTTACCAAGACCCGCGACGAGTGGTGCGCGCTGATGGCCGATACCGATATCTGCTTTGCGCCGGTGCTGAGCCTGACCGAAGCACCGCACCACCCGCATAATGCGGCACGGGGGACTTTTGTTGAGCAGGGCGGAATGGTTCAGCCCGCGCCTGCACCGCGCTTTTCTGCCACCCCGCCGCCGCCGGTGAGTCTTGCTGGGCGCTAACTTTTCTTCCATGAAAATCAACACCACCTCCGTTCGTGTCGAGCGAAGTCGAGACACCCAAGCGCGGCGTGTGGTGTCTCGACTTCGCTCGACACGAACGGGTTTGGGATATGGGGTGAGAGAGGGACCCGGGTGAGATTCCTCTCCCGCATTGACCCAATGGTGCGGCTGTTGATTGCCGCGATCGTGCTGGCGCTGCTCCTGCCGGTGCAGGGCGCGGCGCGCGATTTGGCACAGTGGGTCAGCAACGGCGCTGTATTCCTGTTGTTCTTCCTAAACGGCCTGCGGCTGCCCCGCCACGACGTGTGGCAGGGCATTTCGAACCATCGGCTGCTTTGGCCGCTGACCTTGTGGTGTTTCGGGGCGATGGCCGCGCTCGGTTGTCTGGTCTGGCAGGCAGGGCAGGGCTGGATGCCGCCCGTGCTGGCGCTGGGGTTCCTCTACCTCGGCTGCCTGCCTTCAACCGTCCAATCGGCGACTGCCTATTCCTCGCTGGCGGGAGGAAATGTGGCGAGCTCGGTGGTCGCGGCAGCCTTGCTCAACATCCTTGGAGTATTCGTCACCGCGCCGCTGTTTGCACTGCTGGCAGGCGGTGGCGAGGCGGCGTTTCATGCCGATGGACTGGTCAAGGTGTTTGCCATCCTCCTCGTGCCGTTCGTGCTGGGGCAACTGCTGCAAGGCTGGTTGGGTGATTGGGTCAAGCAGCATCGCCCGCTGGTGACCGCGATGGACCGGACATCTATCGCCATCGCGGTCTATGTTGCCTTCTCGGGCGCGGTGGGTCAGCAGTTCTGGACCCGGATCGATGTTGCGGGTTGGTTGTGGCTGGCCAGTGGGACCGCGCTCCTGCTGGTTCTGGCGCATGGCGGGGCGTGGTTGCTAGGCGGCCTACTTAAGCTCGATCGCCCCAACCGGATCACCATGCTGTTTGCCGGAGCGCAAAAGAGCATTGCGATGGGTGCGCCCTTGGCGACGGTATTGTTCACACCGGCGGTGGCCGGGATCGTGCTGCTACCGATCCTGCTCTATCATTTGGTGCAGCTGGTCATCGCCGCGCCATTGGCGGCACGCCTCAATCGGCTCTGACCGCAGCTTCGATTTCACCATCGGGATTGCGGCGATTGTGGCGGACCGACCACCACAGCGACAGCCCGATGAGCACCGCCCCGATCAGTCCGGTAAAGACTTCCGGGATGTGGAACTTGGCCGAAACCAGCATGATCGCGCCGAGCGCAATGATCGCCCAGAACGCGCCGTGTTCGAGATAGCGATACTCAGCCAGCGTGCCTTTCTGGACGAGATGGATCGTCATCGAGCGGACAAACATCGCCCCGATCGAAAGGCCGAGCGCGATTACCACCATGTTGTTCGAAAGCGCAAAAGCCCCGATCACGCCGTCAAAGCTGAACGAAGCGTCGAGGATGTTGAGGTAGAGGAACCCGCCAAGCCCCGAACGGACCACCGCGCCCTGCAGCTTCATCGCCTCTTCGCGCATTTCCAGGATCGTGCTGATCGCTTCGACCGCGATGAACGTGACCAGCCCCAGCGTGCCAGAGACCATAAAGGTCAGCGCCTCGGCTGGTTCGAGCATCAGCGAAATGCCGTAAAGCACCAACAGCAGCAGCGCGATTTCGGCCGCCTTGATATTGGAGACGACGCTGAGCTTCTGCTCGATCCATTCGATCCAGTGGACGTCCTTCTCACCATCGAAAAAGAACGACAGCCCGACCATCGCCAGGAAGGCCCCGCCAAATCCGGCGATCCCGACATGGGCGCTGGAGACGATCCGTTCGTACTCGCGCGGGTTGTTGAGCGAGAGATTAAGCGCGTCGAGCGGCCCCAGCCCCGCCGCAATCGCCACGATCGCCAGCGGAAACACGATCCGCATCCCGAACACCGCGATCACCATGCCCCAGGTCAGGAAGCGGCGCTGCCACACCGCGTCCATGTCTTTCAGGACCGAGGCATTGACCACCGCGTTGTCGAACGACAACGAAACTTCGAGGATTGACAGCACGACGATGATCCAGAGCATCGAGGCGGTGGCCGAAAAGCTGCCTGATTGCGACCAGCCATACCAGACCCCGAGTGCGAGGCAGGCGAGGGTGAACAGGATCGAGCCCTTGTAGTATTTCATCAACATTGGGGCGCTCTATTTCGGCTGGTAGGTCTGTTCAATCCCCGGGAACGACCTATCCCGAACTTCGGCGGCATAGCGCGCGGCGGCGGCAGAGATCGTCTCGGCAATCTCCTCATAGCGCTTCACGAAGCGGGGGACGCGCTCAAACATGCCGAGCATGTCTTCGGTCACCAGCACCTGCCCATCGCACTGCGCCGAAGCGCCGATGCCGATGGTCGGGCAGGAGACGGCCTTGGTAACCGCGATGGCGATCGGTTCGACCACGCCTTCGACCACGATCGCAAAGGCTCCGGCCTTGTCGAGCGCAACTGCGTCGGCGACAATCTTGTCCGCCTCAGCTTGGCAGCGGCCGCGCGCGTTGTAGCCGCCAAGGACATTGACTGCCTGCGGGGTCAGCCCGACATGGCCCATCACCGGGATGCCGCGCGCGGTGAGGAAGGCGACCGTTTCGGCCATGGCTGCGCCGCCTTCCAGTTTCACCGCCGCGCAGCCGGTCTCCTTGAGCAGCCGCGCGGCGCTTTCAAACGCCTGCTGCGGGGAGGCTTCGTAAGCGCCGAACGGCATGTCGACCACCACCGCTGCGTGATAGCTGCCGCGCACCACCGCCGCGCCGTGCGCCGCCATCATCTCGAGCGTGACCGGGACCGAACTGGGCAAGCCGTAGATCACCTGCCCCAGCGAATCCCCGACCAGCAGCAGGTCGCAATGGGCATCGAGCAGCTGCGCCTGCCGGGCGGTGTAGGCGGTTAGCATCACCACCGGTTCGGCGGTGACGCCGGCTTCCTTGCGCTTGCGGATCGCCGGGATCGTCAGGCGCTTCATCGGCGCGGGAGTTGGGTTGGCGCGACTGGTCGCGGTGTCGAGCTGGAACGTCGTAGACATGGGGGCGGGTTCTAGCTGCGGATTGGGAGTGGGGGAAGGGCGGTGAAGTGTCGGGTGGATGGAGTCCTTGCGAAATGCACCGCTACGGCTTGAGGCCTGCTTCGTGCTAGCTCGACTGTTGCGGATGACCCGATGGTGCATCTCGGTGGACTTCAATGCACCCTACCGCAGTTGGTTGCCCGAGGGTGACACCGTCACCCATCCGAATAACAAAAGTAATCAATAAATCAGTTAGTTAGACATTCAAAGCAGGGTGACACTTTCGCGATTGCTGATACTGTCACCCATTCGGCATGCGCCAGATCGGCCGTTCAGGCATCTAATATGCCAGCCGCGCCAGATGTAGGAAAACGAAAACGGGTAATTTTGCGCGTTTGGCGCTTGCCATCGGCCCGTCTGCCGCTAGCTTCCGCGCCAGTTCAATTCGGCGGAAGCGTGGGCTTGTCGCCACAAAAGGAAATGAGGGGAACCGCATGTTCGGTCGGGTCAAATCACTAGACGCCATTTTGGCGACGGCGGAGAAGAAATCGCTCCACCGCTCGCTCGGCGCCTTCCAGCTTACCATGCTGGGCGTCGGGGCCATCATCGGTACCGGAATCTTCGTGCTGACGGCAGAAGCGGCGCAGAAGGCCGGGCCGGGGATGATGGTTGCGTTCATCATCGCGGGCTTCGTCTGCGCGGTGGCGGCATTGTGCTACGCCGAAATGGCCTCGATGGTTCCGGTCTCGGGGTCGGCCTATACCTATAGCTACGCCGTGATGGGTGAGCTGCTGGCCTGGATGGTCGGCTGGGCACTGGTGCTCGAATATGCCGTCGCCGCCGGGGCGGTCTCGGTCGGCTGGTCCGGCTATTTCGTGGGGCTCCTGCGAGAGTTCTTGGGAATTGACTTGCCCGCCGCTTGGACGCTGGGTCCGATCGACGGCGGAATCATGAACGTTCCCGCATTCCTGATCGCACTGCTGGTGACCTGGTTGCTGGTGATCGGCACCAAGGAAAGTGCCTTCATCAACTCGATTCTGGTCGCAGTGAAGATCACTGCGCTGACCCTGTTCGTGATCCTTGCTGTTCCGGTGATGAACTCGCAGAATTTCGAACCCTTCGCGCCGCTTGGCTTCGCTGGGATCTCGGCCGCGGCCGCTTCGATCTTCTTTGCTTACGTGGGCTTCGATGCGGTTTCGACCGCGGCGGAGGAAACCAAGAACCCGCAGCGCAACATGCCGATCGGGCTGATCGGGTCGCTGGCGATCTGCACCGTGTTCTACCTGCTGGTCGCGGCAGGGGTGATCGGCTCGGTCGGTGCCCAGCCGCTGTTTGACGCCGCCGGCAACGGGATCGCGCCGGGCAGCAAGGAACTGACTGCGGCCTGCGCCGCGCAGGCCAAGGAAGTTGTGGTCTGCTCGAAGGAAGCGCTGGCCTGGACGCTGCGCGAGATTGGCTGGCAGCAGATCGGCAATCTGGTTGGCCTCGCCGCCGGTTTGGCGCTGCCTTCGGTGGTGCTGATGATGATGTTCGGTCAGACCCGCATCTTCTTCGTGATGAGCCGCGACGGGCTGCTGCCTGAGGCGCTGAGCAAGGTGCACCCGAAGTACAAGACGCCGCACGTGGTGACGATCATTACCGGCGTCTTTGTGGCCTTCTTCGCGGCGCTGTTCCCGGTGGGCGCGCTGGCGGACATCTCCAACTCGGGCACGCTGTTCGCCTTTGCGATGGTGGCTTTTGCGGTGCTGATGCTGCGCAAGAGCGATCCCAACCGCGCGCGGCCGTTCCGCACTCCGGCGGTGATGATCGTCGCGCCGCTGGCGATCATTGGCTGCCTCTATCTGTTCTTCAGCCTCTCGGGCTACACGCTCGCACTGTTTGTGGGCTGGGCGGCGCTGGGGCTGCTGATCTACTTCGGCTACAGCCGCAGCCGCAGCCATGTCGGCCGCGGTCTGGTTGAGGTGCATGAGGATGATCCCGATGCGCCGCCGCTGACCGTTTCGGGCCGCGAGGTTTGATCTGGATCAATGAGCGGGTTCGCAGGCTGGGCTAACCGGCCCATGCGACCCGAACTGGGGCGGCCTTCGGGTCGCCCCTTTTTCTTTGGTGAGCAGGCGACGAATCGCTTTTCATCGGAACAAAAATAGAACATAAACGTCGGTCCGATGACCAGTGTTCTCCCCCTCGCGGCTTTTGCCCGCCGCCGCGCGCCGCTGCCGCGCGGGCTTACCGCTGGCCCCGGATGGCGGCCGGGGCTGGGCGGAACGGCGCAGCACGGGGAAGTCTTCGCCGCTGCCGATGAAGCTGCCGGGGCCGGGCTGGCGCTCGCGCTCGCGCTCGATGCGGGGCAGAGCGGCGATCAGCGTCCGTGGCTGTGGGTGCAGGATGCCCGCGCGCTCAAGCTGGGCGGGCGACCCTATCGCCCCGGCTTGCCGCTCGCGCTGGGTGGACGGTTGATCCACGTCGCCGCCAAGACGCCCGAAGATGCGCTGTTCGCATTGGAGGAAGGGCTGCGCTGCCGCGATCTGGCTTTCGTGATCGGCGAACTGGCGGGCAACCCCAAGGCGCTGAACTTCACCGCCTCGCGCCGGCTCAGCTTCGCGGCGGAGCGGCACGGCACGCCGTTGTGGTTGGTCCGGCTGGATGCACAGCGCGATCTTTCCTCCGCCCGGATGCGCTGGGCGGCGCGGGCCGCGCCTTCGCTCCCGCCGCGCTGGAACCCGCAGGCGCCTGGCTCCCCCGCCTGGCACGCCGAACTGTTCCGCGCGCGGGCTTTCCCTCCCGGTGAATGGGTGTTGCGCGCCCTTCGAGATGGGCTCTCGGCCTGCGGCCTCGATCCCTCCTCAGGGCGAGCGGAGGTAAAAATCGCCCGTTCATGGTGAGGAGGGACTGAACGCAGTGAAGGCCCGTCTCGAACCACGCATTCTCGCGATCTGGCTGGCGGCGCTGGCGATCGATCGCTGGCAGCTGGCTGAAGGCGTTAGCGCAGCCCCCTTTGCGCTGCTGAGCGACACCGCCCATGGCCCGCGCATCGCCGCGACCAACGCCGCGGGGCATGCGGCGGGGGTGCGAGTGGGGACAATGCTGGCCGATGCCCGTGCGCTGTGCCCCGAACTGGCGGTCGCCCCGGCCGATCCGGCGGGGGACCGCGCCTGCCTTGAGCGTCTGGCGCTGTGGGCGCAGCGCTGGGGGCCGTGGTCAGCGCTCGATCCGCCCGACGGGCTGCTGGTCGATATCACCGGGGTGGCGCATCTCTATGGGGGGGAGGAGGCTTTGCTGGCCGATGCGGCGGAGCGCTTTGCCGCGCGCGGCTTCACTGTGCGCCTCGCGATTGCGCCGACGGCTGGCGCGGCCTGGGCGCTGGCGCATTACGGGCCGGAGCAAGCGATCCTGCATCCGGGCGGGAGCCTCGACGAGCTGCCCGTCGCCGCATTGCGCCTCGATCCCGCTACCGTCCTCGTCCTTCGCCGCCTCGGCCTCAAGCGGATCGGCGATCTCACTGGGGTCGCGCGCGAGGCGCTGGCGCGGCGGTTCCGCAACCACAAGGCCCCCGCCGCCAACCCGCTGGTCCGGCTCGACCAGCTGCTCGGCGAAGTGCCCGAGCCGCTGCTGCCGGTGCGCGCTGCTGAGACGCCGCTGGTCCAGCGCCGGCTGATGGAGCCGATCCGTCACCGCGCGCTGCTCGATCAGGTGCTGGCCGATCTCTGCGCCGATCTGGTTCGGGTACTTGAAGGCAAGGCGCTTGGCGCGCGGCGACTCGCCTTGGCGCTGTGGAAGGTCGATGGTGAAGTGGTCCAGCGTCGGCTCGAACTGGCAGCGGCCACTCGCGATGCCGCCCATATCGCGCGGCTGTTCGGCGCCAAGCTTGACGATGTCGATGCCGGGTTCGGGATCGAGCTCGCCCGGCTCAGCGCCCCGTGGTGCGAGCCGCTCGCACTGAGCCAGGCCGATTTCGAGGCCGCAGCGGAGGCGCATGGTACTTCACTGGCGGCTTGTATCGATCGGCTTTCGGTGCGGCTTGGCGCGGCGGCGATCCGCCGCCCGGTACCGCAGGCCAGCTATCTGCCCGAACGTGCGCAGCAATGGATCGCAGCGCTTACTCCCGAAGCGGCCGCGCAGGAGGAGTTCGCCTTCCACGCCCGCCCGATCAAACTGCTCGACCGCGCCGAGCCGATCGCCGTGCTCTACGCCAGCCCCGATGGCCTGCCGCGCCGGTTCCGCTGGCGGGGCAATGTCCACGAGATCGCCCGCGCCGAAGGACCCGAACGGATCGCCCCGGAATGGTGGCGGCAGCGCGGCTCCACGCGGCTGCGCGATTACTACCGGATCGAGGATGGGGAAGGGCGGCGCTACTGGATTTACCGCGCGGGCCTCACAAACGACGGGCGCGGCGGCGCGCCGGAGTGGTTCCTGCAGGGCCTCCATGCCTGAAGCCTCGCTCACCCCGGAACGCCGCCGCGCCGAACCCGCAGGCTTGTCGCCGCCCGAACGCGCACCGTTCGTTGAGTTGGGGCTGGCGAGCTGCTTCTCGTTCCTGCGCGGGGCATCGGATGCGGTCGATCTGGTCACCCAGGCGCGGGCGCTGGGCTACGATGCGCTGGGGATTGCCGATGCCAATTCCATGGCCGGGGTGGTGCGGGTGCACACCGAGGCGAAGACGCTGGGTCTCACCCCCGTAATCGGCTGCCGGATCGAGACCGCCGAGGGGCTGGCCTTCCTCGCCTATCCCACCGACCGTGCCGCCTATGGCCGGCTCTGCCGCCTGATTTCGGCCGGGCGGATGGGCAAGCTCGATGGCGAATGGCAGGATAAGGGTCTCTGCGACATCAGCCTCGCGATGCTGGCCCAGCATAGTGAGGGCGTGCAGTTGGTGCTGGTGCCACCGGCAGACCTGGCGGCGGAGTTCACCGTGGCGGTGGAGAGCAATGTCGTCGATTTCGTTTCACGCAGAGCCGCAGAGACGCAGAGGGAAGAAGAAAGGGGTTCACGCAAAGGCGCAAAGGCGCAAAGGCGCAAAGAGGTAGCACTGGGGGCAACGCTCCCTTTAAGCTGCGAGGTTGCGGGAGGTGAAACCGTTCAAGAAAGTGATAATGCCTGCGGCGCAGAACAGCCCCTTTGCGCCTTCCTTCCCTCTGCGCCTTTGCGTGAACCCACTTTCCTGACCGCGCCGCTCGGCACACTCCTCCCGCATCTGACGCAGCAGCTCCCCACGCTGCGCCATATCGCCGCCAGCTATCTCTACACCGGTGACGATATCGCCCGGATCGCGCGGCTTGATGCACTGGCCCGCGACAACGGCCTGACCATCCTCGCCACCAACGATGTGCTTTATCACGCCCCCCAGCGCCGTCCGCTGCACGATGTGATGACGGCGATCCGCCACAAGACCACCGTCGCCCGGGCCGGGCACTTGCTCCAGCCCAATGCCGAACGGCACCTCAAATCGCCCGAAGAAATGATCCGCCTGTTCGCGCCCTGGCCCCACGCGATCGCGGCGGCGCGGGAGGTGGCGGATGCCTGCTGTTTCAGTCTGGATGAGCTGCGCTACGAATATCCGCGCGAAGTCTATCCCGATGGCCTCGATGCCCAGCAATACCTCGCCCGCGTGACTGCCGAGGGGGCCGCCGCGCGTTACCCGGATGGCGTGCCAGAGGCTGTGGAGGAGGTGTTGGCGAAGGAACTGGCGCTGATCGGCAAGAAGGCGCTCGCGCAGTATTTCCTGACGATCAAGGATATCGTCGATTTCGCCCGTGCACAGAATCCGCCGATTCTGTGTCAGGGGCGGGGCTCTGCGGCCAATTCGGCGGTGTGCTTTTGTCTGGGCATCACCGGGGTGAACCCGGCCGAGCATTCGCTGCTGTTCGAACGCTTCATCTCCGAAGACCGCGACGAGCCGCCCGATATTGACGTCGATTTCGAACACGAACGCCGCGAGGAGGTGATCCAGTATATCTACGCGCGCTATGGCCGCCACCGCGCGGGCCTCTGCGCCACGGTGATCCACTACCGCCCGCGCATGGCGATCCGCGAGGTGGGCAAAGCGATGGGGCTCTCCGAGGACGTTACCGCCGCGCTCGCCAAGACGGTCTGGGGCGGGCACGGGCGCTCGATCAAGGAAGCCCATGTCGAGCAGGAAGCGGGGATGGACCTCAGCGATCCGCACCTGCGCCGGGTGCTGGCCTTGACCGAGCAGATGATCGGCATGCCGCGGCATTTGTCGCAGCACGTCGGCGGGTTCATCCTCACCGAAGGCGCGCTGACCGAGACTGTGCCGATCGGCAACGGGGCGATGGCCGACCGCTCGTTCATCGAGTGGGACAAGGACGACATCGACGCGCTCGGCATCCTCAAGGTCGATGTGCTGGCGCTGGGCATGCTGACCTGCATCCGCAAATGCCTCGATCTGCTGCGCGATCACTATGGCAAGGATCTGACGCTGGCGAGCGTCCCGCGCGAGGATCCGGCGGTTTACGACATGCTGTGCAAGGGCGATTCCTTGGGCGTGTTCCAGGTCGAAAGCCGCGCGCAGATGAACATGCTGCCGCGCCT
>CAZVMC010000049.1:2095-16837 GCA_964628635.1 uncultured Novosphingobium sp. | reverse complement strand
CGAGGCCGATGATCTCCTCGATCTCGGCCTTGACCTTGTCCGGCTCGGCCGCGGGGAGGTCGATCTTGTTGATCACCGGCACAATCTCATGGTCGTGCTCGATCGACTGGTAGACGTTGGCGAGCGTCTGCGCCTCAACCCCCTGCGCGGCGTCGACGACGAGGAGCGCGCCCTCGCAGGCGGCGAGGCTGCGGCTGACCTCGTAGGCGAAATCGACGTGGCCGGGGGTGTCCATCAGGTTGAGCTGATAGGTCTTGCCATCCTTGGCCGGGTAGCTGAGCCGCACCGTCTGCGCCTTGATCGTGATCCCGCGCTCTTTCTCGATATCCATGTTATCGAGCACCTGCGCCGACATCTCGCGCTCGCTCAGCCCGCCGGTAAACTGGATCAGCCGGTCCGCCAGCGTGGACTTGCCGTGGTCAATATGGGCGATGATGGAGAAGTTGCGGATCAGGCTGAGGTCAGTCATGCCGCGCCCTTAGCGGCAAGGGTCCAGCCTGTCACCTCGCCCGGTGGGCCGAGCCTAGCCTTGCGCCAGCTGCGGGCTGTGCAGGGCATTGGCGTGCCGCCGCAACCAGGCCTGCACCGGCTGATCGTAGAGCCGGTCGAGCAGCAGCGCGAGGCCGATCATGCCGAGGCAGATCGCGCTCATCAGCGCGGTCGAGGCATGGCCCATCGCCACGAAGGGCGCGTGCAGGCAATAGAGCGGAAACGACAGCCCGCCCAGCCGCGCGGCGAGCGTCGTCTGCGGAGTCTGCCAGCAGGCGCCCAGCCAGACGATGGCCGGCAGGACTAGCGCGACAGTAACCAGATCGGCCGCCACGCGATCGGTGAACGGCACTGCCAAGGCGAGCACAAGCAGCACTGGCAGCGCCCAAGCGTTAGGGGTGATTGTCTGCGGGCTCCCCGCGCGGCGGTGCAGCCGGAACAGAATCAAACCAACAGTGAAGGAAAAGGCCGTCCGCCCCAGCCCCGGGCCGATTGTCTGCCAATGCGCGCCCAGATCGGCATTGCCAAAGCTAACCACCCCCCAGACAAACGGCACCGCCAAAACCGGCAGCGCGAAGACCAGACTGCGCAGCCGCCACCGCACGGCGATCACGGCCCAACACAGGTTCACCGCCAACTCGTAAAGCAGCGACCACAGGGGTGCATTGGCGCGGAACAGCAGGCCGTCTGGCGAGGCAGTGGGAATCATCAGCAACATCAAGGGGCTGCCGTTGATCAGCAGGCACCCGGTCAGCGCCCCCAGAAAATACAGCGGGTAGGTCCGCTGCAGGCGCAGGCGCAGAAACTGTCCCCTGCCGAGACCGTGTTGCAGGCGATGCTCATAGGCATGGCCGAGCACAAACCCGCTGAGGATGAAAAACAGGTCGGCGCCCAGATAGCCGCGCGGCATAGCCAGCGGTGAAGCGGCGCCAGCGTGAAAAAGCATCACCGCGATTGCCGCGATGCCGCGCAAGCCATCAAGCGAATGGAACCGCAACGACGCTTAGCCCCGCGTCTTTAGATCGGCCTGCCCAAACTTCGGAATGCTGATTGGAGTGCCGGGTTGCTGCATCAGTTGCATCGGATAGTTCCCCGGCGGCAAGGCCTGCAGCGGCATCCCGGCCTGCGCCAACAGATAGGGCGAAACGCGGTGCCGGGTGCACAGGCCACCCGCGCCGTCATCAACCAGATTGACCTCGAATTCGAGGCCCTGCATTGCCGCTGCCGATCTGCGCACGACCGCCATTACCAGCTGCCCTTCGCCCAGATCGACCACGAACTTGGTCCCAATCGGCACATCCATCAGGCCTTCGACCATGCAGCCCGAGCGCGAAAGGTTGCGCATCATCGCTTCATAGCGGTGATCTTCGTGGATCAAGCCGACCCGGCGCAGCACCGTGCGGCGCTCGGTGCGATACTTGCTGGGGCCATTGGGTTCGATGGTCCATTGCCCCGAGGTCATCGCCTCAATCACATCGTCGTAGGCACAAGCCTGCGCATAGACATAGCCTTGGATCTGCTTCACGCCGAGCTTGCGCATCGCTTCAAGCTCGTCGAGCGCTTCGATCCCCTCAGCCGTGGTATCCATGCCCAGCGCATCAGCCAGGCTGACAATCGACTGGATGATCGCGCCATTGCGATTTGTTTTGTCGGTCACCCCGGTGATGAAACCCTTGTCGATCTTGATCTTGTCGAACGGGGCATGTTGCAAATAAGCGAGCGAAGAGTAGCCGGTACCGAAATCATCGAGCGACAAGCGGACGCCCAACATCTTCAGGGCGGTAAACATTTCGTCGCGCGCAGGGCCATCGCCCAGAAAGATGCTCTCGGTCAGCTCCAACTCAAGCCGTTCGGGCAGCAGGTCAGCATGAGCCAAGGCTTGCGCAACGGTGGTTGCGAAGCCCGGATTGGCAAACTGCGCTGCCGAGACATTGACCGCGACGCGAACATTGCCCGGCAATGCGGCGCAATCGACGCAGGCCTGCCGCAGTATCCAGTCGCCCAACGCGCCGATCAGGTTGCAGTCCTCGGCGATCGGGATGAACAGCGAAGGCGGCACATTGCCCAGTTCGGGATGCTCCCAACGCGTAAGCGCTTCGAGCCCCACGACGACGTTGGTCTTGGCATCAACCAGTGGCTGATAGACCGCATAAATCTGGTCCTGGCCAAGCGCGTCTCGCAGATCTTCCTCAATCCTCCGGCGGCGTTCAGCTTCGTCATGCAAATCGCTGGAGTAGAACCGGAACTGCCCGCGCCCTCCGCCTTTGGAAGCATAGAGCGCCAGATCGGCGCTGCGCACCAGTTCGTCGGCGTCGATCCCATCATAGGGGGCGATCGCGATTCCGATCGAGGCGCCGATCACGCAGCGGCTGCCTTCGATCTGGTAGGGCTGTGAGATCATGGTGATCACAGTCTTGGCAATCTCACCCAGACGCCCGCGATCGTCGATATCGGGCAGCATGATCTGGAATTCATCGCCGCCCAGGCGGCCGATTTCGCAACCGTTTTCCTTGATTACCCGCTGGAGCCGCTGGGCAACCTGCTTGAGCAATTCGTCCCCGGCCGGGTGGCCCAGCGTATCGTTCACCTGCTTGAACCGGTCGAGGTCCATCATGAAGATCGCGCAGCTCCGCTTGGCTGCCTTGTACGCAGTCAGCGTTGCAGTCAGGCGTTTGCCCATCCGGTGGCGGTTGGCGAGGCCGGTCAGAGAATCGTATTGGGCAAGGCGCGAGGCGTCCTTCTGGCTCTGCCGACTAGCCGTTACGTCCACGCCATTGCCCCGGTAACCCAGGAATTCGGCATCGCCGCTCAACTGCGGCCGCCCGGAAATCGACCACCACACTTCGGCATTGTCGGTTGCGGCGCGGACCGGCAGATCCGAGAAGGTCTTGCGGGCGCTGAGGATCAGCGGGAGCGGACGTTCAACCGTGTCCTCTTCGTCCCGGTCAAGGATGAATAGCGATTGCACGGGTTTGCCGAGCAGCTGATCGCGGCTGACCCCCATCCGCTGGGCCACCACTTCGGAAATATAGGTGACCTTGCCTTCGGCATCGCTCGACCAGAACCAGCCAAGCCCGGAGGTTTCATAATCGCGCAGCAGGGCCAAAGCCTGGCGCAGTTCGCCGGTCGAAGCATTGGCTACATCGGCTTCGGCCGCAGAGCTTCTGCCCTTGCTGCCCAGCAAGGTCTTGAATTTCCCCAAAGCTGAACCTTCGGCGCGTGACAATTTCCAAACTTCCCTGCATTCCAATCGTTGCGTGACGTCGGCTAATCCTTAGCCTGCGATGGTTATTTTTAAGCTAAGATCGCCATCAAGCGCGCGCTCGAATCGTCAGGCGATCCTGGTCGCTGACGCCGCCACTCAGCGCGGCAATGCGTCCGTTCGAATCCAGCGCAAGTGGGCTGGAAAATTCGATCCCCATCCGGTCCTGTTGGCACCAGCGCGCGGTCGCGGTCACCATGAAGCCGTCAGCAATATTGATCCGGAAAATCGTGCCGGGCGGGACGTTCCAAAGTCCTTCGACCATCGCACCGGTCGCGGAGATGTTGCGAATGGTGCCATGATAGTGCTGCCCACCATGATCGAGCACCACCTTGCGCAACATCGTCTGGCGCGAGGCGCGCGCTGAGCGCGGTCCGCGGGCAACTGCCGTAAGCCCTACGGCCAATTTCTGCGTGGCCGAATCAAAGCTCATCGGCTTCTCGTAGATGAAGCCTTGCACATGGCTGCAGCCGAGCATCCGCACCAGATCAAGCTCATCAAGGGTTTCGACCCCCTCGGCGGTAGTCTCCATGCCCAGCGATTCGGCGAGGCTCACGATCGAAGCGATGATCGCGCCATTGCGGCTGCCTGCCATGGTCGCTCCACGCACGAAGCTCTGATCGATTTTGATCTTGTCGAACGGGGCCTTTTTCAAATAGCCGAGCGAGGAATAGCCGGTCCCGAAATCGTCGAGCGCCAATCGCACGCCAACCCGCTTGAGCGCGGCAAACATCGCCTCGGTGCCAGCGTCGTCGTTAAGGAAGACGCTTTCGGTGATTTCCAGTTCAAGCCGCGCCGGATTGATTTGTGCCGATGCGAGGGCGTTGGTAACGATCGCCGGCAAGGCCGGATTGGCGAACTGGAGCGGCGAAACGTTGACTGCCACCCGCACGCTTTCCGGCCATCCGGCCAGGTCCTTGCAGGCTGTGCGCAGCGCCCATTCACCGATCGCTGCGATCAGCCCGGTATCTTCGGCAATCGGGATGAATTTGGTCGGCGATAGCCAGCCCTTGGTGGGATGGTTCCAGCGCAGCAGCGCTTCAAAGCCGGTAATCCGTTCGGTCGCGGTGTGGACCACCGGTTGATAGTAAAGCTCCAACCCGCCGGTCGAGAGCGCTTCGCGCAGATCAGCCTCGAGCTGCCGCCGTTCTTCGGCGTCGGAATGGAGGTCGGAGTTGTAAAAGTGGTGCCGTCCCCGCCCACCATCCTTGGCGGCATAGAGTGCAAGGTCGGCGTTGCGGATGATCGCTTCCGAAGTCACGCCATCGTCGGGAGCCAGTGCTACCCCCACCGAAGCGCCGATCACCACCCGGTGGCCTTCGATTGCATAGGCCTCTGACAGGTTGATGATGATGCGTTGGGCCAGTGCTGCCAGATCTTCACGCGGATGCTTGCCGGGGATCACAACTTGGAATTCATCACCGCCCAAACGACCAACGCGGCCATATTGGCCGACCGTTGCCTCAAGACGGGCCGCGACTTGTTTGAGCAAGGCATCGCCGGCCGGGTGGCCTAGGGTATCGTTGACCTGCTTGAACCGGTCCAAGTCTAACAGGAAGACCGAACAGGCCCGATGATCGATCCGCTGCGCTGCCAGAATCTTCTCAAGCGTCTGCGACATCTGGAAGCGATTGGCGAGACCAGTCAGCGAATCGTAATGTGCCAGCCGCGCGGCATTTTCTTCAGAACGACGCTGTTCGGTCAAATCATGCCCTGAGCCGCGGAAGCCGACGAAGTTGTTGAAGCTGTCAAACATCGGCCGTCCGGTGACAGCCCACCAACGCTCTTCATCCTGCGCCGCGGCCCGCACCGCGATTTCCTGAAACGGCGAACGGGCAGACAGATGGAAGACCAGCGTCCGTTCGCCCTTTTGGCCATGACCGTCGAGGATGAACAGATCGGTGAATGGCCGGCCGATCAGGCGATCCGGGTCAACCTGCAAGACCTGCCCCACCGTCGGCGAAACATAGGTGATTGCGCCGCGGCGGTCGGTTTCCCAAAACCAGCCTTGGCCCATTTGCTCGAAATCATTGAGGATTTCTTCGGCACGTTGCTGGTTGCGCTCCAGCTGTGCGCGCCGCTCGGCTGCGGCGCGTTCTTGCCTTGCTTGCCGCACGGCCGCAAACGCGGCGACGACCGCACCGACGATCACAATCAACCAGGTGCTGGCACCACCAGCAACCGCCGCCACGCCCGACCAGAGTCCGAGCTGTGCGCTCATCACGCTTGGCAATCGTCCCTTGAGAATAACCGACGAAAGGGTCGCCACGATCACCAAGACACCGAGCGATTGGCTCCAGTGGCCAGCCGGCAGGCCTTGGGTCCATTGCGCGATCGCCATGCCATACAGGAATGTCGGCATCCCAACGGCAGCAAGCATGAGCAAGGATCGTTGCCAGTTGGAATGAAGATATCGTCCTTCCCAACCGATCAGAAACCTGCTCATCGCCACGACGCTGACCGCGAGCATCGCAAAAACCGCAGAAAGACCGCTGGGCAGACTGGACGAGGTAAGTCCCGTAAGGATCAGGCCCGCCGCCATGATCGGCGCAATCAGGCCCCAATTGCGATCAATCTGGCTGATGTCGATTTCCGCTGCCGGGTTGCGTCGGCGGGATTGGACAGCGTGTACCGGGGGGGCCGTTCGCCGCGATTGCGGGCTAGCCTCAACCGCGATCTGGCCATGGACGGTGGGCGCAGCGGCGCGCTCAGGCGGCGCACTGCCTGACCCGGGCTCCAT
Organism: uncultured Novosphingobium sp.; assembly: GCA_964628635.1. Taxonomy (GTDB): domain Bacteria; phylum Pseudomonadota; class Alphaproteobacteria; order Sphingomonadales; family Sphingomonadaceae; genus Novosphingobium. The sequence continues at coordinate 10,346 of CAZVMC010000049.1, read as the reverse complement.
TTCCCGCCGTGCCAATTGACCTGACATGACCGCATAGATGGCTCAGATGCGCTTGAAGAATGGTTAATTTCCGCACGCGAGCGGTAAATATTTGCCCTGCGACCTCGCGCTTGAAATGCCCCGGAGTCACGGGCATGTTGTCTGCCAACCAGAACAGCGAACCCCGGGGGAACCGATGGCCAAGCAAGGCTCAACGCTTGAAAACGAAGCTGCCCAATCGACAACCGCATTGGGGCCACTTGTCGGCCTCGCTCGGGAAGATTTCGTCGGTGCGGTTGCCTTGCTGCTGCGCGAAACCGCCAGCGATCCGAACCGCGTGCTCAAGCACACCAAGGTTTGGGCCGACGATGTGGTCAAGATTTTGACCGGCAAGAGCGAGCTGGCACCCGATCCGAAGGACAAGCGCTTTATGGATCCGGCCTGGCGCTATAACCCCTTCTTCCGCGCCGGGGCGCAGTATTACCTTGCGGTACAAAAGGGCATGAAGAACTGGCTTGCCGATCTGGAGCTCGACGAACTGGAGCGTGATCGCGCCAACTTTATCTCGAACATCATCATCGACAGCCTCTCGCCGACGAACACGCTGGTCGGCAATCCCACCGCGCAAAAGCGGCTGATTGACAGCGGCGGGCTCAGCCTGATCAAGGGCCTCAAAAACGCCTACGAGGACATGGTCCATAACCAGGGTATGGTCAGCCAGGTCAACAAGAAGCCGTTCAAGCTTGGAGAGAACGTTGCGACCAGCAAGGGCAGCGTGGTCTACCGGGACGAGATCATGGAGCTGATCCAGTATGCCCCCAGCACCGAACAGGTCTATGCCATCCCGCAGCTGACAATTCCGCCGCAAATCAACAAGATGTACATCAATGACCTCTCTCCAGAAAAGTCGGTGGTCAAGTATCAGGTCGATAGCGGCATGCAGACTTTCATGATCAGCTGGAAGAACCCGCAGAAGGAAAACGGCCACTGGGGCATGGACGATTACATCGCCGCCTGCACCCGCGCGCTCGATACGGTTTGCGAGATCACGGGGTCAGACAAGGTCAACGTTTCAGCCGGTTGCTCGGGCGGGCAGACCGCCTCGATGCTGGCGAGCAAGCTGGCGGCGGAGAAGGACCCGCGGATCAACGCGCTGACGCTGATGGTCTGCGTGTTGCATCCCAAGCAGAACGATATCGAAGCCGGATCGCTGATGACCGAGAATGGCCTGCAACTAGCCAAGCAGCGCGCCGCCAAGGCCGGGATCATCAAGGGCAACGACCTGTCCCGCGGGTTCGCCTGGCTTCGGCCCAATGATCTGATCTGGAACTATGTTATCAATAACTACCTGATGGGCGACGATCCGCCGGCTTTCGACGTGCTGTTCTGGAATGCCGATGCCACCAATCTTTCGGCCACGCTGATGGGCGATTTCCTGCACATCTTCGAAACGCTGGCCTTCGCCAAGCAAGGTGAGGTCGAGATGGTCGGGCACAAGGTCGATCTCTCGAAGGTCACCAGCGACCTGTTCATCCTGGGCGGGGTGACCGATCACATCACCCCCTGGCGCGCTTGCTATCGTTCGACCCAGTTGTTCGGATCGAAGGATGTCACCTTCGTGCTCAGCCAATCGGGCCATATGCAGGCGATCCTCAACCCGCCGGGCAATCCCAAGGCCAAATATTTTGTGTCGAAAAAGCCGGGCCATCCGCCCGCAGACGTTGACGACTGGCTGAAAGGCACCGAGGAAGTGGCCGGAAGCTGGTGGCCGTTCTGGATGGACTGGATGCACAAGCGCTCGGGCAAGCAAGTCGCTGCGCCCAAGTCGCTCGGCAGCAAGAAGAACCCACCGCGCGAAGCCGCACCCGGGCTCTACGTGCTCGATCAGGCTTGAGGGGGAACCGCGTTGAGTGTTGAATTGACCGCCGAGTTCTCGATGGAATCAGTCGGCGGACGGACCTTGCGCGTCGCCCGCTGGCGCTGGGACCAGCCGAGCGAGCACCTGCCGATTCTGTTCTTCAACGGGATTGGCGCCAATATCGAAGCCGTGGCGCCGCTGGCCGAAGCGTTGACCGACCGGCCCTTCATCATGTTCGATATGCCCGGCGTGGGCCAAAGCCCCGAACCGCTGGTGCCCTACACGCCGTTCACGATGAGCTGGACCGCCAAGGAACTGCTCAAGCGCTTCGGCTGCGATCAAGTCGACGTGATGGGCGTTTCGTGGGGCGGCGCGATGGCGCAGCACTTCACGCTGCAGCACGGCGACTATGTGCGCCGTCTGGTCCTCTGCGCGACCACGGCCGGGATGATCATGGTTCCCGGCAACCCCGCCGCGCTGACCAAGATGGCCAACCCGCGCCGCTATGTCGATGCCGCCTTCATGGAGCAGCATTTCCGCACGCTCTACGGCGGGCTGACCGGCGGCAAGAGCGAGCATATCAGCCGCCTGACCCCGCCCACCCCGCGCGGCTATTTCTATCAGCTGCTCTGTATGCTGGGCTGGACCAGTGTTCCGGCCCTGCCCTTCCTGAAGAAGGAAACGCTGATCATGATGGGTGAGGACGATCAGATCGTCCCTCTGATCAACGGCAAGATGCTGGAAGCGCTGATCCCCAACAGCCGGTTGGAAATTTTCGAAAACGGCGGTCACCTGTTCATGCTGACCCACCGCGAACAGACGCTGTCCTCGATCCACGGGTTCCTCGACGCGGAGGAAACGCCCAACAGGAAGGCGGCCTGACCCAGATGCCGCGCCCGATGCTTCGACAAGCTCAGCATGAGCGGGAGTTGGCGTGAATTCCGCTTTGCAGAACCGCTCAGGCTGAGCCTGTCGAAGCCCCCTCATTCCGGAGCCGCCCCATGCGTCACATAGCCATCGTCGGTTCCGGTCCCGCCGGGTACTACACGGCCGAGGCCGCGCAGAAGCAGTGGGGCGACGATGTGCGCGTCGATATCTTCGACATGCTCCCGGTCCCCTATGGTCTGATCCGCACGGGGGTGGCGCCCGATCACCAGTCGATCAAAGGCGTGTCACGGCGCTATGAGGCGACCAACCTCTCCGACAACGTGCGCTTCGTCGGCAATGTGATGATCGGCAAGGACCTGTCGATCGGCGAGCTGCAGGCGCTCTACGATGCCGTCGTAATCGCCACCGGCGCGCCGCATGACCGCAAGATGGACATGCCGGGCGAGAATCTGCCCAACGTCTATGGCAGCGCGGGCTTCGTCGGTTGGTACAACGGCCACCCGCTGTTCGCAGACCTCGATCCCGATCTCTCGGGCGATACCGCGGTGGTGATCGGCATGGGCAATGTCGCGCTCGATGTCGCGCGGATCCTCTCCAAGACCCGCGCCGAATTCGATGGCAGCGATATCGTGGCCCACGCGCTCGACGTGCTCGATACCTCGCGGCTCAAGCGGATTGTCGTGCTGGGGCGGCGCGGGCCGCACCAGATCATGATGACCCCCAAGGAACTGGGCGAGCTGATGCACCTTTCGCGCGCCGCGCCGCGCGTCGATCCGGCGGACCTGCCCGAAGAGGGTGAGGACGCGCTGCTCGAACCGGGCCTGCGCAAATCGGTAACCCACCTGCGCAGTTTCGCGGCGATCCCCGAAAGCCATTACGCCGACGCGAAGATCGAGATCGAATTCGATTTCTTCGCCAGCCCGCGCGCGATCTTGGGCGACGGCAAGGTCACCGGGGTGGAAGTTGAACGCACCATAGTAGAGGCCGGCCGCGCGGTCGGCACCGGCGAAATCTACACGATCCCGGCAAGCCTGGTGATCAGCTGCATCGGCTATCGCTCGAGCCCGATCCCCGATGTGCCGTTCGACGAGCGCGAAGGGAAGTTCGCCAACAGCGAGGGCCGCATTCTGCCTGGGCTCTACTGCGTCGGCTGGGCGCGGCGCGGACCTTCGGGGACAATTGGCACCAATCGGCCCGATGGATTCGGCGTGGTGGAGCGGGTCGCCGAAGACCTAGCCGCCGGCGCATTGGGCAGCGGCGGCAAGCAAGGCCGCGCGGGCTTCGATCAATTGGCCGAAGCACGCGGGCTGGACGTCGTCACCTTCCGCGACTGGAAAAAGATCGAGGAAGCCGAAGAAGCCCGCGCCCGCGATGGCGCGCCGCGTGAGAAATTCGTCGATGTTGCCGATATGATTGCAGCGCGGGGTGCCTGACCAGCCCCTGCCATAGTGTATTGACTAACTAATACAGCAAGCCCATGCTCTTCCGATCTCAAAGGGGAGAGCTTACCATGTACAGCGAAGCTGATCTGCAATCGGCAGTATCCGCCGGGGCCATAACGCGCGAAGCCGCAGACGCTTTGCGCAATCATGCCAATGGCATGCGCGCTGCCCCGGCTGCGGATGAAGAGCATTTCCGGCTGATCACCGGGTTCAACGATATCTTCGTGACGATTGCCGCCGTGATGCTGCTCGGCGCGCTGGCGGCAATCGGCGAAGCGATTGCGCCCGGGGTGGCGGGCCTGCTGGTGGCAGGCGGAGCCTGGGGACTGGCCGAGTTCTTTACTCGGAAGCGGCGGATGGCGCTGCCCTCGATTGTGCTGTTGCTTGGATTCGTCGGCGGCATCGCCGCGATCCCGATCAACATGATCGCGGAGAATGATCCGAACGTGTCAGAACAGACCGCTGCGCTGATCGGTGCGGCAATCGCGCTTACCGCCGCGGGGGCGGCATGGTTCCATTGGCGGCGCTTTATGGTGCCGATCACCGTGGCTGCTGGCGCCGCTGCCTGTGCAGTGACGGTGATTGCGTTGATCGCATCGGCCTTGATACCGCTCTTCAAGAATGGTGACGACGGCGAGAAGATCATGCTGGCGCTGGTCTTCATTGCCGGGCTGGCCGTGTTTGCATGGGCGATGCGCTGGGATTCTTCCGACCGCGCCCGCGAAACCCGGCGCAGCGATGTGGCCTTCTGGCTTCACCTGCTGGCCGCACCGATGATCGCGCACCCGTTGTTCCACTGGCTTGGGGTGACCGAAGGCCGCAACATTGGCGCCATGTCTGCGCTCGGCGTGCTGGCGATCTACATCCTGATGGGGATCGTGGCGCTTGCAGTCGATCGCCGTGCCCTGTTGGTTTCAGCCCTCGCCTATGTACTGCTGGCGATGACCTGGCTGTTCCGCGAGTTCGGGATGGTCGAGCTTAACGTCGCGATCACCGCGCTGGTGATCGGCTCGGCGCTGCTCTGCCTCTCGGCCTTCTGGAGCCCGATCCGCGCGACCGTGGTCCGGCAATTGCCCGATGGCCTGCGCGCACGGGTTCCGGCGCCGGTGCTGGCCATCGCCTGAGCCATTGGCTTGCAATGCCCCCCGGGATCGGTAGCCTTGCTCGCTGACGATTCCAGGGGGATTTGATGAGCTCTATCGACCGACAACTGGCCTCATTGAAGCTGCGCGGGCGCTGGGCGCGGATCCTGCTGTTGGCGGTGGTCGCGGTCTGCACTTCTGGCATGATGCTTGCCCTGTTGGCGCTGATTGGTCCGGGCGGGATTCTGATCGGACAAGTCATCAAGGCCTTGGGGGTAATTCTCCTCGTGCTCTACTCGCTCGTCGTCTTGCCCACCGCGGTCTTGGTCGCGGCCTGGATCTGGCGCGCGCATGGCAACTTGCGAGCGCTCGGTTTGGAAGGGCTGAACTTCACGCCGGCCTGGGCGCTGTTCAGCTTTCTGGTGCCGCTGCTCAACCTGTTTGTGCCGTTTCAGGCCATGCGCGAGCTCTACAATCGCAGCATCGGCGAGGAAGCCCTGTTCGCCGCGCAGAGCGCGCCCGATGTGACTTCGTGGTGGGCGGCCTATCTGGTCGGCGGGACGATCCCCGGCGTGCTGTTGTTCCTCAAATCGATCGGCCCGGCCACCGGTATCCACGTGGTTACGCCGCCCAGCGCCGACATCCTGCTGCTGCTCTTCGCGCTGACCCTGATCGCCACTGCGGCCTACTTTCTGCAGCGGATCATCAAGACGGTGACCGCGGCGCAATCGGCGGTGACCGGAGTGGGCGACACCTTCGCCTGAGCCGTCAAAGCTTCGCAATCTCCGCGCCGAGGCCAAGGCTGGTGAGCAGCACTGCGCCTTCGATCTCAGCCAGCAGCCGCACTGCGGCTTGCTTGCGTTTGTCGGGCGTTGCCAGGTCAATTTGCATGCTCAGCCAATCGACAAAGCCGCGGGCGATCCCCCCGCCGACCGCAAGGCAGGTCTGATCACCGCGCGCGGCGGCGGCGGCCATTTCCAGCCAGAGCTGCATGTAAGGCCACAGCGCCGGTTCGCGCAGCAATGGCATGAGCCGCGCCTCGAGCTCCGCCGGGGAAACCGGCACCGCGCTGCGCTGGAATTCCAGCATCGCCATCATCCGCGCCGCGACCTCTCCCAACACCGCCGCGATCAGCGCCGGCTTGTCGGGGAAATAGTAGAGCAGCATCCGGTCGCTGGTACCGACTGCCGCAGCCAGCGGGCGCAGACTCGTCGCAGCCAGACCTTCGGCCAGAACATGGTCAGTCAGCGCTTGCAACAACGCGGCTTTGCGGTCGGTCCGGCTCATCGAAAGATTCCTGTAGCAATCGCTACGTTTCGTGATATGTAGCACATGCTACACAAAAGGAGTAACAGCAATGTCAACATTCTGGCGAAACTGGATCAGCCTGTGGTGCCTGGGCGCGGGATTGTTCGGGCTCATACTCTACCTCGCGGCCTGGCCCGCGACAACCGGGCCGACCGCGCTGTTCCTCGATCTGATCGGCAAGCCCTGGCCAACTGATGCCAGTCCGCACCTGCGCTTTGCTTTCGGGCTGATGGGTGCAATCACGATTGGTTGGATGATCACGCTCTACACGCTGTTGCGAGCGGCGATGACGCTTGAACCGGCCACCGCCCGACCGCTGTGGCGCGGCGCGGCCTTGGGGATTGCGGTGTGGTATGTAATCGATAGCTACGTCTCGATCGCGACCGGATTCCCGCTCAACGCGGTATCGAACACGCTGCTGGCCGGTGCCATGCTGCTACCGTTGGTGGTTACCGGCAAGCTGCGCGCGGCTTAATCCACCACCTTCAGCAATTTGCGCTCCAAGGGCACGAGTACCCCAGCCAGCTCGTGCCCGCGCTTCAGCACCTGGCCGAGCTCGCCATAGAGCGCCCACATCCCCTGCCGACCGCGCAGCGCCGGCTGCTTGACGATCTGGACCTGCGGGCGTTCGGCGGCGCGGCGGAAGGCGGCGAAGCTGGCGACATCGCGGGTAAAATCCATTGCATAGTCGCGCCACAGCCCAGCCGCGACCATCCGGCCATAGAGATCGAGAATGCGCTGCAATTCGGTCCGCTCAAACCCGACTTGCGCGCTGCGCGGCGCAATAGACGGGAAAGGCGTGACGACTGCGCTCAAGCTGAAGTCTTGCCCTTCTTGCGCCCGGCGGACTTGGCCGCCGCCAGCGCGTCACGCTCTTCCAGCAGCAGGGCTAGGCGCTTCTGCATTGTTTCCATTTCGCACTGGAGGATTTCCAGCTTCTGCGTCGCCGGATCGAAGCGTTCCGAGCACGGCGTGCCGTAGGGGACAAAGTTCTGCGTCGCCGGGGTCACCTCGACCAAAGTGGGCTTGGCCGGGATGCCGATCATCGTCGCACCGGCGGGAACATCCTTGGTCACCACGGCATTCGCCCCAACCCGCGCCCCTGCGCCGACTTCAATCGGGCCAAGGATCGCCGCGCCCAGACTGACGATCACGCCATCACCGATGGTGGGGTGCCGCTTGCCGCCCTGTCCGCTGGTCGGGTTGGTCCCGCCCAGGGTTGAGCCCTGGTACATGGTGACGTTATCGCCGATCTCGGCAGTCTCCCCGATCACCACAAAGCCGTGGTCGATAAAGAAGTTGCGACCGATCCGCGCGCCCGGGTGGATATCGATCGCGGTCAGGAAGCGGCTGATGTGATTGACCAGGCGGGCCAGGAAATAGAGCTGCGCCTCGAACAGCCAGTGCGCCACGCGGTGCAGGCCAAGCGCCCAGACCCCGGGATAGAACAGCACTTCCCAGCGCGAGCGCGGCGCGGGATCGCGCGCGACGATGGAATCGAGATAGCGGATCAGCGGTTCAAACATTTCGCCGCGAATCTCCCCCAAAATCGCGCCTAAAGCAAGCGCGGTTCGCGTGGACCGATGAGCTCCTCCAGCGCATCGCGCAACAACCCCTGGGTGGGCGGCTGCTTGCGCTCAAGGCTGAGCCGGTCGATCGTCTCAACCAGCTGCTCGATGCCGAGATGGGAACGG
>CAZVMC010000049.1:0-1995 GCA_964628635.1 uncultured Novosphingobium sp. | reverse complement strand
CGGCGAACCATTCGGCGAGCAACGACTTGCCCGAGCGCGGCGGGCCGGAGAGCACGGCAGTGCGGAACGGCCAGTCGGCCGCAGCGCGGAACGCGTCGAACACCGCCGCATTGGCATTGCCCAGCACAATCCGCCGCGCAGAATCGGTACCAACCCGCAGCGGCAGGGCAATCTGCGACATCTTACTTGCGAATCGAAAGCGAGGAGCCGCCGCCCGAAACCGAATAGCCACGGGCACGCAACGCGGCCGCCAGATCGGACGGATCTCCGCGATAGGTGACGCGCATCACCGAAACGCCGCCCATCGCCAGGCTCGAGGTGGAAGCGCCCTGCACCCCGGGCGCACCGCGCACCGCACCCAGCGCGGCATCGACCGCATCTTTGTCAGGCGAGGCGAACTGGATCGTGATCGTGGTCAGCACCGCTGCCGGCTCGCTCTTTTCCGGCTCGGGCGAGGCGGAAGCGCTGGCCGAAGCCTCAGGCTTGGCCTCTTCCTTGGGCTTTTCCCCCGCCGACAGGATCGCCACCAAGGCCGGATCGAGCAGCGGCCGGAGCGGAGCCAATGTGGGATCGGGACTGAGCTTTCCGTCGGCCAGCGCCTGGGCATAGATCCGGTCAAGCTGGACCAGCGCCTCGTTGAGCATGGCTGGCACCGCCGCCTCGTCCTTCGCGGTCAGGCTGAAGCTGCCTAGGTACAGGTTATCCGGCCCATAGCGCGCGGTGAACGTGCCGTTGACCGGCCCGCCCGGCCATTGCCGTTCGAGCCGCGCGATCGGGATCAGCACGTCGGACGCGCTGAATTGATCGAGCACGTTGCGCCACCACACCCGGCTGCGGCGGGTCGGCTGACCGGCGGTGAGCAGCAGCGATTCGCCGCCCGCCCCGCTGGGCCGCACGTAATCGATCGGGCTCTGACCGAATTTGAACTGCGCCCAGGCGCGCTGCCACGGGCCGCGCACCTCGAAGACCTGCGCGGTGCCGCCGGAGTAGAGAATCGGCAGGACCAGCATCGGCGCCGAATGCGCCCGCGATCCCTTGGCCCCGCCGCCGACATATTGCCCGGCGCGGGTCCGGTCGAAGATCACGCCCAGCGTCGCGACATAGCGGCGCGGACCGATCTGTTCGCGCTCGATCACCACGGCGGAGACCATGGACTCGATCACGCCATCGGCCATTTTCGGACCGCCGAGCTTTTCCCAGCCTTTGCGCTGCGCCTGCCGCCAGCCGTTAAGCCGCGCTTCCTCCGCGTTGGAGCCGGTGGCGTTCACCTCAATCCCATTGACTTCGATATCACTGGTCGAGGCAATCGGCAGGATCCCGCGATCGCCCTCGACCTGCGCCAGCAGTCGCTGACCCAGCAGCGCCAAGCCGAGCGCGAGCAAGAGCCCGACGAACAGAATCGTCGCCGGGCTGAGGCGGAAGAACCGCAGATATCGGGGAAGTGCGACACTTTGCATGGGAAAACCGAGGGCCTTTTGCCCAATCGGTCATGGAAATCCAAGCGCGAAAAGGTTAGGCGGCGCGCAATGTCCGAAAAGTCGTACACCTATGAGCATTCTGGCGTGTCGATCGCCGCCGGAAACGCGCTGGTCAAAGCGATCGGCCCGCTGGTCAAAGCCACCGCGCGGCCCGGTGCCGATGCCGAGATCGGCGGCTTCGGCGGGTTCTTCGATCCCAAGGCGGCGGGCTTCAAGGACCCACTACTGGTCGCCGCCAACGATGGGGTCGGCACCAAGGTCAAATTGGCGATCGATCATGACCGGCACGACCGGATCGGCGAAGATCTGGTGGCGATGTGCGTCAACGATCTGATCGTGCAGGGCGCGGAGCCGCTGTTCTTCCTCGACTATTTCGCCACCGGCAAGCTGGAAACGGGCGTGGCCGAGCGCGTGGTCGCCAGCATCGCCCAAGGCTGCAAGCTGGCCGGCTGCGCGCTGATCGGCGGCGAAACGGCGGAAATGCCGGGGATGTACGCTGCGGGCGACTATGACCTGG
>CAZVMC010000048.1:0-16843 GCA_964628635.1 uncultured Novosphingobium sp. | reverse complement strand
GGGTCTGGATCGCGTTCTGGCCGACAAACTTCAGGCTGCGCCCGACCTTGGCTTTCGCCATTGAGACCGCTGCCTTGCGGGCATCGGCCGGTTCATCCAGCTTGAGCGCGCCCATCAGCGCCATCGACGCAACTTGTTCTGCTTCGCAGAACATGTCGCTCATCCGGTGTTGCAGCACCTGGAACTTGGCGATCGGCACGCCGAACTGCTTGCGCTGCTTGGTGTATTCAACGGTGTGATTGACCATCGTCCGCGCGATCCCGCTGGCCTCGGCGCAGGCGGCGACCGCGGCTTCATCGACCACGCGTTCGATCAGGTCGATCCCGCCGCTCAGCAGCGCTTCGCCGGGGATCGAGACGTTCTCAAAGTAAACTTCGGAGGCCATGAAGCCATCGACCGTGGGATAGTCACGGCGCGAAATGCCTTTGGCATTGGCCTCGATCATGAACAGCTCCACCCCGGCGCGCTCGCGGCGGCTGCCGCCGGTGCGCGCGGTGACCAGCAGATGCGTGGCCCAAGGCGCGGCATAGACCACGCTCTTGTGGCCGTTCAGCACATAGCCGGTACCTTCGACCTTGGCGGAGGTGCCGATGTCGGCCAAGTTATAGCGCCCCTGCGGTTCGGCATAAGCGAAAGCGATAATGGCATCGCCGCTGATGATCGCCGGGATTGTCGCTTCGGCCAGCGCTCCGCCCGCTTGCTTGAGCGCGCCGCCGCCGATCACCACGGTCTGCAGCCAGGGCTCGATCGCGATCACCTTGCCCAGCTCTTCCATCATGATCATGTTCTCGATCGCGCCGCCGCCCAGGCCGCCGTGCTCTTCGGCGAAAGGCGCGCAGGTCAGGCCCAGCTCGGTCGCAATGGCCTTCCAGATGCCTGGATCGCGCCCTTCGGGCCGGGCGAGCATCTTCTTGCGGCTTTCGAAATCGTAGGTGTCAGCCAGAAATCGCGCGAAAGTGTCACGCAGCATCTCCTGCGTTTCGGTGTAGCTCAGGTCCATTGTTGAAAATCCTTAGAGGCCGAGAACCATCTTGGCGATGATTCCGCGCTGCACTTCGTTTGAGCCGCCGTAGATCGTGGTCTTGCGGACGTTGAAATAGGTCGGAGCGGTGCGGTGGGCCCAGTCGGGGCCGATCGGGTGCTCGTTGTCGCCCTCTCCGAAGCCGCGGAAGTACGGCGCGCCGTAATGACCAGCCGCTTCGAGCGCCAGCTCGGTGATCCGCTGCTGGATTTCCGAGCCCTTGATTTTCAGCACCGAGCTTTCAGGCCCCGGACCTTTGCCGGCAGCTTCGCCCGCGAGGGTGCGCAGCTCGGTATATTCAAGCGCGGTAAGGTCCATTTCCAATTCGGAAACCTTGCGGCGGAAGAACGGATTGGCGAGCAGCGCCCGCTCACCATCCATTTCCGACTGGGCGATCGCCTTGATCTTCTCGATTCCGCGCTTCGAACTGGCGACCCCGGCGATCCCGGTGCGCTCGTGGGCGAGCAGGAACTTGGCGCAGGTCCAGCCCTTGTTCTCTTCGTAGATGCGCTGATCGATCGGCACGCGGACGTTGTCGAGGAACACCTCGTTTACTTCATGCTCGCCGCCGAGCGTGATGATCGGGCGCACTTCGATCCCCGGGCTCTTCATGTCGATCAGCAGGAAGCTGATGCCCTCTTGCTGCTTGGTTTCCGGATTGGAATCGGTGCGGACCAGGAAGAAACCCCAATCGGCATATTGCGCCATGGTGGTCCATGTCTTCTGGCCGTTGACGATGTAGTCGTTGCCGTCACGCTCGGCCTTGGTGCGCAGGCTCGCGAGATCCGACCCGGCACCCGGTTCGGAATAGCCCTGACACCACCAGTCTTCGCCGGACAGGATACGCGGCAGGAAGCGGGCTTTCTGCTCGGGAGTGCCGAACGTATAGATTACCGGCCCAACCATGGTGACGCCGAAGGGCATGATCCGGATGCAATCGGCGCGGGCGGTTTCTTCAGACCAGATGAAACGCTGGGTCGGGGTCCAGCCCGGGCCGCCATACTCGACCGGCCAGGCCGGGGCGATCCAGCCCTTCGTGGCCAGGATCCGGTGCCATGAGAGGAAATCCTCCTTGCTTAGCTCATCCCCTTCATCCTGCTTGCCGCGCAGTTCCTTGGGGTAGTTCTCGGCAATGAACTGACGGACCTCTTGCTGGAAGGCCAGATCTTCCGGGCTGAAATCGGCGTGCATGTCTCTCTCCAGTATGTTCTTGCGAGATGTTCTTCTTGGCCGCGAAACTGGCGCAGAACCGCGCCTTCCGCAAGGATTGAGTTGCGGCTTGAGACTCGTTTTGCGACCTGCCGCTACGGCATCGCCGTGATTGGCTTGCCGGGAATTTTTGCTAGGCTGGCCCGGACCACAGGAGAACCTATTATGACCCGCCAATTTGCCGCTACCGCCCTGCTGCTGGGATTCGCGCTGAGCGCTTGCAGCCAGCAGTCCGACGATGCCGAGGGTGCGGCGCAAGCTTCAGCTTCGGCCTCTGCCGCTGCGGTTGCTCAGGCGTTGCGGCCGCAGCCCGGCAAGTATCGCGTGACGATGAAGATCACCAAGGTTGCGATCCCCGGGCTGCCCCCTGCCGCAGCCGCGCAGGCCAGCAAGATGTTCGCCAGCACTGGCCATAGCTCGGAATTCTGTCTGACCCCGGCTGATGCCAATATGGGCTATGAGGAAATGACCAAACGCGCCGCGCAGGGCAAATGCAGCTATGACCGCTTCACGGTCAACGGCGGCCAGCTTGATGCGGCGATGACCTGCGAAACCGGCCAGGGCATGACCACCAAGAGTGCCGTCACCGGCACCGTATCGCCCACCGGATCGAACATGACCATGACTAGCGACGCCATGGTGGCCGGGGTGCCGGGTGGGCGGATGCAGATGGAAGGGCAGGTTATCACCGAACGGCTGGGGGAATGCGGCTGAGCTTAGTTTGATGCGGCCTATCGATTTCTCCCGTGCGCTGGTTCGCACGCCGGGTGCCAGCGTCGTTGCCGGGCTGCGCGCTGGGGGCGGTCCCGATCCGTCGCTTGCAGGCGTTCGGGCCGAGCATGCAACCTATGCCGCAGCCTTGCGCGATGCTGGTCTGGCGGTGACCGAACTGCCGCCGCTCGAAGACTTTCCCGACGCCATCTTTCTGGAAGACCCGGCGCTGGTCTTCCCCGAGGCTGCGATCCTGCTGCGTCCCGGCGCGCCCAGCCGGATTGGCGAGGTCGAACAGCTGCGCCCTGATCTTCAGGCCCTGTTCCCACAGGTGCTCGAACTGCGCGAAGGCTTTGCGGATGGGGGTGACGTGCTGGTGATGCCTGACAAGGTCTTTATCGGCCTGTCCGCCCGAACCGACAAGTCCGGGGCGCAAGAGCTGATTGGACTGCTCGCGCAGATTGGGAGGCAGGCGGTGATTGCGGAAACCTCAATGGAAGTGCTCCACCTGAAGACCGCCAGTTCGATTGTCGATGAGGAGACGATACTGGCCACCTCGGCTCTCGCAGAATCGGGGATCTTCGCCGATTATCGAGTCCTGACGGTTCCATCCGACGAGGAGGGCGGGGCCAATGTGTTGCGGGTGAACGACACGATCCTGGTGGGTGAAAATTATCCTGGCATCGCCGAAGCAGTAAGCGGGTTCGGGGCCGAGGTGCAACTCCTCGCCAATGCTGAGATCGCCAAGATCGACGCGGGTTTCACCTGCATGTCGCTGCGCTGGTAAGCGTTTCATCGCGCGACAGATATTGTCGCATTTCACATATTTCCCGAAGCCGATGTGCTGTATTGGTCGTCGCGCAAAAGTGTGGGGGCAGCAGTGCCGCGATTCGGTGGGCAAGTACGCAGGGAGGATTGGCGGTCGGCTTCCGCGCCGACGCTGGCCATGCTGCTGTGTTTTGCGCTGTTCGGATCGGTCGCCGATGTTGGCCCGCCCGGCCCGCGCTGGAGCGCGGCGCAGGTGGCGCAATTGCAGCAGTGGGCGGCAACCGCCCCGCTCGATGCTCTGCCCAGCCCGGATCGCACCGAGCTGGACGCAGCTGTCCGTTCGGGCCGCCGGGCGCGGATCAATCCTGCGGCTACGGCGCTGGCGCTGGGGCTCGCCAAGGCGCATCTGATCGGCGTGGCCCCTGCGGCCGAGCGCGCTGATTGGCATATCCCCGATACCGATACCAAGCGCGCGCTGAATACCGAGCTGGAACAGGCGGTGGCCGAAGACCGGATCGATGCCTTCTTCGCCAGCTTGCGGCCCACCCATCCGGACTATGCCGCGCTGCGCGATGCGCTGCCGGTTGAAGCCGATCCGGCCAAGCGGGAAAAAATCGCCCGCAACATGGAGCGCTGGCGCTGGCTGCCGCAATCGCTCGGGCAGGATTATGTTTTTGCCAATGCGGCAGGCTTCGATGTGTTCCTGGTGCGCGGCGGGCAGGAACGGCAGCGCTGGGTTACCGTTTCTGGCAATCCCAAAACGCCCACACCTGCCATCACGGCAGTCGCTACGGCGGTGATCATCAACCCGTGGTGGGAGGTGCCGCAAAGCATATCGAGTTCCAGCAGCATGTCGCCGCGGCTGGGCTATGTGAAAGTCGGCAACCGATACAGGCAGCGACCGGGAGCGGGCAATTCGCTCGGCCAGATGAAGGTGGTGATGTACAATCCGTGGAACATCTACCTCCACGATACGCCCAGCCGCTATCTGTTCGGAGCGCGCGAACGGGCCTTCAGCCACGGCTGCATCCGGGTCAACGATGCGCTGGGCTTTGCCCGGACGATCGCTGCCGGCGCGTTGAGCAAGGATCGTCTCGACCGGATTCTCAAGCCGGAAGAGGATGAGGGCGAAAGCAAGGAAATCGCGGGCGAGCGGGAAATCAAGACCGTCACGGTTCCGCTGCCGCAAGCCCTGCCGGTCTATGTCACCTATTTCACCGTGGATACCGATGCGCGCGGGCAATTGCGGTTCCACAAGGATATTTATGGTCATGACAAGAAACTGCTGGCCTATGCCGTGCCAGAGGCACGCCATTTGGCGCTGCGTTGAACTGAAACTTTCGGAAGGACCCCGGCAATGAACCGCAAGACTTTGCTTCCGCTGCTCCTCGTGCTGGGTAGCGTCGGGGCGCTGACGACCGCTGCGCAGGCCCAGCTCGGCGGGCTGGGCGGGGTGGTGCGGGCGCTGCCGGTCAAGCCGCCCAACATCCTCTCCGGCCCGCAGCCGGTCTCGACCAATATCAAGGACGCGGTCTGGGGCGATCCCTCGCAGGACGGCTTCACCCCGCCGGTCCCGGTCCGGCCGATGACCGGCCTGGCGCGTAGCAGCACCAATGGTTTCGTGCTGGCGGCGGGTTTCTATGAAATGACCGCGCAGTCTTATTGCCTCCACGCGGGTACCCACGGACCCGGCGGCGGTGATGGCTATCTCTATGCCCCGGTCAAAGGCTCGGCCAAGGATGCGGTCGAATCGATTCTGCGCAACAGCGCGAACAAGCCCGAGATCGCGCAGCACGATATCCAGCTGCTGCTCTGGGCGATCGTCGCGCGGGCCAAGTTCGAAAACCTCGATACCCGGCTCAAGCTGATCGCCGCGCAATTGCTCGACAAGAAGCAGCTTGCCAGCCTCAATCGCTCGGCGCTGTCAGTGCTGACCAGCTCGGAGCTCTCGGCGGTGACGGGGGGACTGCCGGGGCCGGTGCGGACTGTGGTTGAGGCGGAGAGCCGGATGCGCAGCCTGATGTCCATGCCCGGATCGTCCTATGCCGATATTGAGCGGGTCGCCGTGCTTGGCGGCGTGGCGCCGCGCGGCGAGGGCAGCGTCGATACGCCCTATTCGCGCTGGTCAAAGCACCCCGATGGCTACTGGGTCCGCTATCAGCCGAGCGGCTATTCGCAGACCAAGGTTCAGATCTGGGTGCCGCAAGGCAGCGCGGCGGTGGGGCGCAGCTACGAACCCTGGCGCTCGATCGCGGTCCCCGGCAACACCGCACGGCAGCGGCTGGCGCAATCGTCGCGGGTCTATTCGCGCTGACTTTCGCAAGTGCAGCATAAGGACACTTGACTCTCCCCGGGCTTGGGGCACTCATGCGGTCATGGAGCCAAGTCCTTGACCACACGGCCTATCTGTTTTGACGAAATGCGCGAGGCGAGCGGCGCGGTGCGTCCGGCCTACGCGGGCTACAGCGATTGGTTCGACGCGCAGGACCCAGCCTGGCTGCGGCGCAAGGGGGCGGAGGCAGAGGGGTTCTTCCGCAAGACCGGGATCACCTTCAACGTTTATGGCGATGATGACGGGGAAGAGCGGCTGATCCCGTTCGACATGGTCCCGCGGATCATTACCGCAGCCGAGTGGCGCAAGCTCAGCCGCGGGATCGAGCAGCGGGTCCGGGCGATCAATGCCTTCCTGCACGATATCTACCACCGGCAGGAGATTGTTCGCGCCGGGCGTGTGCCGCAGCGGCTGATCGCGAGCAACGCGGCCTTCCTGCCGCAGATGGCCGGACTGGTCCCGCCGGGCGGGGTCTATACTCATATCGTCGGGATCGATCTGGTGCGCACCGGACCGGACGAGTTTCTGGTGCTGGAAGACAATGCGCGGACTCCCTCGGGCGTGTCCTACATGCTGGAGAACCGCGAAACGATGATGGCGATGTTCCCGGAGCTGTTCACCAAGGTGAACGTGCGCCCGGTTTCGGACTACCCGCGCCGCCTCGCCAAAAGCCTCGCGGCCTGCGCGCCGGACTTTGCGGGAGAACGCCCTACGGTCGCGGTACTCACGCCAGGTATCTACAATTCGGCCTATTTCGAGCACGCCTTTCTGGCCGACCAGATGGGGGCCGAACTGGTCGAAGGCAGCGATCTGCGCGTGGTCGATGGGCGGGTCGCGATGCGCACCACACGCGGCTATCAGCCGGTCGACGTGCTTTATCGCCGGGTTGACGATGAATTTCTCGATCCGTTGACCTTCAATCCCAACTCGGTGCTGGGTGTACCGGGGATCATGGACATCTACCGCGCTGGCGGGATTACCATCGCCAATGCGCCCGGGACGGGAATTGCCGACGACAAGGCGATCTATTCGTTCATGCCCGAGATCGTCGAGTTCTATACCGGCGAAAAGCCGCTGCTCGGCAATGTCCAGACCTTCCGCTGTTCGGAGAAGGACAGTCTGGCCTATGTGCTCGACAATCTGGCCGAACTGGTGGTGAAAGAGGTGCACGGTTCGGGCGGCTACGGGATGCTTATCGGGCCCACTTCGTCCAAGGCAGAGATCGCGGCTTTTGCAGCCAAGCTCAAGGCCAAGCCCGATAACTACATTGCCCAGCCCACGCTCGCGCTCTCGACCGTGCCGATCTTCGCCAAGGCGGGTCTTGCGCCGCGCCATGTCGATCTGCGGCCTTTCGTGCTGGTTTCGCCGGATGGCATCGACATCACCCCCGGCGGGCTGACGCGGGTGGCGCTCAAGCAGGGGTCACTGGTGGTCAACTCGTCGCAGGGCGGCGGGACGAAAGACAGCTGGGTGCTGGAGGACTGATGCTAGGCCGCACTGCCAACGGGGTCTTCTGGCTCGCGCGCTATCTCGAGCGCGCGGAGAATACCGTGCGGCTGATCGAAGCGGGGTTCCGCATGGCGCTGACCCGCGATGCTGTCACCAGCGAAGAGGAATGGCGCTCGGTGCTGACCACCGTCGGCGCGACCGCTGCGTTTCAGGCCACTGGCGGCAGCTTCACCGGGGAGCGGGTCTGGAACTTCCTGCTGCGCGACAAGGCCAATCCCGGCTCGGTGCTGGCGATGATCGAAGGCGCGCGAACCAACGCCCGCTCGGTCCGGACTGCCTTGACGCGCGAGGTGTGGGAAGCGGTCAACGAAAGCTGGATGGTACTGAAAGACCTGCTGGCCAAGCCGGTGCGCGAGGCTTCGCTGGGACAAGTGCTGGGCGCGGTACGGCGGCAGGCAACGCTGGTGCGCGGCGCGGTCGAGGGATCGATGCTGCGCAATGAGAACTACAATTTCTTCCGGATCGGCACTTTCATCGAACGCGGTGACAACACCGCGCGGATTCTGGACGTGAAGTATTACGTGCTGCTGCCCTCTCTCGCCTGGGTCGGTTCGCGGCTCGACAATGTGCAGTGGGAGAGCGTGCTGCGCTCGGTCGCGGGAGACCGCGCCTACCGCTGGCTCAATGCTGGGGCGATCGATCCGCGCGGAATCGCGGAATTCCTCGTGCTTGACCAGCGCTTCCCGCGCTCCTTGCACTTCTGTGTCGACAAGCTGCGCTCCAACCTCTTCGGGCTTGCGCACCAATACGGCCATGAAACATCTGCGCATGAGCTGGTGCGCGGCTTTTCCACGCGGATTCATGAATCCAAGATTGAGCAGATCTTTGAAGACGGCCTGCACGAGTTCATCACCGAATTCATCGCCTGCAACCGCCAGGTCGCCCAGGCGATCGAGCGTGATTACCGGTTTTACGCCTGATGCGCCTCAGGATTGCTCACACCACCCGCTATGAATTTGCGCGCCCTGTGGCGCACGGCCTGCAGCGGCTGCGGCTGACCCCAAAGAACACGCAAGGTCAGCAGGTGCTGGACTGGACCATGCAGCTTGAAGGCGCGCGAGTCGAGGTGGAGTACGACGACCACAATCACAACCGCACCACGCTGGTCTCGGTCGAGCCCGGGGTACGGCAAGTGCAGGTGCACTGCGAAGGACGGGTCGCGACGGCAGATAACCACGGAGTGATCGGGCAGCACGCGGGGCAGATGCCGCTCTGGGCCTTTACCGCGCAGACCCCGCTCACGCGCCCCGGTCCCAAGATCCGCGCGATCATGGCCGGGATCGACGTGCCGCGCGATGAAAAGCTGGCCGTGCTGCATCGGCTTTCGGCGCTGGTGATTGAGGCAGTGGCCTATGTTCCGGGCGAGACCGCGGTCCACACCAGCGGCGAGGAAGCCGCGCTGATCGGGGCCGGGGTCTGTCAGGATCACGCCCATATCTTCATCGGCGCGGCGCGTGCGCTGGGCGTCCCGGCGCGCTATGTTTCGGGCTATCTGATGATGAACGACCGGATCGATCAGGAGGCCGGCCATGCCTGGGCCGAAGCCTATGTCGAGGGGCTTGGCTGGGTCGGGTTCGACGTTTCCAACCGGATCAGCCCGGATGAGCGCTATGTCCGCGTCGCCACCGGGCGCGATTACCGCGAGGCCGCGCCGGTGACCGGAATGTCCTACGGAGCTGGGGAAAGTTTGCTGGCAGTCTCGCTGGCGGTTGAACAGCAGACGGCCGAACAGTAGGCGCTTGGGTCTGGAGGGATTCACGTGACCTATTGCGTTGGCATCACCCTGGACCGCGGGCTGGTCCTGATGAGCGATACCCGGACCAATTCGGGCGTCGATAACATTTCGACCTTCCGCAAGATGTTCCATTGGTCGGTTCCGGGTGAGCGCGTGGTTGCGCTGATGTGCGCGGGCAATCTGGCTACGACCCAAGCGGTGATCAGCCAGCTTGAGGAGCGCAACAAGGCGCCGGCTGAACGGCATAATTCGGTGCTGGAAGCACCGACGATGTTTCAGGTTGCTGCGACCGTCGGCAAGCTGCTGTGCGAAACTATCAAGAGCCGCCAGTCCGATCACGGCGAGGAGCAAGCGGGAACCTTTACCGCCAGCATGATTGTGGCGGGCCAGATCGCGGGGATGGAGCCGCGGCTGTTCCTGATCTACCCCGAAGGCAATTTCATCGAGGCCAGCTTTGACACGCCGTTCTTCCAGATCGGTGAAACCAAGTATGGCCGCCCGATCATCCTGCGCGGTTACAGCCGCGACATGAGCTTTGAGGACGCGGTCAAACTGCTGATGGTCAGCTTTGATTCCACGCTCAAGGCCAACCTTTCGGTCGGGATGCCACTCGATCTGCTGGTGCTGGAAAAAGACCGGTTCGAGCCGGTTCACCAGCGCCGGATCACGCCCGACGATGCCTATTTCCGCGCGATCTCAGCCGGGTGGAGCGAAGCGCTCAAACTGGCTTTTGAAAGCCTGCCGGACTATTCGTTTTACAGTGGCAAATAGCTCTCTGTTCCTGGCATGCGCAGGCACCTTGTGCTGGTCCCTGCGCAGCCCGGTCATGTTTCTACTTCAACACCGATGCACCAGCGGCGGCGCTTTCCTTGCCAGCAAATTTCAACCTTGATTCCCGCCTCTCCTGCGCCCGAGCCACTGGCCACAATCGCGGCGGCATCAGCCACCTCATCCAGAGAATACCGGCCGATAGGATTGGGCAACTGCTCGCTCAGCCGTGCGGCAAAGCTCTCGAAGTTTCGGCCCGATTGCCGCGGGTCGCGTGCGGTAGCACGGATAGTGCCACCATCGGCGCGTCGCGCTTCGCTGCACAGAACCGGCGATCCGGGACGAAGCACGCATCCCTTCGGCGGCGGCTCTGCCGCAGTCCGCTGCGGCGGTGCGGGCCCTGCGCTTGCCGATGCCGACAAGAGAGCGCCTGCCAAGATGCTGAGGCTGATTGGAGACAGAAGCTTCATTGAACTGATCCCTTCCTTTTGCGCGCCGGATTGGCCGACACAAAAGTGGGTCGAGATCAATGTGCTGCCGGTTCAATCGCAGCTTCACAGCTAACGGCAGAACGCGCGCCCGCTCAGTTCCAGATGGAAGTGGTCCTTGTGCGCGGCATTGTAGGCCGGACCCAGGACGGTGCCGAAGCGTTTGCAGGCACTGGCGTGGACCACTTGCAAGAACTTGCGCTCCTTGGCGCTGCCTTCGCTCCAGTCCGCGGTCAGGCTGATCCGGCGGCCATCGGCGAGGACGAAAGCGGACACGTCGATCGCTTCGGCGCGGGCGTGGGCCGAGCGGCGTGAGGAACCAGCGACGTTGCGGCAGTTGTAGCTGCCCATCGTTTCGATCCGCACCAGCGGCGAACCCAGGATCTGGCGGGCCGCGCGGTCGACGCCGAACCGCGCCCAGGCGGCGAAGGTCTGGGCCAGCGGGCAGGCCACCGGCCCAAGATTGGTCAGCGCCAGCGCGGAATCGTCGCTGCGCAAGGACGAAAGCCGCACCGCGCCAAGTGTCGAACATCCCGCGCCATAGAATTGATCGGGCAGCGGGGTGAAGCTCGCGCGCGTAGCGCCAAGCTGTGACAGACACTGCCGGGCATCGGGCCGCAGCGGTTGGACGGCGGTGGATTGGCGCACCGGATCCGCGCGGCGATCCGCGCCGCCGCCGATGCAGGCGCTCAGCGACAAGGTCAGAAGCAGGGCGGCAGCCAATTTGCGCATGAACAGATGATGCTGCCGACATGGTTAAGGGATTGCCCCCGCTTTTGGTTAACGCGGGGCTAACCCGCGACAGTCTGCTTGACATCGCGGGGGCCGCCTCTAGGAGCGCCTCCGGGCCACGCGGTCCCAACGCCGCGCGTGCTCTCTGCAAGGAGAGACTACATGACTGATACGATGCCGGCGCGCAAACCCGCGCGCCCGTTCTTTTCTTCCGGTCCCTGCGCCAAGCCGCCGGGCTATTCCCCCGCCAAACTGAACACCGAATCGCTGGGCCGCTCGCACCGCGCGAAGATCGGCAAGACCCGTCTTGCCTATTGCATCGACCTGATGCGCGACGTGCTGCAGCTGCCCGATACGCACCGGATCGGCATTGTTCCGGGCAGCGACACCGGCGCCTTTGAAATGGCGATGTGGACCATGCTGGGCGCCCGCGGCGTGACCTGCCTGGCCTGGGAAAGCTTCGGGGAAGGTTGGGTCACCGATGCGGTCAAGCAGCTGAAGCTGGAACCCAAGGTGCACCGCGCCGATTACGGCCAGCTGCCGGACCTTTCCAAGGTCGATTTCGCCGACGACGTGCTGTTCACCTGGAACGGCACGACCAGCGGCGTGCGCGTGCCGGACGGCGAATGGATCCCGGATGACCGCGAGGGCCTGACCTTTGCCGACGCCACCAGCGCGGTTTTCGCTTACGACATTCCGTGGGACAAGATCGATGTCGCGACCTTCTCCTGGCAGAAGGTGCTGGGCGGTGAGGGCGGCCACGGCGTCCTGATCCTGGGTCCGCGTGCGGTCGAACGGCTGGAAACCTATACCCCGGCCTGGCCGCTGCCGAAGGTGTTCCGCCTGGTGTCCAAGGGCAAGCTGGCTGAAGGCGTGTTCAAGGGCGAGACGATCAACACCCCGTCGATGCTGGCGTTGGAGGACGCGATCTTCGCGCTGGAATGGGCCAAGGGCCTTGGCGGGCTGACCGGCCTGCAGGCACGGTCCAATGCCAATGCCGCCGCGCTGAACAAGATTGTCGAAGAGCGTTCGTGGCTTTCGCACCTCTGTGCTGACGAGGCGACCCGGTCCAAGACTTCGGTCTGCCTGTCGGTCGAAGGTGCCGACGAGGCTTTCATCAAGGCAATGGCCGGCGCGCTCGAAAAGGAAGGGGCCGCGTTCGATATCGCCGGATATCGCGATGCCCCTCCGGGCCTGCGCATCTGGTGCGGCGCCACGGTTGAGACCGCCGATATCGAGGATCTCGGCCCCTGGCTCGACTGGGCCTACGCGACCGTCAAGGCTGCCGCTTAAGCTTCAGGCGTCACCCCGGCCGCAGCGCCGGGGTCCCGCTTCTCCCATTCTCGCCCGCAGACAAGCGGGACCCCGGATCAAGTCCGGGGTGACGAACCAAGGACAAGTTGAAATGACCAAGCCCCGCGTACTCATTTCCGACAAGATGGACCCCAACGCCGCCAAGATTTTCGAAGAGCGCGGTTGCGATGTCGATGTGATCACCGGCGAAACCCCGGAACAGCTGATCGCCCGCATCGGTGAATACGATGGCCTCGCCATCCGCAGCTCGACCAAGGTGACCAAGGCAATCCTCGATGCCGCGAAGAACCTGAAGGTAATCGGCCGCGCCGGGATCGGCGTCGACAATGTCGATATCCCGGCCGCCTCGGCCCAGGGCGTGGTGGTGATGAATACCCCGTTCGGCAATTCGATCACCACCGCCGAACACGCGATCGCGATGATCTTTGCGCTTGCGCGGCAAATCCCCGAGGCCAATGCCCAGACCCAGGCTGGCAAGTGGCCCAAGAACGATTTCATGGGCGTCGAGGTGACCGGCAAGACGCTCGGGCTGATCGGCGCGGGCAATATCGGCGGGATTGTGGCCAGCCGCGCGCTGGGCCTGAAGATGAAAGTCGTCGCCTTTGATCCCTTCCTCTCGCCCGAACGCGCGGTCGAACTGGGCGTTGAAAAGGTTGAGCTTGATGAGCTGCTGGCGCGCGCCGATTTCATCACCCTGCACACGCCGCTGACCGATCAGACCCGCAATATCCTCAGCCGTGAGAACCTCGCCAAGACCAAAAAGGGCGTGCGGATCGTGAACTGTGCGCGGGGCGGCCTGATCGATGAAGCCGCGCTCAAGGATGCGCTCGACAGCGGGCATGTGGCGGGTGCGGCCCTCGATGTGTTTCAGACCGAGCCGGCCAAGGAGTCGCCCTTGTTTGGCACGCCGAATTTCATCTGCACCCCGCACCTCGGGGCTTCAACCAACGAAGCGCAAGTCAATGTGGCGCTTCAGGTTGCCGAGCAGATGGCGGACTACCTGGTCAACGGCGGGGTTACCAACGCGCTTAACGTGCCATCGCTGAGCGCCGAGGAAGCGCCCAAGCTGAAGCCCTATATGGCGCTCGCTGAGCGGCTTGGCTCACTTGTCGGCCAGCTGACCACCGGTGCAATCCCGCGGATCTCGATCCATGTTGAAGGTGCTGCGGCTGAGCTCAACATCAAGCCGATGGTCGCCGCGGTGCTCGCCGGGTTCCTGCGGACCCAGTCGGACACGGTCAACATGGTCAACGCACCGTTCCTCGCCAAGGAGCGGGGGGTCGAGGTGCGTGAGGTCAAGAGCGAGAAGGAAGGCGATTACCACACGCTGCTGCGCGTCTCGGTGAAGACTGAAGCGGGTGAGCGTTCGGTCGCCGGAACGCTGTTCAGTAACAGCGAGCCGCGCCTGATCGAACTGTTCGGGATCAAGGTTGAAGCCGAGCTTGATGGCAACATGATGTATATCGTCAACGAAGACGCGCCTGGCTTCATCGGCCGGATCGGCACGCTGCTGGGCGAAAACGGCATCAACATCGGCACCTTCAACCTCGGTCGCCGCGAAGCCGGGGGCGAGGCGGTGCTGCTGCTCTCGGTCGACGATCCGGTGACTGCCGAAGTCGTTGAAGCGGCCAAAGCGGTGCCCGGGGTCAAGCGGGCGATGGCACTGGCGTTTTGACGGCGCTAAAGGCCGCAACATGCAAGACACTGATCGCGATCTGCTGCCCGAGGGGCTTGAGGACAGGCTCCCCCGCGATGCCGCCACCGCCGCGCGGGTGACGCGCGCGGTGCTCGACGTGCTTGACAGCCACGGATATGACCGGGTCCAGCCACCTACGATCGAGTTCGAAAAGTCGATGGCGAGCCGGATGGCTGGGGTCCAGCCGCGGCGGATGTTCCGCTTTGTCGATCCGGCAAGCCTGCGCACCCTGGCGCTGCGCAGCGACATCACCGTGCAGGTCGGTCGGATCGCCGCGACGGCGCTGGCCGGATCGGCGCGGCCGTTGCGGTTGTGCTATGCCGGGCAGGTCGTCACCATCAAGGGCGATGGGCTTGATCCCACCCGCGAGCGGTTGCAACTGGGGGCCGAGCTGATTGGTTCGGATAGCGTGGCGGCGGCGGGCGAGGTGCTGGCGGTGGCGTTAGAGGCGCTGGTGGCCGCAGGGGCGACCGGACTGTCGGTCGATCTCACCTTGCCCGATCTGGTCGACACGCTGGCCGCAAAAGCCCTGCCGCTGACAGTCGCACAGATCGACGAAGTCCGCCGTGAACTTGATGCAAAGGACGCTGGCGGTCTGGTCGCTGCGGGCGGCGAAGCCTACCTGCCGCTGCTGTCCGCAATCGGACCGTTCGACACCGCGATCGAAACACTCGCCGCGATTGATGCCGGAGGTGCTCTTTCAACCCGCATTGCCGCGCTGCGTCAAATTGCAAACAGGGTTGGCGATCTCGCCCGCATCACGCTTGACCCCAGTGAGCGGCATGGCTTCGAATACCAATCGTGGTTCGGCTTCACGCTCTATGCCGATGGGGTTCCAGGGGCACTGGGACGCGGGGGCAGCTATTCCATTCTTGGCCACGGAGCCGAGACCGAACCCGCCACGGGCTTTTCGCTCTACCCCGATGCGCTGATCGATGCTCTGGCTGGTTCCGAACAGCCGCGCGACAGCTTGTTTCTGCCGCTTGGACATGATCCAGAAGTTGCTGCCCGACTGCGCGCAATTGGCTGGCGGACAGTTGCGGCGCTTTGTGGGGACGACGATGCCGCGGTGCTGGGCTGCAGCTATCAGTTGGTAGGCGGCGAGGCAGTGCGGGTTTGATTTCTTCTCCCTTGATGGGGGAAGAATGCGAGAGCCCTACCTCCCGAACACCCGCTTCAGCCAGGCATCGACCACTGCCGTCGCCGGATAATCCGCCAAGCCCAGCTTGCGGTTGATCTCCATATGCCCGCGCAGCCCTTCGCCGGGAATGCTGGCGGTCTCGGCCGGAGTGCCCGCCGCTTTCAGCGCCGCGACCAAATCGTTGGACTGCCGGACCCCATCCTTGCGCTGGACATGCGGCAGCAGGAACGCGGCGGCGTTGGGCGCGGCGACATGGGTGAGGGGCGAAAGTGCTTTCTGCCGTGCGGGATCGGTGCCGAAAGCGGCTGTATAGGTTTGGCGCATGCGCGGACCGGCATCGGCGATCTGCCGCGCGACATCGTAGGCTGCGCCATCGATCGGCACCACGCCGTCGATATCGCGCAGGGTGAGCCCAACGCCGCGCAGATATTGCTCATCGGTCCCGACCAACGCCACCAGATGCGCGCCCGCTGAGTGGCCCATCAACACAACCTTGGTCCGGTCGATCCCCAGTTCGCCTGACTTGTCGAGCAGTGCCTTCACCGAGGCAGCGACGTCGGCAGCCTGCTGCTCAACCGTTGCACCAGGCACCAGCCGGTAGTTGATCGAGGCGAAGGCATAGCCTTGCTCGGGGAAGTGCTCGGTCTTGGCGCGCCCGGTGGCGTTGTCCTTGCTGCCTTTCGACCAGCCCCCGCCGTGGACGAAGACAATCAGCGGTGCAGGGCCAGTGCGTCCTTTTGCACGCCAGAAATTGAGCGATTGCGCTGGGTCGGAGCCATAGGTGATGACCCGATCGGCGCGCATAGCTTGGCCGGCCTCGCGCGGCGCGGCGGCGGCTTCGCGTGTGGCGCGGCGTTCGCGCAGCCGGTCGCCGGGTTTGGCTTGAGCGATCCCGGCGGCGAGCAGGGCGGCGGCCCCGAGCAGCAAAATCGTACGGTGTTTCATGGTTCTACTCCCTGATCCTCGCAGCCTATCGCCGACCAGCCCAAGGTCCAGTCGCCAAGTGTCGCCGATTGTCGCGCAAATCGGGCAGAGGCAGCTTGCCCTGTCCACCCCCTTCGCCTAGGGCGCAGCACGGTTTTCGCACCCGCAGCAAAGGATCCGTGCAACCGTGGCCAATGTAACCGTGATCGGGGCCCAGTGGGGCGACGAGGGCAAAGGTAAGATCGTCGATTGGCTGGCGAGCCGCGCCGATGCGGTGGTGCGCTTTCAGGGCGGGCACAACGCCGGGCATACGCTGGTGGTCGGCAACCAGACCTACAAGCTCAGCCTGCTGCCATCGGGGATCGTTACCGGCACGTTGTCGCTGATCGGCAATGGCGTGGTGCTCGATCCCTGGCACTTCCGCGATGAAGTGGCCAAGCTGCAAGGCCAGGGTGTCGACATCAATCCGCAGAACCTGCAAGTGGCGGAAAACGC
>CAZVMC010000047.1:0-16882 GCA_964628635.1 uncultured Novosphingobium sp. | reverse complement strand
AGCGGGTGAAGCAGTACGCCGATCCGGTGCCGCTGTTCCAGCGCTATGGCGCCGAGGACCAGCTGACCGCGATGTATGCCCCTGAAGTGCAGCTGAAGTCGGGCGGCTACATCGTGATCAACCCGACCGAAGCGCTGGTGTCGATCGACATCAACTCGGGCCGCTCGACCAAAGAGCACGGGATCGAGGCGACCGCGGTCAGCACCAACCTCGAAGCCGCGCGCGAGATTGCCCGTCAGCTGCGCCTGCGCGACATGGCCGGCCTCGTCGTGATCGACTTCATCGACATGGAATACGGCTCGAACGTCCGCAAGGTCGAGAAGGCGATGAAGGACGCGCTCAAGAACGATCGCGCCCGGATCCAGGTCGGCCGGATTTCCAGCTTCGGCCTGATGGAAATGAGCCGCCAGCGCCTGCGCACCGGGGTGCTTGAGGCGACCACCCGCCAATGCCCGCATTGCGACGGAACCGGGCTGGTCCGCACCGCCTCCAGCGCCGGACTTTCTGCGCTGCGCCTGATCGAAGACGAAGCCGCCAAAGGGCGCGGATCGATCATCTCGCTCTATGCCAGCAC
The DNA here is from genome assembly GCA_964628635.1 of uncultured Novosphingobium sp. Classification (GTDB taxonomy): domain Bacteria; phylum Pseudomonadota; class Alphaproteobacteria; order Sphingomonadales; family Sphingomonadaceae; genus Novosphingobium. The sequence goes on along the minus strand of CAZVMC010000047.1, from coordinate 16,308 downwards.
CGAGGCGGCGGTCTATCTGCTCAACGCCAAGCGCGCCGATCTGGCCGAGATTGAAGAGCGTTACGGCGTGCGGGTCGAAGTGCTGCCCGAAGGGGAGAACGAAGGCGCCAAGATGCGCGTCGGCTCGTCTGGCCCGCGTCCGGAATTCGTGCCCAAGTTTGAGCCGATTGTCCTTGAGGAAGAGGACGAGGTCATCGAGGATGACTACGACGACGAGGCAGAGGCAGAAGAAGAGCGCCGCGACGAAAGCGAACGCGGCAAGCGGCGGCGTGGCCGCCGGCGGCGCGGCGGGCGTGACCGGGAGGATCGCGGTGATTCGTCGGATTCAGGCGAAGAAGGCGCCGATACAACGAACGACGCCGACGAAGGCGGTGAACCACGCGAAGCACGCGGCGACGAGCACGATGGCGAAGGCCCGCGCAAGCGGCGGCGGCGCGGTCGGCGGCGGCGCGGCGGACGCGATCGCGGCGAAGGCGATCAGGCGGCCGAGGCTGGTGAAAGCAGCGTAGCGGATGAAGCCAGCGAGCAAGGCGAAGCGGAGAACGCGGACGAGGTAACCACCGAAGCCGAACCAGCACCCGCGAAGCCCAAGCGAACCCGCAAGAAGGCTGCGGCTGAGCCCGCGGCTGAGGTCGCAGCCGAACCAGTCGTCGAAGCGGCGGCTGCGGAGGAAGCTCCGGCCAAACCAAAGCGTACCCGCAAGAAGGCCGTGGCGGCCGAACCCGAGGTGGTTGCCGAAGCCGAAGTTGCAGCCGAGGAGGCACCGGCCAAGCCCAAGCGCTCACGCAAGAAGGCAGAGCCGGTTGCCGAGGCTGAAGCAACCAACGAAAGTGCGGCAACTGACGACGGCGGCCCGCGCCGCGCCGGTTGGTGGCAGCGCACCTTCGGAAACTGAGTGCTATCACAGCAGGGCGGGCGGACAGCAGTCCCCCGCCCTGTTTGGCCATCAAACCTTGATCGCCTCACCCCACTCCATCCATCCGGCGAACCGCGGGGTCTTTGGCGCATAACGTGCGCCGATTGGTGACACGGCAAAGCCGGCTTGGGCAATCGCGCTCGAAATCGGGCGCGTCAGATGGCAGCCGCCTGCCAGGCGTTTCCATACCGGCTCGATCCGCTCCTGCCATTTCAGCACAGCAGCGTCTGGAGCCCGGCCATGTTCGGCAAAGAGCAGGCGGCCGCCGGGTTTAAGGATGCGCCGCAGCTCGGACAGGACTTGCTGCGGATCACGCACCGAGCAAAGCGTGTAAGTGCAAACCACGCAATCGAAGCGCGCGTCTTCAAACGGGATTGCCTCCCCTTCCCCGGACCGAATATCTGCTGACCAGCCTTTCGCGAGAGCGGCCGCGCGGGCAAACTCCAATCCCTTTGCCGAAGGGTCCATCCCGGCGAAACCACTGACCTGATCCGCTACATAATAGGCTTGGTTAAGCCCGCCCCCGCAACCGATTTCAAAAACGTTGCCGCTCGCCAGCGGCACAACAGCTTGTCGAATCTTGCCAATTGCAGGCGCGCCGCAAGCACAGCGGATGACGTGCGGCACGATCTTCTCATCATACCAATCCGCAAAACCCATCGTTTCCTACCTCATGCAATAGCTTGATGCCGCACTTTTCGAACTATGCCCTGCATTTGCGCAACTGGCCATTGTTTGCGCGCGCCATCGTAGGTAGGATCGCTCCACGGTTATGGCAGCAAAGCCCACCCCCGGCAGCGTGTTCGCTGCAATGACGCGCAAGCAGCACGAGGTGCTGGCGCTTGTCGCAGACAATCGTACGAGCAAGGAAATTGCCGCAGAGCTTGGAATTTCCGAGTCCGCCGTAAACCAGCGGATCGAGGTTGTGCGGGCACGGCTTGGCGGGCCGCCGCGTGCGAAAATGGCGCGGGATTACAGGACTTTCGCTTCGACTCCTGAAGGAGAAGCAACCTGTAAGGAAATACCATGGCAGACTATTCAGCTACCGCCAGCCGAGGGGGTCAGCCAACCGGAAGGCGTAGACAGGGTTTCCGCCCCGGCATTGGGTCGCCTCGGGCCGGACGGAGACGGGTTGCAACTGTCTACACCCCCCTTCGGCGCTCCTGCGGTCTTCGGGCCTCAGGGCGCCGAAGCTTCCCCAATAGCGCAAGGTTTCGTAATCGCGGCTATCGTGCTTGCGGGGATGCTTGCAGCCTATTTCGTCACCAGCCTGATCGGCATCGGCTGACGCAACAGATGTTGCGCAGGTTGGGCCTTGCCCCTGCGGTCTGAGCCGTTAGAGAGAGCCCGCTAACCGCGACAGTTCAGGGACCATCATGGCGACTTTCACTCTCCCCGCCAACAGCAAGATCCGCAAAACGGGCACTGTGCATAAAGCAGATGGTGCGGCGCGGGTGAAGCGGTTCACGGTCTATCGTTATGACCCGGATTCCGGCGAAACGCCCCGCTACGATACGTTTGAACTCGATCTCGATACCTGCGGCCCGATGGTGCTCGACGCACTGATCAAGATGAAGTCAGAGCAGGACCCGACGCTGACGTTTCGCCGCTCTTGCCGTGAAGGAATCTGCGGCTCCTGTGCGATGAACATCAACGGCCGCAATGGTCTGGCCTGCACCACTGCAATCGAAGACCTGAAGGGCGATATCAAGATCACCCCGCTGCCCGCGATGCAGGTGATCAAGGATCTGGTACCCGATTTTACCCATTTCTATGCGCAGTACGCCTCGATCCGGCCATGGCTGCAAACCGTCAGCACCACGCCGTCGGGCAAGGAGCGGCTGCAATCGCCCGAACAGCGCGAAAAGCTCGATGGGCTTTATGAGTGCATTCTCTGCGCCTGCTGCAGCACGTCCTGCCCGAGCTACTGGTGGAACAGCGACAAGTTCCTTGGCCCGGCGATCCTGCTTCAGGCGTACCGCTGGCTGGCAGATAGTCGCGACGAGATGACGGGCGAGCGGCTCGACGAACTGGAAGATCCGTTCCGGCTCTATCGCTGCCATACGATCATGAACTGCGCCAACGTTTGCCCCAAGGGCCTCAGCCCGGCCCGCGCCATTGCTGAGATCAAGAAGCTGCAGGCGGCGCGTCATATCTAAGGGGCGTGCGCGATGATCGATTCCGGAAACGGGGACGATCGCGGCTTCCGGAGCGAGCCTGATCCTGAGAACCCCGGCTGGCACACTTGGCAGCTAAATGATCCCACGCGCTTCAACAGCTGGATGTTCCCGAAGCTGCTGGTTCGGGCTGACCCCGATGGGAAGGCGCGGCTGCGGATGTTTCCTGAACATCGCCACACCAACCTGGCCGACAATGTGCATGGCGGCACGGTTCTCTCGCTGATTGATATCGGACTGTTCGCCTGCTCGCGCATGCTGGGGATCATCGAAGCCGGTACAGCTGTAACGCTCGATCTTTCGGTGCAGTTCATCGGCGCGGGTAAGCCTGGCCAACCCTGCGATGCCGTAACCGAGTTGCTCAAGGAAACGCGCCGTTTGGTCTTCTTGCGCGGGATCGTCGAGCAGGGTGACGGCAATATTATCGCCGCCTTTTCAGGGACGATCCGCAAGCCCACTGCCCCGCGATGACCGGCGTACTTGCACGCTTCGAAGAGCTGGTCGCGGCGGGAGAACTGCGCGCCGATCCCGAACAGCGCATTGCCGCCGAGCGGCTTGACCAGTTGCAGCGCGCGCTGGAGGCGGCGCCTGCACGCGGTTCGCTGCTCTGGCGGCTCGCTGGCCGCAAGCCCGAGCCACCACGTGGGCTTTACCTGTGGGGCGGCGTGGGGCGCGGCAAATCGATGCTGATGGACCTGTTCCACCATTGTCTTGCCATCCCGCAAAAGCGCCGTGCCCACTTCCACGCGTTCATGCTCGAAGTCCATGCACGCCTGCGCGAGGCCCGCAAAAGCGAAAGCGGCGATCCCATCTCGCCCGTCGCCGCCGCATTGGCGGAAGGCGTGCGCCTGCTGGCGTTCGACGAGATGGTGGTGAACAACTCCGCCGATGCGATGATCATGAGCCGGTTATTCACCAGCCTGATCCGCGATCACAGTGTTACCGTAGTCACAACCTCGAACCGAGCCCCGGGTGAACTCTATAAGGACGGGCTCAACCGCGAGCACTTTCTCCCGTTCATCGCCTTGATTGAGCGGGACCTCGACGTGCTCGCGCTCAACGGGCCGGTCGATTACCGGCTAGAACGGCTCGGCGGGATGGCGACCTGGCACAGTCCGCTGGGCGATGCGGCGACCGCACAAGTCCGCGAGGCCTTCTTCCGTCTGACCGACTACCCACCCGAAGATGCGGATCATGTACCCTCGGCCGAATTGGATGTCGGCGCCACAGGATTTGGGGGCCGCACGCTGCATGTGCCAAAGAGCCTCAAAGGCGTCGCCGTCTTCAGCTTCAAGCGGCTTTGCGCCGAGGCCCGTGGTGCGGCTGACTATCTGGCGATTGCCCGGACCTATCACACCGTGATCCTGGTCGGCATCCCCCGTATGGGGCCGGAAAACCGCAATGAAGCCGCGCGCTTCGTCACGCTGATCGACGCGCTTTACGAGCACAAGGTGAAGCTGCTGGTCACCGCCGATGCTGCTCCACAGGACCTTTATGCCGCAGGCGATGGCCGGTTCGAGTTCGAGCGGACCGTCAGTCGGCTGATGGAGATGCGGAGCGAGGAGTACCTCGCACTGGGACACGGCGAAGAGGGTTGAAACCCGGCAGGGGGTTCCCATCTCCAGAGCATTCCGGCGGCAACACCCCGCCGAGGTGGAATACCGACATGATTGAAATAAGACCTTTTGCTGGCTTGGGCCACGCGAACCATGGCTGGCTGGATGCGCGCCATCATTTCAGCTTCGCCAGTTATCACGATCCCGCCCGCATGGGCTGGGGCCGGATCCGGGTGTGGAACGACGATACGATCGCTGCAAAGAGCGGATTTCCGCCGCATCCGCACCGCGACATGGAAATCATTACCTTCGTTCGCAGTGGCGCGATCACGCATCAGGACAGCCTTGGCAACAAAGGCCGGACCGCCGCCGGCGATGTTCAGGTGATGAGCGCGGGGAGCGGCATCACCCATGCCGAGTACAACCTTGAAGACGAGGCGACGACCTTATTCCAGATCTGGATCGAGACCGACCGCCCCGGCGTGACGCCTGGCTGGGGTCAGCGCGAATTTCCGCAGGGCGATCGGGCCGGGCGCTGGGAAATTCTGGCAAGCGGGGATCCTGAAGGCGATGCGGCCCTGCCGATCCATTGCGATGCCAAGGTGGTTGCAGCGACTATCAAGGCCGGAGAAGCCCTGACCTACGATGCCAACCCTGGACGACATATGTATCTGGTCGCACCGACCGGTACGATCACGGTCAACGGGCAGGTCGCGCAGCCCCGCGATGGCGTGGCCGTTACTGCGGAAACTGCGATTGTTGTCGAAGCGGTTGACGATGCTGAGGTCGTCCTGGTGGATTCTCGGTAGTTCGACCGATCATTCCAAAACCCAGAAGCAGAAAGGCCCACCAGATTGGCGGGCCTTTCAAAGGCTGTGCGTCGAGCCAGAAATGACCCGTTTTTTATCCGATTCGAAGCAAACTGATAATTCAATGAGATCGGGATCGCACTACCCCTAACCCATTGAAATCAGTTCACCAAAAAGTTCCAGAGACGCGCAAACATGGGTAATCCCCTATTCAACGTGGAGATCACCCTATAGGCGAATTTGCGATGGTTAACAATTGGTAAAAATTGTTCGTCAGGCTGTGGCTGTCTTGGATCGGGACGCTGCGAGCAAGTTCTGGAAGTCAGCAAAGGCAATTGGCCTGCCAACATGGTAACCTTGAGCAATGTCGCAACCGAGGTTCCAGAGCGTTTTCAGAGTAGCTGCGTCCTCAATTCCTTCGGCAACCACCTCCTGCCCAAGCTCGTGCGCCAGGCGGATAACACTATCGACGATACACCGTTCCCGCGGATCGCTGTTGATCGCTTGCACAAAGCGCCGATCCAGCTTGATCTCGTCGCTGGGAATTTCCGCGAGGTAGGCCAAGCTGGCTTGCCCGGTTCCGAAATCGTCGATCGATAAGCGGAAGCCCATCGACCGCAAAGTCGCCAGATTGTCACGCGCGGCTTCGCGGTTGGCCATGCTGAAGGTCTCGGTGACCTCGAGCGTGATCAGCGAGCAATCAACCGGATTCTCCCGCACGATGTCGGCAATCTTGCGGACCAGATCAGGGTGATCGACCATCCGGGCCGAGAGGTTGACACTGATCTGGAATGGCGCAGCGATCTGATTGAGCTGCCGTGACATCGCAATCGCTTTGGTCAGCACCCAATAGGTGATCGATTCGATCCGGCCCGCCCGCTCTGCCTGCAGGATAAAAGCATCGGGGGGAATTACCCCGCGCTCAGGATCGTTCCAGCGGATCAAGGCTTCTGCCCCGCTGATCCGGTCGGTACGAAGGTCGAATTGCGGTTGTAGCGCAAGCCAGATATCCCCGTTTTGAAGTCCTTCATCGATCCGCGCGTGCAGTGAAAGCTCCCAAGGCGATTGTGCAAGCCGCTGGTGGCCGAATTCTTCGTAGAGTTTGCCTTTCGACTGCGCCTCACCCGCGCTGGCCAAGGCTGCCTGCGCGCGCGCGCTGGCGCGGTTGTCGCCGTTGCGATCAAGGCCAAAGTGGATCGTGGTATCAAGCTTGTGCTCGCTGATTGCCAATGGGGCAGCAAACAGTGCGCGCAAACCTTCGAGGTGACCGACTATCTCATCGAGCGTCCGAGAATCTTCGAGCCATACGAAATGTCCATTATCGCAATCGTAGACTTTCCGGTCGCCCGCTCCGAGCGATAGTCGCCGCGCAATCTGACGCGCACACTCTCCATGAAGTTCGGGCGGGAGGCTGGCAAGAATGTGTTCATACTGGCTGACCATTACCGCAACAACGTCCTGCGACTTTGAAACGCCGTCGCGAGCCAAGGCTTCAGCATTCGGGAGACCCGAGACGTTGCTGGCAAGCTGAACCTCGCTCCGCCATTTCTGGATGCTGCGGAGCGGAGCGTAAACTACCAGCGCGATGATAGCTGCGCCGAAGTTCACCGTGATGGAATAGCTCCGCAGCAGTTCTGGCAGGGCAACAAGCGCAATTGGCAACGCTGAATAGATCGCTAGGCGAGCCCATCGGTAGCGCAGCTTGTTCCCGGCAATGATCGTCAGCAAAAACAGCGCGAGTAACGGCCAATCGCCCGGATCGAACGGCAGACGTGCGAGTTTTCCTTCGCTTCCCGCAATATCGGCGATTGCACTTGGAACCTTGCCGGTGTGTCCAGGATAGCGAACTGCCGTATCCAGGTTGGGATTGGTCGACGTTACAAATACTATCTTTCCTGCAAGCGACTGAGGCGGAGCCATACCTGCCAGCAGCGCTTTGCCGGATACCGTCTTGATAAGCTCTGGCTTGATTCTTAGATCCGGAATCACCGATCCATTTGCAAGCGTTGGGTTGGCCACACTGACAACGCTAGCCAGTCCCGCGTCACCTGGTATTCCGTCCAAGCGCATTGATGTCGGCTCGACATAGCCGAGGAAATTAACAGACCAATTTGAAGCCGCTTGACGCAGCGTCGCAGGATGAGAAAAATTCGTCTGTGGGAGAACGCCGCTGATCTTCTCTCCGCCAATAATCTTCATTTCGGCTCGATTGACCAGCGTTATCTTGTTCTGCCCTCTCATCAAGGCGGCAACCAGCATCTCATCCTCCAAGGGATTTGTGCCGGCTGCATTGGGATAGTCAAAGTAGATAGCCTTGGGGTTTTGTCGTAGAAGCCCGTCAACCAGTTTGGCCTGTGCACCTGTCGATGCGGCAATCGAACTGGCGCTAACAGGTTTGGCGTCATCCAGCGTTACAATTACTGCGTCGCTTGCACCGACTGGTTCGGAAATTTTGTACAGAACGTTCCAGTAGATGTGGTTTGCAAGCGAAGTAGCCCCCGTCGCCACGCACAGAAGTGCGGCCGCCAATGCGATAAACAACGGAGATTTCAGCTTTTCCTGCATTGACCCACAATGGATGTTTCTAACCAGCTAGGCCTAGCATTACGGTGGTTAAAATTGCTTAAACCACGAGTGGGTAGCCATCCCGAACCCCGCGGAAATCCGGGAGTTTGATAGCAAAATCGGCAAGTGACTGCTTGTGGAAAAGCTCAGTCAACAGCGAGCAATCGCAGCGACCTTTCAAGCATCAAAAGTTGCCACAGCAACCGCGAATAGTCGCTGGTTCCGGCAATATGAGCCTCAGCAATCGCGCCGATCCGTTTGGAATCGAACCACCCGGTCCGCGCAAGGGATGAGCTGGTTGCGACCGCCCGCGCCTCAGCGGCCAGTGGCCCGCGCAGCCAGGCGGCGATCGGGGTCACAAAGCCCTGCTTCGGCCGGTAAAGCACTTCATCGGGTAAATAGCGCTCCATGGTCTTTTTGAGCAGCCATTTGCCCTGCTTGCCGCGCACCCGCAGCCCTTCCGGCAGGCTTGCCGCAAATTCGATCAGGCGGTGATCGAGCAGTGGCTCGCGCGCTTCCAGACTAACCGCCATGCTGGTGCGATCGACCTTGGTGAGGATATCGCCCGGCAACCAGAACTTGAGATCGGCATATTGCGCCTGATCAAGCCCGGAACGCGCCGCGGCACTGCGCATCAGCGCCTCGAACGGTTGTTCGGCGCGGTAATCCCCACGCAAGCGCTGAAATTCGGGGCTGTAGAGCCCATCGCGCAAGTCCGGCCCGGTAACCCCAACCGCGCGGGCATAGCCCGCCGCGCTATCAAGCGCGAGCGACTGAAACGTGCTCTTGCCGCGCAGCCACTGCGGAGCCCAGTCGGCCTTGGGATAGAGCGCACCCAGCCCGCCAAATACGGCGGACCGCAGGCCGCCGGGCAACAAACTGCGCACTTTGTCTTCGCGGTACTGGAAACTGTGCCGACGATAGCCAGCGAAGGCTTCGTCCGCCCCGTCGCCCGAAAGCGCCACCGTAACAGTCTCCCGTGCGAGCTGGCTGACCCGCCATGTCGGCAGCGCCGAGGCGTCGGCAAACGGCTCGTCAAACATCGCCGCGAGTCCATCGATCGCGCCAAAATCATCGGCAGAGACTGTGCGGCTGCGGTGATCGGTGGCAAAGCGCTGTGCGACCAGTTCGGCGTAAGATGTTTCATCAAGCGCAGCGACATCAAAGCCGATCGAGCAGGTCTTGACCGGATTGCCGGAGGCTTCGGCCATCAGTGCGACGACACTTGAACTATCAACACCGCCTGAAAGGAAAGCCCCCAAAGGCACGTCCGATACCATCCGCGAGGTCACGGCATTGCGCAGCAGGTGGAGCAATTCGGCTTCAAGATCGCCGGCTTTGCCAGTTCGCCGCTCAGCGAACGACACGTCCCACCATTGCTGCGGTGCTGGGAGGCTGCTTTCGTGGTGCAGCAACAAGCTATGCCCCGCAGGCAGCTTGCGGACCCCTTTGAGGATCGATGTGTGGTCGGGGACATAACCCCAGGCCAGATAGTCCTCCACCGCCAATGGATCGATTTCCCGGCGTAGCAGCGGGTGCGCCAGCAGGCCTTTGAGCTCGCTGGCAAAGATCAGGCTGCCATCGCTGAGCTGGGCAAAATGCAGCGGCTTCACGCCCAGCCGGTCGCGGGCGAGAAACAGCGTTCGCTGGGCGCGGTCGTAGATTGCGAAGGCGAACATGCCGTGCAAACGCGGCAGGCAATCGGCGCCCCAGCGCTGCCACGCGGCGAGGATCACCTCACTATCGCCATCGGTGTGAAACTGCGCACCGTGCGCCTTCAGTTCCTCGCGCAACTCGCGGTAATTGTAGATCTCGCCGTTGAAGACCAACATGGCGCGTTCGTCGCTCGAAGCCATCGGCTGCGGCGATCCGGCGACATCGATGATCGACAAGCGGCGATGACCCAGCCCTACCCCCGGCGCGGTCCACACCCCATCACCGTCAGGCCCGCGATGCGCCATGGCATCGCACATCTTGGTTACCCGCGCGGGATCGACCGGCTTGGGCGTACCCAGATGAAAAATACCGGCGATTCCGCACATATGGACGGCCTAGCGGAGACCCGCGATGCGGTCCATCCATTGCGGCAGCGGTCCGGCGGCAGTACGGAAGTCGCTGAGCGTTTGTTCGGCAACGGCTTCTTGCCCCTCAACCGACAGGATCAACAGCATCGTCGGCCTCGCTCGCAACCGCAGGCGGTCTGCAATCGTCGCCAATTTAAGCTTGGCATTGCTGCCAGACAGCAGATCGCCGGTGCGATACCAAGTCTCCGCCAAGCGATTTACGCGGCCTTCAGCCAGCAGCCAATCGGACTTGGCCCCCTGCACCGGATTTCCGGGCTTGGACCAAGACCAGACACCGTCCGTGGGCAAGGCCCCCTCGCCAAAGCCGCCGGCCTCCTTGCCATCGCGCTGGGCAGAATAGAGCGCGTAGAACACGTCAACCTCGCGGCCCCTGGCATCGCGATAACGGCCGAGCAAACGGTGCTCGGCTCCTGCGGCACGCGGCTCCCAGCCAACCTTCGGGCGATAATCGACCCGGGTCCAGCCTGCCACCTGCGGCAGATCGATAGCGGAAGGAAGCGGAGCGCTCAGGCGCTCGGCTGCACCGGACCAGGCCGTTACGCCGACCAGCAATGCCGCGCTCGCCGCCAGCACCCGCAGTGGCGACGCACTGAGTGCTTCGAGCCGCGTCAAAAACGGCGATGACTCGATTGCGGCGAGATCGATCAGCTCGGCATCAAGCGCGCGGTCGAACCACCGCCAGGCGATGCCAAGAACTGCGGCGATCACTACGGCAAAGAACACCCAGCCGTAAACGATATGGTCAAACCCGCCGGCCGCTTCGGCCCCGATCGACTGCGCAGCGTAAATCGTGGCCCAGGCACGGATACCGTTGGCGACTATCGGCACCACGATCGCCAATGCCATAAAGCCGATCCGCCGCTTCCAACTGACGAAGCAGACATTAGCCACCAAAGTGCCGAGCGCGATCATCGCGATCAGAAATTTCACACCTGAGCAGGCCTCGGCCACTTCGAACAGCCCCGCCGGAGTATCGATGAAGACCCCGTTCACCGCTGCGGGGATTCCGCTCAGATGGGTCAGTTCGATCGTCAGCCAGGCGGTGATCATCTGCAGCGGCGGTACCAGCTCGTCGCCGAATGGCACCAGAAAGGCCATATAAGCCAAGGGAAAAATCAGCCCAGCGGTGATCCGCGGCCCCAACACCAGCGCGGCGACGGCTGGCAGAACCGCGACTGCGCCGATCTGTTTGAACAGGTTGAACCCTGCTACCGCACCAAGCAGCCAGATGGCCAATGCCGCCCCAAAAGCCAGCAAGGCCGGCCACCAGATCACTGCCTTCAGCTGTGACACTTGGCCCCAGCGCTGATGGATCGCCCAAGCGACGATGGCTGGGACCAGCACGATATGGTTGTAGGTCGAGCTATCGAGCCATTGCGCCGCCATATCGGCCCAATCGCTGCGGAACAGCACGATCAATGCGGCCCAGGCAGCAGCCACTGCCGCCCACGGGCGAAGTTGTGCAGGGATCGCGGCCAGACCGCGTGGCCGGGGCAAGGCGGCCTCAGGCGGCATGACGCGCGCCTTCCAGGCCCATCAGGCCAGCAAGCGGAGCGAGCACGCTCGGCCAGTTGAGATCATCGGTGACGAAGCTGCGCGCCGCCCGGCCCATCGCCGCCGCGCGCGCCGGGTCAGCCAGCAAGTCAAGCGCCTGCGCGGCCAGCGCTGCGTCGCTTTCGGCGATGGCATAGTGTGCGCCCGGTTCGGCCTCGATCCCGGTCGCTGCTGCCTCGGTCAGCACCAGCGGCAGCCGCATGGCCATGGCCTCAAGCACCTTGTTCTGCACTCCGCGCGCGATTTCGAGCGGGACCATGGCAAGGTCGGCCCCGGCCAGCCATTGGCGGATGTCCGGCACCCCGCCCCACACGTGGCAGCCGGGGAGCTTGGCCAGCGCCAGCACCGCTTCGGGCGGATTGCGGCCCACCACATGGAAACTGGCCCCCGGCAGCTGCGCGCGGATCAGTGGCATGATACGTGTTGCGGCGCGCTGGACGGCAGCCACGTTGGGGGCATAGTCCATCTGCCCGGTGAAGATCAGGCGCGGACCGGGCAGCGTTTGCAATTCGGCAGCGGGTTCAGCCGCAGCCGGGTCGAACTCCGCAGCGTCGATGCCGTTGCGCAGCACTTGCACAGCGCAGCGCTGGCGTTGATGCGGCGTTAGGCGCGAGCGGAACAGCTCGGCCTCGGCCTGCGAGATCAGCAGTGAGACATCCGCGCGCTCAGCCAGCCGGGCTTCCTCAGCGCGAAGCAGGCGGCCTTCGCGCGCCTCGATCAGACCCTTTACCCCGCCGTGCGCGGCCCCGTAAGCATCAAACTTGGCCGAATCGACATCGACGAAATCGGCGATGATCCGGCCTTTGAAACCGGCCGGAACATACTGCCCCATCTGGCTCGAAAACACATAGATTGCAGTGATCGGTCGGCTGGCCAGCAGCTGCTCGACATAGCGCGCCACGGCAGGGCTGTAGAACGCCGGTAAGCTGACCGGCTGGCCCTGCCACAGCGATTGCAACCCGGCGAGTACCAGCGGCTTGCTGCGGCGGACCAGACAGTGGCTGGCGGCCAGCGCGGCGAGTTCGGGTTCTTCGGCCAGATCGGCGGCATCGTCGGCCAGCGTCGCGACATGAACTGGCGCGAGTGCCGCCAGCGCTTTCAGCACATGGTGCGAACGGATCTTGTCCCCGCGGTTGGGCGGGAATGGAATGCGGTGGGAAAGAAACAGGATCTCGCCGCTCATGGCGCCTGCCCCTAGCCCAGCCCGCGCGCGATCAGCGGGCCAAGCCGGTTGCTGACGCTGAGCGGCAAGTTGCGCCACAGCGCGATCTTGGCGGCGTGGCTGGCGCTGGTCGGATCGGCGTCGCGGGCCTCGGCCCCCGGCGCGGTCCAGCTGGCATAACCCAGCGGCTGCGGTTCAAAGCCCCAGTTCTTCTTGAAGTCGTAAGCGCCCGAGCCGGTTTTGGAACGGCCGAAATCGAACCGGTCGCAGCCACGTTTCCGCGCGTGAAGCATCAGCGCGTAATACATCACATCGTTGGCGCGCAGCCGCCGCGCATCGAATACCCCGCCGCCCCAATAGGGCATGACGGCACCCCGGTGATACAACGATAGGACCGATGCAACCGGCCGGTCCCCGGCGCGCACGGTCAGGATATCGGCATCACTGCCAAAGCCATCGAGCACCGCATCGAACAGACTGCGCGGGAAGACCGGGGTGCCGAGGTTGCGGACGCTTTCGGCATAGACCGCATAATGCGCCGCGCGATCGGTCTCGGACGTGCCGACGCTAATGCTAAGGTCATTCGCCAGCCCTTTGCGCACTTCGGCACGCTGCTTGCGGGGGATGGCCAGCAGTTGTGCTTCATCGTCTGCGGCCAACGCAGTGACGAAACCGCAGTGCGAATCATGTCGCACCGTCCAGCCCTCGCGCCCCTTTGGCAGCAAGCCGCCGCGCAGTTCAATCGTCGGGCAGGAGCGGCGCACCGCCAATTCCTCAGCGGCGGCGAGCAGCGGTTTGCCCGCACCGGCCGCAGCCAGTACCCCGCCCTCAACGCCAAAGCCGCTCGAAACCAACACCCGACCAAAGATCGGCGAATGCACCTCAAGTAACGGCAGGTAAGCACTGATCTCACCTGCATTTTCTTCAACCAGAGCCAGCGCCTGATTACCCGTGCCCGCTGCGACTGCACGCAGCCAGACCGGGCGATGGAAAGCAGTCCCCTGCGAATGCCCCGCCACAAAGCCCTCGATCCGCGCAGCCTCGTCCGGCTCGCTCAAGGCTGCCAGCCGCACGGCTGACGATTTATGGCGAAACGGCGCGTTCATGCCGCAAGGTCGCTGCTCAGCGCGGTTGCCCGCGAAGCTTCGCGCGCGGCAAGCACGTCCATCCGCCCCCAGGCAAAGTCCTTGACCAACTGCCGCAGCTTGTCGGCCATGGCATCAAGATTGGTGTAGTGCCGTAGCTTGGAGCGCAGCGAAGCGCCGGTCACGCGCGGTTGCTGCGGATCGATTTCCCACGGGTGGAAATAGAACACCGCCGGGCGCAGATCGCGGGTGTTGACCTGACGGATCGCCCAGCGCGAGAAGCCATAGGGCAGCACGCGGAAGAACCCCCCGCCCCCGGCTGCCAGACGCCGTCCGGCGAACTCGGCGGTGGTCACCGGGATCTCGATCAGTTCGGACCACGGCAGCGGTTTGAAGGCAAAACGCGGAGCCTCGCGCCAGCCGTAGTGATCGTGGACGATCGGCGCGACGCTGCTTGAATAGGTAAAGCCCTGCTCGGCCAGTGCCATATAGGCCCAGGGCGTGCGGCTATCGATGGAGAAGCTGGGCGCGCGGTAACCAGTGATGGCCACGCCGCCCGCATCCTCGATTGCCTTGCGGCTTTTTTCGAGATCGGCGGCGAAAGACGCTGCATCCAGCGTGTGAACGCGGGCGTGATCCCAACCGTGGCTGGCCAGCTCATGCCCACGCTCGGCAATCCGGCGAAGCAAGGCCGGATGGCGCTGGGCGACCCAGCCGAGCGTGAAGAAGGTTGCCTTCACGTCGGCCTCGTCGAACAGGTCAAGGATCTGCGCGCAGTTGCGCTCAACCCGGTCGGTCAGCGAATCCCAGCTCGACCGGTCAATCACCTGCTCAAAAGCGCCGACCTGGAACCAATCTTCAACGTCGACCGACAGGCCATTGACCACTTGCGGCAAGGTCACATCAGTCTCCATTCGAAAAGTAGGGACTGTCCCTACTTTTTTGCATCAGGCAGCGGCGCGCTGGGCGTCGTCGGCTTCGATCCATTCGATCAGCATGGTCAGCGTGTGGCGGATCGTCCGCTCCTGCTCGAGCATCTGGCTTTCGATCCCGGCAAACTTGGCTTCCAGCGCCTTGAGGGCATCTTCGGTGGCCTTGTTGCCAGCAGCACTGGCAGCCTCGCGCTCGTTGGCCAGCTCGATCACCGCCTGCTGCAGTTCGGCAATCTGGGCATCGCGCTCGGCCAGAGCGGCTTCCAGCTGCGCCACGGCGACTGCATCGACCGGGACCGGCGCGGCGACTGGAGCCGGCGATTCCGCGGTGACCTTGGGCTGCGGTGCAGCCCGGCCCAGCGGCAGCGTGCCGTCGGTCGCCAGTTCATCGAGCACCGAGCTGAGCATCGCGCCGTCGATCCGGCTGCGCTGTTCGACCGAGCCAAGCAGCAGCAAGCGGTTGCAGATCTGGTTGATCCGGCGCGGCACGCCGCCCGAAGCTTCGAACATTTCCGTGAAGACGCGCTGGTCGAACTGCGGATTGCCGGTCCAGCCGACGCATTTCAGGCGGTGTTCGACATATTGCTGCACTTCGCCCAGCTCCATCGCCTCAAGGTGATGGGCCGCAATCACGCGCTGACGCAGCTGCTCCAGCTCGGGATGATCCTGGATCGTAGTGCGGAATTCCGGCTGGCCGAGCAGCAGCGTCTGCAGCAGCGGGTGCGAACCGAGCTGGAAGTTTGACAGCATCCGCAGCTCTTCCAGCGCAGCAATCGCCAAGTTCTGCGATTCGTCGACGATCAGCAGGCAGCGCCGCCCTGCCCGCGCTTCGTCATGCAGGAAGGCTTCGATTGCGCCGAGCGCCGAGGCCTTGTCATGCCCTTCGACGATCAGGCCGAACGCCTGCGCGACGACGTGGACGATTTCCTCATCATCGAGCTTGCTGGTGACGACCTGCGCCGCAGTCAGCCGCGCCGGGTCGATCGTGGCCATCAGGTGCGCAACGAGGGTCGATTTACCCGCACCAACCTCACCCGTGATCACCACGAAGCCTTCGCCCTGGGCCAGCCCGTAGGACAAGTAGGACAGCGCCTTGCGGTGCGTAAGGCTTTCAAAATAGAAAGCCGGATCGGGGGTAAGCTGGAACGGCCGCCCGCTGAGCCCATAGAAATCATCGAACATCACAATATCCCCTGTTTCAGGCTCAGAAGGTGTACCGGATCCCGGCGAGTGCCGAGGCGGTCCATTCGTCTTGCAAGGCGGCATCGCGGTTCACCCCATCGACCCCGACCGCAACGGTTGCCGTCAGACCTGCCGCGAGCGTGCGATAGTAAGCAGCGGTTGCGCCGATCCCGGCGATATCGCCAGCAAAGGTGTCTCCACTTTCGTAGCGATTGGCATAGAAGTTGGTCGAGAAGCCCGAGCTGCGATCAAGCTTGCCGGCGAAGTAGGCGGCAACCCAGGTGTT
>CAZVMC010000046.1:7600-16945 GCA_964628635.1 uncultured Novosphingobium sp. | reverse complement strand
TCCACCCCGTCGCGGGCCGCATGCCGGGGCACATGAACGTGCTGCTGGCCGAAGCCAACGTACCTTATGACGAGGTGTTCGAGCTGGAAGACATCAACAGCGAGTTCGCCACCGCCGATGTCGCCTTCATCATCGGCGCGAACGACGTGGTCAATCCGGCGGCCAAGACCGACAAGTCATCGCCGATCTATGGCATGCCGGTGTTCGATGTCGACAAGGCCAAGCAGGTGTTCTTCATCAAGCGCAGCATGGGCGGCGTGGGCTATGCCGGGGTCGACAACGACGTGTTCTACATGGACCAGACGCTGATGCTGCTGGCCGATGCCAAGAAGATGGTTGAGGATATCAACAAGTCGCTTCAGCACTGAGCGCAGATGGCGCTTTTGGCATTCTTGCTGGTCTTCCTGCTGGGCTTCGCCAACCAGCGCGGCAGCACCTGCGCGGTCGCTGCTGCTGATGAGATTGTCTCGGCCCGCAGTTTCCACCGGATCGCCGGTTTCGGCGTGGCTGCGGCAATATCGGCGGCATTTCTCTCGTATACGGGCAGCAGTCCGCGTTTGGCGGCTACCAGCGGGCTTGGGAGCATTCTGGGCGGAATCATTGGCGCAATCGGTGCCTCGCTCAACGGTCGCTGCGCGATGGGTACGATCGCCAGCCTGGGCCGTGGTCGGCTCGATCGGATCGGTTCACTGTTCGGCTTTTACCTTGGTGCGCTGGTAGTCTTGCGGCTGGCTGGTTGGACCGCAACGGAGACCATACTCGCCTCGCATATGTCGCTGCGAGCCGCGCTGATCGCCGCGCTATTTGCGGTTGCGGCCTGGTTCCTGGCCCGCGATCGCGGGCTGGCTACTCCAGGATGGATGGCCTTGATCGGGCTCCTGAACGCCGTCTTCATTTGGCGGATGACGGACTGGTCCTATACCGGTGGGCTGACCCGACTGGCTGCGGGGAGCATGGTCGATCAAGCAGCGTTCTGGGGGTTCCTTCTGGCCATGATTGCCGGATCGCTGGTTGCCGCACAGGGACAGGGTACGTTGCGGTTGCAAATCTCGTCCCCAAATGTCTGGTTTCGATCCGGATTTGGCGGTTTGCTGCTGGGGGTCGGCAGTGCGCTTGTTCCGGGTAGCAATGATACGATGCTGCTGGTCGGTGTGCCGCTGCTGGTACCCGGCTTGTTGCTGGCTTATGCCAGCTTTTGGATAACTCTGCTGGTACTGCGCCGCCAGCCTATGCGACCAGAACCGGAGACGGCTGTTGAGAAGGATTAGTACTGCAACCATTATCCTGGTCCTCGCCGCCTGCGCGCCATCAAAGCTTGCCTATGGCCCGGTCAAAAGCGCTATGCTCGATGCTGGCTTGAGCGAGCCTAACGCTGCCTGCATGGCAGAACGAATGACCGACCGGCTGAGCCTTGGGCAGCTCAACAAGTTGAAGAAGCTGCGCGGGGAGCGGCGGACGTTGAGCGACTATGTCGCTGCTGTGCGCCGGGTGGGCGATTCAGAGGCGATAGCAGTTACCGCCAGTTCCGCTGCGCTCTGCGCCAGTGGTCTGGCGCCGGAGAAGAAGTAAGCTGCCGCGCTTCGCGAAGGATTGACTTACATCGCTGTCAGTTCAACACTCTCGCCCCATGAGGATGCTCGCAACGCTGATCGCTGCGGCTCTGGCGCTGGCCGGGGCTGTTACCGCAAACGCCAAGACGATCGAGGTCGCCGCTGGGGCAGATGCCCAGCGGCGCTTGCAGGAGGCGCTGATCCTGGCCGAACCGGGAGACACGGTGCAATTGGCGGCGGGCTGGTTCGCGCTAACCGACGGGCTGAGCCTTGACGTTAACGGCGTGACCGTGCGCGGCGCGGGGATGGAGCAGACGATCCTCGATTTCACCGAACAAAAGGGCGCAGGCGAAGGGTTGCTGGTCACATCCGACCGGGTGACGCTGCGCGATTTTGCGGTGGTCAACACCAAGGGAGACGGGATCAAATCGAAGGGCGCGGACGAGATCGTCTATTACAGGGTGCGGGTTAGCTGGACCGGCGGACCGAAGGAAACCAACGGGGCCTATGGGATCTACCCGGTGGAAAGCACCGGCGTGCTGATCGAGGGCTGCAAGGTTTCCGGTGCCAGTGACGCGGGAATCTATGTCGGGCAAAGCCGCGACATTCTGGTGCGGCATTCGTTTGTTGAGAACAACGTCGCCGGGATCGAAATCGAAAACAGCCGCGATGCGCTGGTTTCTGCCAACTTCGTCAGCCGTAACACCGGCGGGATTCTGGTATTCGATCTTCCCAACCTGCCGGTGATGGGCGGGGGCAATGTGGTGATCGTCCACAATCTGGTGATCGGCAACGATACCCCGAACTTCGCGCCGAAGGGCAACATCGTCGCCGGGGTGCCGCGCGGGACCGGGATTATGATCATGGCCAACGATGGCGTGCGGATCGAGGCCAATCACCTCGACGAAAATCCGACCGCGCATGTGATGGTGGTGGCCTATCCTAATGCCTTCACTGATGCCCGCTACAACCCGCTGCCGCGTAATGTGGTGATCGGGCACAACTTGATGACCGGCGGCGGCTACGATCCGCAGATCCCCGGCAAGGAGCAGCTGCTCGCGGCCTTCGGCGGCACGCTGCCGCCGATCCTGTGGGACGGGCTGGGTGATCCCGCGACCACGCTTTATGCCAATTCATACCTCAAGGCCTGGAGCCTCAATCTGCCCAAGCAGGGGGCTAGCCCGCTGGAAGCCAAGCCGGCTCCGGTTGCCCTTCCCGCGCCGGATCAGAAGCGGATGTATGAGATCAAATTCACGCCCAACCTTGCGCTTGAGGCGCGGATCACGCGATGAAGGCACTGCTCGCCAGCGCAGCCTTGCTGGCAGCAGCAATGGCGCAGGCGACATCGCCGCCCAAGGCTCTCGTCAATGATGCCGCGATTCAATCCGGCGTGAACCCTGCCACTCTGGCCGACTTCGGGTTCTTTGCCGACCTCCCAAATCAGGTCCCCGCCAAAGGTGTTACGCCCTATAGGCTCAATACGCCGCTGTGGTCGGATGGGGCAGATAAGCGCCGCTTCGTCTATGTGCCACCGGGGCAAAGGGCGCTCGCCGATGGGGAGGGGCTGCTTAAGCTCCCGGTCGGATCGGCGTTAATCAAGACCTTCAAAATGGGCAGCAAGATCGTTGAAACGCGGGTTTTGCTGCACCGGGAGTCTGGCTGGGTAGCGCTGCCCTATCAATGGAACGAACAGCAGACCGAGGCGCGGTTGGCGCTGGCGGGAGCGCGGCTCGATCTGGTCAACCCGGCCGGGCAGGCGATCTCCTATGCGATCCCCAACAAGAACCAGTGCAAGGAATGCCATGCGCTGGCCGGTGCGGTGACACCGATTGGACCCAAGGCGCGCAATCTTTCGGCAAACTGGCTGACTGCGTGGCAATCGGCCGGCTGGCTCGATCAGGTGCCGACTGTGCCGCTGCCGGTGCCTGTCTGGGAGGATCGCGCCAAGGCCCCGGTCGGGTTGGCGGCCCGCGGCTACCTTGATGCCAATTGCGCGCACTGTCACAATCCGGCCGGATCGGCCTCCAATTCGGGGCTGGATCTGCGTTGGGAGCAGAACGATCCAGTCAAACTCGGGATCATGAAACGCCCAGTTGCCGCCGGGCGCGGTTCGGGCGGGTTTGAATTCGATATTCTGCCGGGGCAGCCAGAGCGCTCGATTCTCTATCACCGCATGGGCAGCCTGGAAGGCGGGGTTTCGATGCCGGAGGTCGGGCGCTCCAGCCTCGATCCCGATGGCATGGCCATTGTGGCACGCTGGATCAGGGAGATGAAGTTGTGAAGCGTCTGTTCAGATGGTTGCTCGGCCTGGTGGCGGTGCTGGCCCTCGCCTTCCTGATCTTTCGCAATCCCGATACCGATCCGGCGGCGATGCGCGCTAAATATGGCGCGGCGCCATCGCAGTTCGTCGAAGTGGCGCCGGGCATCACTGTCCATCTGCGCGACGAAGGCCCGCGCGATGCTATGCCGGTGGTTCTGCTCCACGGCTCCAACGCCGATCTCCATACTTGGGAGCCATGGGTGCAGGCCTTGAAGGGCAAATACCGCGTGATCCGCTTCGATACGATCGGCCACGGGCTGACCGGGGGCGTGTCAGGCAAGGACTATTCGCCCGAAGCCATGGTCAAGCTGGTCGATCAAGTGGCCGACAAGCTGGCCCTGCGGCGCTTTGTACTGGGCGGCAATTCAATGGGTGGGGGCATTTCCGTGCGCTATGCGCTGGAGCATCCCGGGCGGCTCGCGGGGCTGATCCTCGTCGATGCTGCCGGGGCACCGAAGAAAGGCGGCGAACCGGGCAACATCGGCTTCAAGATCGCCGCCACGCCGGGGCTTAACCAACTGATGCTGCACATCACCCCGCGCAGTCTCGTCGCCAAAAGCCTGTCACAATCGGTGACCAATCAGGCGATCGTGACGCCCGCAGCGGTCGACCGGTACTGGGAGCTGCTGCGCTATCCCGGCAACCGCGAAGCGACGCTGCTGCGCATGACTGCACCGCGCAAGACCTTTGACCCCCAGCAGCTCGCGCAGATCAAGGTGCCGACGCTCATCCTCTGGGGTGAGCAGGACAAGCTGATCGGCCCGGATGCGGCGCAATGGTACCACAAGGCGATTCCCGGAAGCTCGCTGCGGATCTATCCGGGGATCGGCCACTTGCCGCACGAAGAGGATGCGGCCGGAACAGTGACCGATGTCATGAAGTGGCTAGCGGCGTTTGTACCGCCTGCTCCACCGGGCTGAACTGGACGACACGCCGGGCTTTGCGTAAGGCCGCGCCAACAGGGACCAACTTCCCCGCTGGAGATTGAATTTTGCGCAAACTTGGCCTGATCGGCGGCATGTCGTGGCTGTCGACCCGCACCTATTACGAACACATCAACCGGCTTATCCAGCGCGAGCGTGGCGATCATGTCAGCGCGCCGCTGGTGATCGAAAGTCTGGACTTTTCCGAGCTTATCCGCCTGTCTTCGGCCGAGGACTGGGCGCGCGCCGCCAAGGTGCTGGCCAGCTCGGCCAAGCGGCTGGAAAAGGCCGGGGCCACGGCGATCATGATCGGCGCCAATTCGATGCACAAGGTTTACGAGCAGGTTGCTGGCGCAGTCTCGGTCCCGGTGATCCACATCGCCGATTGCGTGGCCGACCGGATGGTCGCCAAGGGCGTCAAGAAAGCCGCGCTGCTCGGCACCCGCAATGTCATGCTGGAGAGCTTTTACCGGCAAAAGCTGATCGCCCGCGATATCGAGCTGCTGCCGCCGGAAATGCAGTTTGTCGAAACGCTCGACCGGGTGATCTACGACGAACTGCTGCTCGGCAAGGCCACCCGCCAGGCGGAGCGCGAGCTCAAGACGATCCTGACCAATCTGGAACAGGACGGGGCCGAGGCCGTGGTGCTGGGCTGCACCGAGCTGGAAATGGTGGTCGATGTCGACGCCAATGTGCTGCCAATTTTCGATTGCACGCGGATCCACGCTGAGGCCGGGGTCGAGTGGATCCTGGGGGAGGGGTGACCGCACCCTTCGCATCTAATCCAGCGCAATCGCGCGGGCGCGAGTTTCCGCTTGAGGCGGCGCTCGCGCGCGGTCCGCGCAGTGCTTTCCAGCGCGACCGTGACCGGATCGTCCATTCAATCGCCTTCCGCCGCCTACGTCATAAGACGCAGGTGTTTATCGCGCCTGATGGCGATCACTACCGGGTGCGGCTGACCCACAGCTTGGAAGTCGCACAGATCGGACGGGTGATCGCGCGGGCCTTGGGCCTGGATGAGGACCTGACGGAAGCGCTGTGCCTGGCCCACGATATCGGCCATCCGCCGTTCGGCCATGCCGGTGAAGAAGCGCTCAATGCCTCGCTGCACAAATATGGCGGATTCGATCACAACGCCCAGTCGCTGCGCACGCTGATGCGATTGGAAAGTCCCTATTGCGAGCACGAAGGGCTGAACCTCAGTTGGGAGGTGCTCGAAGGGCTGGCGAAGCACAACGGGCCGGTTGGCGCAGTCAACTGGGCGCTGGCAGAGCTGGATGCGGCTTTCCCGCTTGATCTGCGCACCTGGCCTTCGCTTGAAGCGCAGGTCGCCGCGCTGGCCGACGATATCGCTTATGACAATCACGATATCGATGATGGCTTGCGCGCCGGGTTCCTCCAACTGGACGAGCTCTTGACGATCGATTTCGTCGCCGAGCACTGGCAGGCGATTGAGCGCAAGTTCCCCAATGCTCCGCAAGACCGGCGGCTGCGCGAGCTTGTCCGCAGCCAGATCGGCTGGATGGTCAACGATGTGATCGCCGAAACCCGCAATCGGGCGGAAGGGTTGGACAGCGCGGATGAGGTGCGCGCGGCCGGGCGAGCGACAGCGGCCTTCTCGGCCGATCTCGCCGGGCAGGAACGCGAGCTCAAAGCGTTCATGTATCAACGGCTCTATCACCATCCGCAGCAGCTCCAGACTGCCGAGCGCGCACAGGCTGTCACAGCGGCGCTGTTCGCGGCCTATTCGCAAGAACCGGCGCAGATGGACGCAAGCTGGGCCGAACGCCTGCCCGCCGAGGAACCCGCCCGCAGCCGCCACATCGCCGATTTCATCGCCGGGATGACCGATCGCTATGCGATCTCGGCCCATGCCCGGATTTATGGCAAGACACCTGAGGGGCTCAGCAATGTCTAATCCGCTGCGGATTGCGCTGGTCGGGGCGACCGGCCTGATCGGTTCCAGCCTGATCCAGTATGGCGTGGGTCGTAGCGACCTGTTCCGGATCATCGGCATTGCAAGGCGCGAAGCACCGCTGCCCAAGGGCGCACGCATGGAGCTGCTGGTTGCGCCGACCGACGGCTGGCCCGATGCGATCGCCGCCGCCAATGCCGATGTGCTGGTCTGTGCGCTTGGCACGACCTGGGCCAAGGCCGGGAAGGACGAAGCAGCCTTCCGCGCGGTCGATTTCGATCTTGTGCTGGAATGCGGCAGAGCGGCCAAGGCTGTCGGGATCCGGCAGATGATCGTGGTCTCTTCAGTCGGGGCGGATGCAGGAGCGAAAAACTTCTACCTACGGGTGAAGGGTGAGGCGGAGCAGGCGCTCGGCAAGCTCGGGCTGACCCGGCTCGACGTGCTGCGCCCCGGGCTGCTGCGCGGTGCGCGCGGCGAAGTCCGCCCAGCCGAGCGGCTGGGCATGATCGCCAGCCCGGTGGCGGACTTGTTGCTGCATGGCAAATATCGCAAATACCGCTCGATGAAGGCGGAAGTCTTGGCCCAGGCGATTGTCGGCCTGACTCGTGAGAAGGCGGCGGGGCGGTTTGTGTTTGAGCACGACGCGATTTTGAGGGCAGCGCGGAAGGCCTGACATCCTACCCGTTGGCCTTCGGCCGCCTTCGGCTCAGGGGAGGGGACCCACGAAGTGGGGGAGGGGCTCGCGGGGGTAATCCTGACTTCGCGTAAATGACCTGCCGCTGCATCCATACACACCCTCAGAATTCCCCGCGCGAGCCTCTCCACCCCCGCCTGCGGCGGCGGTCCCCCTCCCCTGAAGGAGAGGAAGTTAGACCAGCCGTTGACTCTCTCCCGTCCTCAAGGCATCGCCTCCCCGTCGCTGATCGCGCGGGAGAGTCCTTCGATTCGGGCAACCGAAGCGAAGGCGCCGAAGGAGCAACCGCCCCGGAATCTCTCAGGCACCAAGGACCGCGTGGGTCGATAGCGATGCTCTGGAAAGTGTCCTCACCTGAGGGCCGCCGAAGGGGTAACCCGGCTTGAGTCGAGTGGGGCTCGCGCGGGGGAAAGCTCTCAGGTTTCCGTGACAGAGGGGGCACCGGATTTGGTGCATTCTGTGCGGGAATTGGCTGTGGGCGACGTAATCGAAATGGATGATGAAGCGATCGAGCCGGAGGTGCAAACCCTACCGCTCGATGCCTGGCACCGCGCGCGTGGCGGGCGAATGGTCGAATTCGCCGGGTACTGGATGCCGGTCCAGTACGAAGGGATCATCGCCGAGCACCTCTGGACGCGCGAGAGTGCCGGGTTGTTTGATGTGAGCCACATGGGGCAACTGCTTCTCTCCGGGGAAGGGCTGGATGCAGCGGTCGAAGCGCTGCTGCCGATTGACCTGACAACGCTGAACCTTGGCGAACAGCGCTATTCGCTGCTGCTTGATGAAGATGGCGGCGTGCTCGACGATCTCATGGTCCAGCGCTGGCCCAATGACCTGTACATGGTGGTCAACGGCGCGACCAAGTGGGACGATATCGGGCACTTGCGCGAACATCTGCCCGACGAGATCACGCTCAACCATCTGGAAGATCACGCCCTGCTGGCGCTGCAAGGGCCCAAGGCCTTCGCCGCGCTGGATCGCCACGCGACGGGTGAACATCCGCTGTCGGCGCTGACCTTCATGAAATTCGGCCGGTTCGAGCTGGGCGGGGTCGGGGTGACGATCAGCCGTTCTGGCTATACCGGTGAGGACGGGTTCGAAATTTCGCTGCCTGCCGAAGCGGCGGAGCGGATTGCCGATCTGCTCTGCGGCGAGCCGGAGGTGAAACCCATCGGCCTTGGCGCGAGGGATTCGCTGCGGCTGGAGGCTGGGTTGCCGCTCTATGGCCATGATATGTCGCCTAAGACTTCGCCGATCGAAGCCGGGCTGTTGTTCGGAATCAACAAGCGCCGCCGCTCCGAAGGGGGCTTCCCTGGCGCAAAGCGGATCCTGCGCGAGATCGCCGAAGGCACTCAGCGCAAATGGGTCGGCCTGCTGCTCGAAGGCCGCCAGGCCGCGCGTGAGGGTGCTGAAGTTTTTGCCGGAAATGAGCGCGTTGGCGTCGTGACTTCAGGTGGGTTCTCACCCAGCCGCGAGGCTCCGATCGCCATGGCTTACGTCATCGCAGCGCAGGCCGCGCCCGGTACCCGGCTCGAGATCGAGGTGCGCGGCAAGCGCCTGCCCGCCGAAGTCGTCAAAACCCCCTTTGTCCCCCATCGCTACTATCGAGGAGTGTGACCCATGCCCCGCTATTTCACGCAAGACCATGAATGGATCGATGTCGAGAGCGATACCGGCACCGTCGGCATCACCGATTACGCGCAAAGCCAGTTGGGTGACATCACCTACGTCGATCTGCCCGCCGCCGGCAGCACCGTAACCAAGGGCGAAGCGCCCTGCGTGGTGGACTCGGTAAAAGCCGCTTCGGATGTCTACGCGCCGGTCAGCGGCACCGTCACCGAAGCCAACGCCGCGCTCGAGGGTGAGCCTGAGCTGGTCAACGCCCAGGCCGAAACCGGCGGTTGGCTGTTCCGCCTGACGCTCAGCGATGCGGGTGAGCTTGA
>CAZVMC010000046.1:0-7500 GCA_964628635.1 uncultured Novosphingobium sp. | reverse complement strand
CGGCACATGTCGGCGCTCGCGGCCAAGAATATCAGCGCCGGTTCGGTGCCGTTCTTCCTCGGCGCCGGGGCCTATCGCCACCATGTTCCCGCCTCGGTCGATCACATCATCCAGCGCGGCGAGTTCCTGACTGCCTATACCCCGTACCAACCCGAAATCGCGCAAGGCACGCTGCAGGTGCTGTTCGAGTTCCAAACGCAAGTCGCGCGGCTGTTCGGGACGGATGTCGCCAATGCCAGCATGTACGATGGCTCCACCGCCGCGTGGGAGGCGGTGGCGATGGCCGCGCGGATCACCAAGCGCAAACGCGCTGTGCTCAGTCGGGCGCTGCACCCGCACTATGCAGCGACAATCACCACGATGGCCAAGTTCACCGGCGATGAGATAGATCGCAAGGCGCCGACGCTTTCCGGCAACGTCGATCCAGCGGGCCTGATCGCGGCGATTGACGAGCAGACCTCCTGCGTGGTGGTGCAATACCCTGACATTCTCGGCCGGATCCCCGATCTCCCGGCAATCGCGGAAGCCGCTCATGCCAAGGGCGCGCTGCTGATCGTGGTGGTGACCGAGCCGGTTGCGCTGGGGCTGCTCGAAGCGCCTGGCAAGCTTGGGGCGGATATCGTTGTCGGCGAGGGACAGTCGCTCGGCGTGGGTCTCCAGTTCGGTGGCCCATACCTCGGGTTGTTTGGCTGCGCCGATAAGTACGTGCGCCAGATGCCTGGGCGGCTCTGCGGGCAAACTGTCGATGCCGAAGGCAAACGCGGCTTCGTGCTGACGCTATCGACTCGCGAGCAGCACATCCGGCGCGAGAAGGCGACGAGCAATATCTGCACCAATGCCGGGCTTTGCGCGCTGGCTTTCAGTGTTCACATGACCTTGCTGGGCGGGACAGGGCTGGCGCAACTGGCGCGGGTCAACCACGCCAAGGCGCAGCAGACCGCCGCGCGGCTCGCCAAGGTGCCGGGAGTCTCGGTGCTCAACACGGCCTATTTCAACGAATTCACCGTGGTTCTGCCCAAGGATGCCCGCGAAGTGGTCCGCGCGCTGGCTGATCGGCAAGTACTCGGCGGGGTGTCGCTGGGGCGGCTGTTCCCCGAAGCGCCGGAGCTGGCCGGTGGCCTGCTCGTCACTGCAACCGAGACTACCACGGCCGAGGATATCGAAGCCCTGGCCACGGCGCTGACGGAGGTATTGGCATGAATGCTCCCAACACCAGCGGCTGGCGCCCCGAAATGGGCAGTGCCGAAGTCTCGCTCAGCCCGACCAGCAGCGGAGACCGCGCGCTGATGCTGGAAGAAGCGCTCAGCTTTGAGCTGGGCCGGTTCGATGCGACCGGAGTGGATATTGAACCGGCTGAGCTGGAACCACTCGCCGCGCTCGGCCCGCATTTGCGGCAGACAGCACCGGCACTTCCGGGGCTGACCGAGCCAGAAACCGTGCGGCACTATACGCGCCTCAGCCGTCAGAACTACGCGATTGACCTTGGGCCGTTTCCGCTTGGTTCGTGCACGATGAAGCACAACCCGCGGCTCAACGAAAAGATGGCGCGGCTGCCGGGGTTTGCCGATGTCCATCCGCTTGCGCCGCAGCAGGCCGTGCAGGGTGCGCTGGAAGTCATCAACCAACTCGCCCACTGGCTGATTGAGCTGACCGGTATGCACGGAGTCGCCATGACCCCCAAGGCCGGGGCGCATGGCGAACTGTGCGGGGTGCTCTGCATCAAGGCGGCGCTTCAGGCGCGCGGGGATGACCGCAACGTCATGCTCGTTCCCGAGAGCGCGCACGGTACAAATCCTGCGACCGCCGCTTTCGCCGGTTTCGCGATCGAGAATATCCCCGCCAACGCCGATGGCCGAGTCGATCTTGAGGCGCTGCTCGCGCGGCTCGGGCCTGACGTGGCCGGGGTGATGATTACCAATCCCAACACCTGCGGCCTGTTTGAGCGCGATATGAAAACGATCTCCGACGCGGTCCACGCCGCCGGGGGCTATGTCTATTGCGACGGGGCGAACTTTAACGCGATCGTTGGCAAGGTTCGCCCCGGCGACCTTGGCATCGATGCCATGCACATCAACCTCCACAAAACCTTTTCGACACCGCACGGCGGCGGCGGTCCGGGTTCGGGACCGGTGGTCTTAAGCGAGGCGTTGAGCCAGTTTGCACCGCTGCCCTACACCGCCAAAACCAGCGATGGCGTGGTCCATCTGGTCGAAGAAGGTGATGCCGATGCGTTCGAGCGCAAGCATTTTGGCGCGCCGCTCCAAGCCTTTGGCCGAATGGCAGCATTCCATGGCCAGATGGGCATGTTCACCCGCGCGCTGACCTACATCCTCAGCCACGGCGCAGACGGCTTGCGGCAGGTCGCCGAGGATGCGGTGCTCAACGCCAACTACGTGCTGCGCAGTCTGGAAGACGTGCTCGATGCACCCTTTGGCGCGGCAGGACCCTGCATGCACGAGGCGCTGTTCAGTGACGACGGCTTCCCCGAAGGTTTTTCAACGCTCGACGTTGCCAAAGGACTGATCGACGAGGGCTTCCACCCGATGACGGTCTATTTTCCGCTGGTCGTCCACGGCGCGATGCTGGTCGAACCGACCGAAACCGAGAGCAAGGCGGGGCTCGATCGCTTTGTCGCCAGCCTGCGCCGCGTGGCCGAGCGCGCTCAGGCCGCCGATGCCGAGCTGAAAAGCGCCCCGCACTTTGCGCCGCGACGGCGACTTGACGAGACGCTGGCCGCGCGCAAGCCAGTGCTGGTGTGGAAAGGCGATGGCGAAGGGAGTTAGGCCAATGTGGAGCACGCTGTTCTGGCTGACCAATGTGATCGCTGTGCTCGGCTGGCTGCTGCTGCTATTAGCCCCGCGCAAACCGCTGACACATAGCGCGGTGCTCTACCTTGGCGTGGCGCTGCTGTCCTTGTGCTACCTCGGAATGTTCGTTGCGCTGTTGGGCGGGCTTGCTGATCCGGTCCGCGCTGGCTGGGCGCCTGCACCAGCGGCCTTCGAATACAGTATCGCGGGGATTCAGGCGTTGTTCCAGACCGAGGGCGGGATCGTTCTCGGCTGGACGCACTATTTGGCTTTTGACCTGTTCGTCGGCACCTGGATCGCGCGCGATGCCGATCACAAAGGCTTCTCGCGACTGTCGCAGGCCCCGTTCCTGTTAGCGACCTTCTATGCCGGGCCAATCGGCTTACTTGGCTGGCTGGCCTTCCGCGAACGCCGCGCGCGGCTTAGCGGGAGGGGCTAGCCGCGCTAGCCGCAGGCCCGGGCGGCGCTTCGTAATTCTCAGGCGTAATGTCGAGCCGTTCAATTCGCGGCACCGGCTCGCGGCGACGGATGCGTGTGCCGGTGTTGTCTTCCTCAAACCGTGCGGTCAGCGTGTAACGCTCGATCATGTAAAACCCTGGCGCGGCATCTCCTTCGGTTCTGAGCGGGGCGTAGATGCGCTTCTTGATATTGCCGAGCACTGGCTTGATCCAATCCTTCGAGCCCGATGATCGCAGGACTTCCACTTCGCTGACATGGCCATCGGCCCCGATCCAGAACCCGACATCGGCCCACTGGTTCCGATAATCGGGCGCAGCGAGGCGCAACGAAGTGCTCGTATCCATTCCGCCGCTGCTGCGCACCAACGGCGACGCAGGCGTCTCAAGCGCTTCGCTGTACAACAATACCGGGCGGTTCGCTCCGCCTGCTTCCGCGAACCGCTTGACCAGCGCCGCGACCCCAGCTTCTCCGGTACCCAGCAGCTTGCCGCGCATAATGTCCGCAGCCAGCACAAATTCTCCCGATCCCGGCAGTGGATTTACTGTGATCAGGTCAAGTATTTTCAATGCTTCATCGCGTGCGCGCAAATTGGTCGGCTGGGCCGAGAACTGCATCCTGAAAATAAGCGCCTGGCGTAGTCTGGCGTAGGTTGCGACCCGATTCTGTCCTAGCTTCAGCGCACGTTCTTCGACATCGGCATAGATCCTCCGCGCCTCATCAGGGAACCCTAGTTTGGCGCGGCTGTCGCCGACCTCGATTTGCGCTACCAGAGTGCGGAAGTCGTCAGGACCGACACCCTTCTTCAGCACGTCGCGCATCGCAAGAACCGAGAATTGATACTCGCGGGCCTCACCCTGGTGCTCGGAAATCCTGCCATTAGCGCGGTAGAGATCAGAGATCGGAACGGGAAACTGCTCGCTGTAGCGCTTGTTGCGCCCCAGCGCCGAACTCAATGTTTGGCTGCTCGCGTCATAATCTCCGTTGGCGAACAGATTTTCGGCGTGTGCGAGGCTTGCGGCAATGTCCTCTTCCGGCGGACACTTCCGCTCGAGGCAGGCCTTCAGTGCGGCTTCGGTATCCTTGAGCGAGCGGCCGGTTACCACGATCTGCTGTGCCGCGACCGGCGCGGAGAGGGCCAGGGCGGCGAAAATGGCGAGGCTACTGAACGAACGCGACATGACCGGAACCTCCCGTTACATGATTGCCTTAGTCAACAGTCATTTCGCCGCCAACCGAACTCGACCGAGCCGCAAGATCGCCCGACGAGCGGCTACTTGATGACGCGGCTCCCAGCTTCGCCGACTGACTCTATGTCGCGGCCAAGCCCCTTTACGGTGTTGCAGGCGGTTGCAGTCAGCGTGAAACTGGCGGCGGCAGCTATGATGATTACTTTGCGCAACATGGTGATCTCCTTTGCTGACGCATCCTAGCCTGCGACGATCCGGTTCAAAGCTGAACGTGGCTGTCTCGGCGCTCAATCCACCGCGTTTATCGCGGCGCTCGTCGCGCTGCGACGGCGCTCGCGCCAGACAATTAGCAGCCCCGCGCCAACAATCAGCGGCGCGCCCAGCCAGGTCGCAAGGCCGGGCAAGTGATTCCAGACCAGCCAGCCAAACCCTGTGGCCCAGATCAGCGTCGAATAGTCCATCACGATAACGGTCGAAACCGGGGCGAAGCGCAGCGATCCGGTCAGGCCCATCTGCCCGATCAACCCCGAAACCCCAATTCCACCGAGCAGCAGCCACTGGTAGCGGCCATGCGCGCTGGCGTACCACGGGAGCACCAGCGCGGTTGCCAGCATGCCGAACAATCCAAACCAGAAGACGACGCGGATAGGCTCCTCAGTGCGGCCCAGGTCGCGGATCTGAAAGTTGATCACCGCTACCAGCAAAGCACCCACCAGCGCCAGCGTCGCGCCGAGCGGGTCGATCGCATGCCCTCCGGGCTGCGCGATCACCAGCACGCCCACAAAGCCGAGCAGCACTGCGCCCCAGCGCCAGCGTCCGATCCGTTCGCCCAGCACGGCGGCGGCAATTACCACCGCAAATAGTGGAGTGGCGAAGCCCAGCGTGGTCACTTCGGCCAGCGGTAGCAGCGCCGTGGCGGTGAAGACGATTGCCAGATTGGTCATCCCGACTCCGGCGCGTAGCGCGTGAGCTCCGATCCGTTGGGTGCTCAGGCGGTGGAGCTGACCTTGCGCAGCGAGCCAGCCGAAAAGTACGGGCGCGGTCAGCGCCTGTCGCCAGAACAGCACCTCGGGCACCTTGACGCCGCTTTGCACCACCAGCTTGACCAGCAGGAACATCACCGAAAAGGCCAGAGCCGAGCCAAGCCGCAAGGCGATGGCAAACAGTGGGCGGTGCGGCGGGGTCACCTGATGGCTTTACCTCAGCACAAAGGCAGGGCAAGGGCCGCGCCGATGAACCAACTGCTGCTCGACTATGGCGATCACCCCTTGACTTGGATCGGGACTGGTGCGGCTGTGCTCGCCGCGCTGGCGACGTGGCGCGACTGGCAGCGGACGCGGCGTAAGGACCTGGACGCCGTGGGGTGGGTTCCTTGGACAGGTGTATTCTTCGGAGCGGCCTTTGTCGCGCTGGTGCTGCTGGCGT
This sequence comes from uncultured Novosphingobium sp., assembly GCA_964628635.1. Taxonomy (GTDB): domain Bacteria; phylum Pseudomonadota; class Alphaproteobacteria; order Sphingomonadales; family Sphingomonadaceae; genus Novosphingobium. The sequence continues at coordinate 1,622 of CAZVMC010000046.1, read as the reverse complement.
TGGGGGTTAGGGAGTGGCTGTGAGGCAGAGTTAGTTGGATACGCCGCGCTCGTTGAGCCATCTTATGCAGTAATCATCACCAGCGCGCGCGCAAGCTCTGAACCAGCGCACTGCTTCAGCCTCGTTTCGTACTGTTCCGAGACCATTATAGTAACGCGCTGCGACCATCCCCATACAAGGTATTTGATATTCACTATCTGAAGAGCCACGAGGCCGACCAGATGCGCAAGCCAGCAGATATTTGAATTCCTGTGCTTGGCTCGCGGGAACGCCCAAACCTTCACCATGCATCAATGCCAGTTTACCATTGGCGTACACCGAGCCAAGTTGTGCGGCTCGCCCAAGCCAATAATGAGCCTTCGCATAGTCGACTGGATACGTGGCGCCCAAAATGGTTTTACCCGTGCGATAACCTTCTCCGACGTTTTCCATCGCCGCGATGTCGCCGGCCTGGGCGCGCGAAATCATCTGTGCTCGCGCCGCCTCCCCTTTCTTCGCCTGCTCCGCTGCCGCTGCGGCTGCGGCTTGTGCCTGCCTTTGCGCTTCGCGCTCCTGCTCAACTGCATCGACGAACTCGCTCGCCGCCAGGTCCAGCGTTATAACAAATTTGTAGCGTTTTTCGGCAGGCGAGCTGGTCCAAATGCCTTTGAACTGGGTCGGCGAACAGATGCCCTCGAAAGTCGCGCCGCCGGGCGAAGCGGTCAGTCGGCAGCGGTTGCCTTCGCGCGATCCGGCTACTGTCGCAGGGCCCAATTCGCCGGTTGAGCTGACATTGCCGGTAACAATGTTGTTGGGCTCGAAAACGAGGGAAGCTGTGTAGACTCCTTCGATCTGGCGTTTGGTATCGGCTTGCAAGAGACCGGCAAGCCCGCGTTCACGCCGCCGTGGTGGTTCGGAAACGTCAGCACGATATGGCCCGCGATAGGTCGCGCGTCCTCTGAAGTTGGCGGGCATCACTCCGCTGGTCAGGATTTCCGCGCTCCCCGTTTCCGCCGTCGCCGGGCGCCAAGGTCCGGCGCCTTCGCGGCACATCCGCTGGGTCTGGGTCTGTCCGTCGATCGTCATCGGCACATCGCGGCATTCGCGCGCCACCTGTGCCTCGCTAGAAGAAGGCAGCACCAGCGCCATTCCGGCCGCGCAGGGGAAAACTAAGAGGGCTAAAGCGCGCACAGGCAAGTCTCCGGCTGATGGGTAGCCGCAGACTATGGGTGCGTCAGAACAAAAGCAACAAATGGCTTTGGTTTACAAGCAGGCCTCGAGATAGGCCTGATCGAAGCCGAACTGCCGGGCCTTCTCAAGCGTATAGGGGCGCAGACCTGTCGAGCGATATTCGCCGATGATCTTGCCGTCTTCGCTCTCATCGAGATACTCGAACTTGAACAGTTCTTGGGTGACGATCACATCGCCTTCCATCCCGATCACTTCGGTGATGTTGGTGGTACGACGCGAGCCGTCGCGCAGGCGCTTGACCTGCACGATCATGTCGACCGATTCGGCAATCTGGCGCGAAATCGCTTCCTTAGGGATCTTGATGTCGCCCATGAGGATCATGTTTTCCATACGGCCCAGGCACTCGCGCGGGCTGTTGGCGTGGAGCGTACACATCGAGCCGTCGTGACCGG
>CAZVMC010000045.1:0-17131 GCA_964628635.1 uncultured Novosphingobium sp. | reverse complement strand
CGTAGAGGTGGTTGAGGAACATTTCCTTGGTCAGCGTGGTGCCCTTGCGCAGCGAGAGCAGCTCGAGCATCGCATATTCCTTGCCGGTCAGGTGGACGCGGGCACCGTCGACTTCGACCGTCTTGGCATCGAGGTTGACCGCCAGCTTGCCGGTGCGGATCACCGATTGCGAGTGACCCTTCGAGCGGCGCACCACGGCGTGAATCCGGGCGACAAGTTCGTCGCGGTGGAACGGCTTGGTGACGTAGTCGTCAGCCCCGAAGCCGAAGCTGCGGACCTTCGAATCCATTTCCGAAATGCCCGAAAGGATCAGCACCGGGGTCTGCACCTTGGCGACGCGCAGCTTCTTGAGCACGTCATACCCGTGCATGTCGGGCAGGTTCAGGTCGAGCAGAATAATATCGTAATCGTAGAGCTTGCCGAGGTCCAAGCCCTCTTCGCCCAGATCGGTCGAATAGACGTTGAAGCCTTCAGTGGTCAGCATCAATTCGATAGCCCGAGCGGTAGTCGGCTCGTCTTCGATCAGCAGTACGCGCATGGGTAGTCCCCCGTTTTGTCCCGTTTCCCGTGCGATGACACCCGATTGGAGGTCACTGCCCGCCATTAACCATATGAGCTATGAAGAGGAAAGGTTAATTTCTCGTAAATGGCGGATTCCCGGCGAGTCGCTTGGTGCGACATCGTGAAGGCCTTGCCGTCTGGGTGCGCCAGTGCCACCCGTTTGGTCTTCCCAAAGGTTTCACACAGAGAACACGGAGGGCCACGGAGACACGGAGTAGGAGTGCTGACGGCGGAGCCGCTCCTCAGTTCCGACCCCGCGTTCTCCGCACGGCTGGAAAACAGTGAAGTGCCTGCGGCACTGCGTGGCGCCTCCGTGTCTCCGTGTCTCCGTGGTCCTCCGTGTCCTCTGTATGAACCCGAGTTGAGCGCAATCTGGGCTTCTCACACCTTGCCCTCGCCACCCACAACGCTAAAACGATTGCAAATCGCAACGGGAGAACCACGATGGCCATAGCGCTGACGGTCAACGGCAAGCCGGTTTCAGTCGAGGCTGAGCCCGACACTCCCCTCCTGTGGGTGCTGCGTGAGGAGCTGGGGCTGACCGGCACCAAGTTCGGCTGCGGGATCGCGGCTTGCGGGGCCTGCTCAGTGCATCTGGATGGCGCGATCACCCGTTCGTGCTCGGTGCCGCTGAGCGAGGCGGCGGGGAAGTCGGTCAAGACGATTGAGGGGCTGAAAGGCGCGGACGGCACGCTCCACCGGGTCCAGCAGGCCTGGATCGACGCGCAGGTGCCGCAGTGCGGCTATTGCCAGTCGGGCCAGATCATGGCGGCTGTGGCGCTAATCGAACAGACCGGGCGGCCCAGTGCGGATCAGGTCGATGCGGCGATGACCAACCTGTGCCGTTGCGGCACTTATCCGCGGATCCGTGAGGCGATCCTCGCAGCAACGGGCCAGGCCGCCGCTGCAAAGGAGGCCGTGTGATGGGGATGAAGCGCAGGGCCTTCCTGATTGGCGGCGCGGCAGTGATCGGCGGCGGGATCTTCGCGCTGCAATATGCCGACCACGCGATGCACCGCGATGCCGCCAGGCTGACCGCGACCGACAAGGGCGTCGCCTTTGCGGCCTGGCTCAAGATCGGCGAGGACGATGCGGTGACGCTCTACACCCCGCACGTCGATCTTGGCACTGGCACCACCACCGCGCTGGCGCAGATGGCTGCGGACGAGCTTGATGCCGATTGGGCGAAGGTGCGGGTCGAAGCTGCCCCCGCCGAGAGCGCCTTTGCCAATACCTGGCTGGCCAAGGGTTTCCTCGGTGAAATCGCCCCCGGTGCCGCGGGGTTGATGACTGACTCGCTGTTCTCGCTGGTGGCGCGCAACATGGTCAACCAGATCACCGGCGGATCGAGCGCAGTGCGTTTCACCGGCCAGCACGGCATCCGCCAGCTGAGCGCGGCGGCGCGGGCGGCGCTGATCGAGGAAGCGGCGGCCAAGCTGGGCGTCCCGGCGAGCGAACTGACCGCCGCCAAATCGGTCGTGACCCACGCCAAGTCGGGCCGCAGCTTGCGGTATGGGGAGCTGGCCAAGGGCGCAGCCGGTCGTTCGCTGAACGATGAGCCGAAATTGAAGGACAAGGCCGCGTTCACGCTGATTGGCCAGCCGGTCCCCCGAATCGATGTGCCCGGCAAGGTTGATGGCACTGCGCAATACGGGATCGACTTCGCGCTGCCAAACATGCGGGTCGCCACGGTAATGGCCGCGCCGGTGCCAGGTGCCAAGCTGGAGAGCGTCGATCCGGCCCCGGCCAAGGCAGTGCCAGGCGTGGAGAAGGTGGTACTGCTGGACGACGCGGTAATGGTCGTGGCCAGCGGTTACTGGCCCGCGCTCAAGGGCCTGCGCGCGCTTGAACCCAAGTTCAGCGACGGCGGCAAAGGCGGGGTGAATACTGCCGGGATGTTCGCCGAACAGGAAGCGGCGGCAGCAGAGCAGGTCAAAGGCTTCGACGCGGGCGGCGGCAAGCTGGTCGAAGCGAACTACCGTGCACCCTACCTCCATCACGCGATGATGGAGCCCTTCGCGCTGACCGCGCAGTTCAAGGACGGCAAGCTGGATGTCTGGGGCGGGCTGCAGGATCCATTGGCGAGCAAACTGGCGGCGGTCGAGGCCTCGGGCCTTAGTCCAGATGCCGTTACCTTCCATCCGATGCTGCTGGGCGGCGGGTTCGGGCGAAAGCTGCCGGGCAATCTCACGGTCATCCCGCAGGTGGTCAAGCTGGCGATGGAAAGCCCCTATCCGGTCAAGCTGATCTGGCCGCGCGAGGAGGAAGTGGCCCACGGGACCTATCGCCCGCAAACGGTCACCGCGATGAAGGCAGCGCTGGGCAGCGATGGCAAGATCGCCAGGTGGCACTCCGGCTTCAGCGAGCAACTAGGCTTCGAAGCCGGGATGCCGCTGCTTTATGACATTGCCGGGGCCGAGCTCGAGCACGCCGAATACGAGAGCCATGTGCCGATCGGTTCATGGCGCTCGGTCGAAGCTTCGCAGCACGGGTTCTTCCACGAAAGCTTTATGGATGAGCTTGCCTTGGCCGCCGGTGCCGATCCGATCGAATTCCGCAAGCGCCACCTGAAGCCGGGTCACCGCGCGATTGCGGTGCTTGATGCTGTGGCCAAGACCTCGGGCTGGGGCACGCCCTTGCCGAAAGGCACCGGGCGCGGGGTGGCCGTGGTCCAAAGCTTCGGAACGGTCGCTGCGCAAGTGGTTCAAGCGAGCCTGCGTGAGGATGGCTTTCCCAAGGTTGAAAAGGTCTGGGCAGCGGTCGACTGCGGCATGGTGGTCAACCCCAAGAACGCCGAGGCGCAAGTGATGGGCGGGATCGTGATGGGGCTTTCCTCGGCAATCCACGAGGAGATAACCATCGACAAGGGCGCGGTCGTCCAGACCAGCTTTGGCGACTATCGGCTGCTCAGCCTGGCGGAGACACCGGAGATTGCGATCCAGTTTGTCGACGGCGGAGCGATGGGCGGGCTTGGCGAACCGGGCCTGCCCCCGGCTGCCCCGGCGCTGGCCAACGCCCTGTTCGCGGCGACCGGCAAGCGGGTGCGGCAATTGCCGATCAGGGATCAGGCAAAGGTGTAGGCAGAAAGAGATTTACCGATTTCGGAGTCTGACATGACGAAAACAGTTCTTGAATTACTGACCTTTGCCGGAGTCCTCGGGACACTTGCAATGCTATCCGAAGTCGATTCTCAAGGATGGGCTCCTTTCTTTGCATGTATCGGAGCAACGGCTATGTGCAGCGCATTGGTGAAGATGTTAGCGATGGTCGAGAACGTCGAACAAATCGTCGTCCGTCTCTATAACGAGAAGCATCTGAAGTAAGTGGGTTAAACGAATCAGAAGGTGGTAATTGCGCTGATCCGCTGACACTTATCCCTCTAGCACCCGTGTAGCCGGATGGTGCTTGTCGAGGTGCTTGCGGATGATCTTCAGGTTCTTGGTGTTCGAACGGTAGAGGAAGTCGAACAGGTCGCCTGCGACCGGCACCGCGCCGAGCAGACTGTCGATCCCGACATTGCCCGCCATGCGCCATAGCTGCCACTTGGGCAGGCCCAGGTTGCGTGCTTCCCAGACGAGGTAAGCACCCATCGCGGCGGTGAGCAGATCGCCCGCCACCGGTATCAGCCCGGCAATCGCGTCGAGCCCGACCGGGCGATTGATGCCGGGGATCACAAAGCTACGCTCCAGCAGCTTCTCCAGCGCCTCAACCCTGCGGCGGATCGAATGCGGATCGGTGCCAGTCGGCAAGTCGGCAGCCATGCGGCGAAGGGCATCCTGATTGGCCATGTACGAACCCTGTCTGACACGGCCCCAACTGACCGCGCCACGCTATTTGGGGATCATTGCCAGCGCGAACAAGGGATGGATGTTCCAGCGGTTCGGAGCGAAGCCGGTCACCCGCCCGCCGATCAGCGACCAGCGCACCGGCGCACCGATCGGGATGAAGCTGTTGGTCTTGGTCAGCTGGGTCTCAGCGTCAGCCTGCAGCGCCAACCTTTGAGCTGGGTCCAGCTCGGTCCTGGCCCGGGCCGCCATCCGGTCGGCTGCGGAATCGCAAAGCCCCCGGGCATTGGTGCAGCTCAGCTGGTTGAGGAACCAATCGGGCCGCGGATAGCGGGCTACCATATCGAGCAAGCGCAAATCGGCGGGGGCATTAAGACCGACCCGGCGAAGCCCGATGCCAACCGCCTTGAAATCCGCCGAGAGCCGGCTGAACAGCAATTCCGCACCCATTCCGCCGGGCAAGGCCAGACGCAATTCGGGTGCCGCATTGCCCGCGCCGCGCCAGGCGCTGACCCGCGCTGCAGCACGCGCACGGCGCGCTTCGAGCGTTTCGCCAACCCAGCGCTCGCCGACAGCCCCGCTATCCTCTTCGAGCCCCGGCGCGACAATCCGGCTGGTGACAGTCCAGCCATCCAGCGCGAACAGCTCGGCCAGTCCGTCTCGGTCGATCGCCATGGCCAGCACTTCACGGTGCTCGGGCTTGGCGAAGAAACCATCGGCGTGGAGCACCGCCAGGCCGAACAGGCCGGTAACCGGGTCCGCCCGAAGCGCCCCGCGGGAGATTCCGGCGGCGTCAACTCCGGGCAAGTCCTCAAGCCGTCCGCCCAGCACCGCATCGGCATCCCCTTTGCCAAAGCGATCGATCGCCGCTTTGGCCGACATCACCCGCAGCTCGATCGGGCGGGTGTGCGCGTTCCAGTCCTCAACACTAGGCAAGCCGCGCTTCTCGGGCGCAATCGGTGTCAGGATCGCAGCGCCGTCCTTGCGCTTTAGCTGCATCGGGCCATTGCCGCGCCCCCGCCAAGACAGGCCAAGTTCGGGTTGGGCCAACAGTTGCAGCAGGTCTGGCATCGGTTTGACGAGCCGCAGCTCAATCACCCGCCCGGCCATAGTACGCACCTCGCGAATGCTGTCCAGATCGAGCGCGAGCGCGGTTCCCTTGACCCCATTGATCGCCTGTTGCAGCGCCGTGCGAGCGGCATCGGCAGTGATGACTGTGCCATCGGGCCAGGTGCCGTCGCGCAACCGGAAGATATAGCTGAGGCCTCCGTCGGTGACGATCCAGCGGTCAGCCAGCGCTGGGCCGACCCGGCCTTGGGCATCGAATCCCACCAACCCCTCGGTCGTCGCGGCGCGCAGCAATTGCGCGGGCGGAGTAAGGCGCGGACCGTTTTGAAACAGGCCAGCCGGATCGCCGATAGCCACCACTGCCAGAGTGTCACCCTGCCCGGACGAGCACCCGGCCAGAGCCAGGGCAAGCACAATAGGGGCGGCGCGCGGCAACATTGCCGCACTGTCTAGGGGATAAGCTGTCTCCGGCTCAAGCGCGAAGCGGTTGCGAAAGTCCGATCAGATTTTGCGAAGCGCACCGGTGCCTTCCGGCGCCAGCAATGGAGGGCGGGTGTAACGCGGCGTTCCTTCGCCGGTTGTAACCGGCGCGCGCGCAACCTTGGGATCGATTTCCTCGCGAAAGGCGACGCCGCAGCGTGCGCCTTCTACCCAGGCGATTGAGCCTTCAACCCAGCCGATATTGCGCACATTGACCCAGGCGAGCTGGCCGCGCACCGCCGCAGGCTGCCCTTCGACCATCAGTCCGCCAGCCGAAAGATTGCGCACACGCACTTTGTGCTCACCCTCGACCCCGTCAAGGCGCAGTTCTGCCATCACAAACAGGCTGTCGCGGGTAATCTGACGGTGATCACTCTCGCCCATGGGACGTCTTTCGCTCCTGCAAGTCATATCGGCCTGTTCGCCGTCTATGACCTTTATGCCATCCAGACCCTCGCCGGGTGATAAACGGCATTGGCAAAGATGCGGTTAACGCCCGCCTCGGCAGTTCAATCGTCGCGCGAGATTTTCTCGCGCCGTTCATGGGCTTGCTGGGCTTCGACGGTCATCGTTGCAATGGGACGCGCAGAAAGCCGCCCAAGGCCGATCGGTTCGCCGGTAACCTCGCAATACCCGTATTCGCCTTCCTCGATTCGGCGCAGCGCAGCATCGATCTTGGCGATCAGTTTGCGCTGGCGATCGCGGGTGCGCAGTTCGATTCCCCAATCGGTTTCGCTTGAGGCGCGGTCGTTAAGGTCTGGCTCGCGGATCGGACCTTCTTGCAGGCTGTTGAGCGTATCCGCTGCTGCCGAAAGGATCGACTTCTTCCATTCGCCCAGCAGTCGCCGATAATAGTCCAGCTGCGGCGGCGACATGTAGACTTCGTCTTCGTTTGGCACATAGTCGCTGCCCAGCGCGCGTTTGGCCTTGGCCAATACGTCAATCTCATCACCCAGAACCGTAGTCATCAAGCTCTCCACACCGAAAGGACCGGGCGTGATCCCTGCGGCCCCGGCTTTTGCCGGTAGCCATCCCTAGCCGGTTTGAGCGCGCCTATAGGCATCCGCAATTTCCCGCACAAGGACCAATCGCGCGCTCGTCAACAAGCGAGTCGCGCAGCGAGGAGGCAAGGATTTCTGCGGTTTCGTGAGAAACCCGGCCGCGCGTTAACCTTTTGTTGACCATGATCGGGAAAACCATTGCTCGTGGCAGGCACAGGGGCTTGTCGAAGTTGGGGCTACGAACATGAGCATTGCCTGGAATCACGCTTCAGACTTTTCCGCCGCCGCGCCGGTGAATGTCCAGACTGAAGACCTGCTGGTCGCCAGTTGCCTGGCCGCCGCCGCACAAGGCGATATCACCGCCTATTACGATCTCGGTGTCGCCTATTCGACCGGCAGCCACGGCGTGGAGTGCGACCTGATTGAGGCACATAAGTGGTTCAACCTTGCTGCTGTCCACAACCATGCCGAAGCCGCTTTGTGCCGCGCTGACATTTCGGAAGAAATGACCGCCCGGGAAGTGGCCGAAGCCCAGCGCCGCGCCCGCGAATGGATCGCGGCCTCAGCCCGGCGAGCCGCCTAACTCTTTTTGAAGGGCGTCCGTTCGGCCAGAAACAGCTGGTCTGCCGCGACGCCCAGCCGTTCCCGTTCCAGGAAGTCCGCAACTGCGGCGCGGAAGCCTTCATGGGCGATCCAATGCGCGGACCAGGTCTGGACCGGCTCATAACCGCGCGCCAATTTATGCGCTCCTTGCGCCCCGGCTTCGACCCGCGCGAGGCCGAGCCGGATCGCAACATCGATCGCTTGGTAATAGCACAGCTCAAAGTGCAGGAACGGCTTTTCGAGCACCGCCCCCCAGTACCGCCCGTAAAGCGCGTCCGGGCCGACAAAGTTGAGCGCCCCAGCCACCGGATTGCCGTCAATCTCGGCCAGAATCAGCACGATCCGCTCGCCCATCCGCTCGCCCAGCAAAGTGAAGGCCGCGCGGGTCAGATAGGGTCGGCCCCATTTGCGGCTGCCAGTGTCCTGATAGAAATGCCAGAAGGCATCCCACTGCGCCTCGCCGATTTCTGCGCCCTGCAGCACCCGGATCGTCACACCATCCTGCGCTGCAGCGCGTTCCTTGCGGATATCCTTGCGCTTGCGGGAGGAGAGCGTGGCCAGAAAATCATCGAAGCTGGCATAGCCCCGATTGGTCCAGTGGAACTGGATGTCGCTGCGCAGCATCCAGTCGGCCGCTTCAAACAGCGGCAACTGTTCGGGTGCGATGAAGGTCGCGTGAGCCGAGGATAGCCCGTTGGCTGCGCAGAGCTGCTCGGCCGCGCGGAGCAGCGGTACCGCCAGCGCTTCATCGCGCAGCAACAACCTCGGCCCGGTGGCAGGGGTGAACGGCGCGGCGATCTGGAACTTGGGATAGTATGAACCGCCCGCCCGGTGCCAGGCATCGGCCCAGGCATGGTCGAACACATATTCGCCCCGACTGTGTGCCTTTAGGTAAGCGGGTAGCGCAGCGGCAATGCGGCCATCGTTACCGGTGATGACAATTGGCGCAGGTGACCAGCCGGTCCCCTCACCGACTGAGCCCGAATCTTCCATCGCGCTCAGGAATTCATGGCTGACGAAGGGATTGCCGCCGGTCAGCGCGTTCCATTCGGCAGCAGGCAAGCTACCCACGTCCGATGCAATGCACGCTTCGATCACGGAGTTGAAATCACAGGATACCGGCACCCTCCGCGATGGGCGCATCGGTGTACTTGTCGGCCCTTTCGCGGTGCTCGGGGGAGCGGACCGTCCAGGTCAACAGCGGCAGGCCGCGCTTGCGCTGGGCAGCGGCAAAGCGGCTCGGCAAGTCGCGCACGTCGTAGGCCAGAAAGTCCGGCTTGGCATGCCACAGCGCCAACCGCCGCTTGATCCGCCCGCCGAGCGCCTTGGCCTTTTCTTCCGTCACGACCAGCCCCCGGACCGTCAGCGGCGAGTGATCCGCAAACCAGCGGACCACGCGCGGATCGAAGCTCATCACCGCATGGTGCCCGGGGTACCCCTCCAGCACGCGACGCACTGCCAGGCACAGCGCGGCGTAGCGCCGCTCACCCTTGGTCTTGATCTCGATCAGCAGCGGCACCTGAGCGCCGACTGTTTCGAGCAGGTCACGCAAGCTGGGCACGCCTTCATCGCCACCGGTCAGCTTGATCTGCCCCAGCTCAGCCGCGCTACGATCGTTGATCGGGCCTTGCTCCCCGGTCAGCCGGTCCAGCTCGAAATCGTGGAAAACCATCGCGACCCCGTCGCTCGAACGCTGCACGTCGCATTCGATCCCCAGCTGCTTTTCGATCGCCGCGCGGGCCGCAGCCAAGGAATTCTCCGGCCGCCCTGCCCCGTGCAGCCCGCGGTGGGCATAGCCTTGCGCGCCAAGCCAGCCTACCTTTTCGGGCTTGGGCGTTCCCGCCCGCCATTTATCGAGCGTGCGAAGGATCATGAGCGCAGAGCGACGATCGCGTCTACTTCAACCGCGCAGCCCAGCGGCAGCGCGGGCACGCCAACAGCGGCGCGGGAATGCTTGCCCGCTTCGCCGAACACCGCAACCATCAGTTCGCTCGCGCCGTTGACCACCTTGGGCTGATCGGTGAAATCACCGGTGCAATTGACGAAGCCGCCCAGTTTGACGATCCTCTCGACCCGCTCGAACGAACCAAGCGCAGCCTTGAGTTGCGCCAGGATCATCAGCCCGCAGCCCTGCGCGGCGCGGATCCCGTCCTCAACCGACAGGTCTTCGCCCAGCCGACCTTTCACCAGCGTGCCATCGACAAACGAAACCTGCCCAGAAACGAAGGCCATACCCCCGGCCTCGACCACCGGCACATAGGCCGCCACCGGGGCTGCGGCTTGCGGCAAGGTGAGGCCGAGTTCGGCCAGCTTCGCGTCTACTTCTGCGTCGGTCATGCAGGTACTCCAATCCGTTCGAGCAGCCACGGCAGGGCATGCTCCCAAGTGTCGATCCGGGCGTGGGCGTGGCCTGCCTCGAAGGCGCAGGCGATATGCGGGGCCAGGCTTGGCTCGCCGCAGAGGTGCAGCCGGTCAATCTGCGGCGCGATCTCTTTCACCGATCCGTGATGCTGCGGCAGATCATCGATGAACACCGCGTGGCTTGGCTGGTATTCTTCCAGGATCGCCTGAAGCGCCGGGCCCTTTGGACCCTGATTGGTGAATACCCGGGCGTGGATGCCATGGTCCGCCAACTGCTGCGCGCGGGCGGCGTTGTGCTGATCAGTCAGGTTGGTCAGGATCACCACATCCGCATGCTCGGCCAACGTGTTGATCGCGTGAACCGCACCGGAAATCGGGGTCTGGCGGTGCATCTCGTTGTCGAAAAAGCCTTGCAGGAACTTCCAGATCATCGGCCCTTCGACCAGCTCGCCGGTGTCCTTCCAGCGCACCGCTTGCGCAAAATCGTTGCCGACCATCGAAAAGGTCACCCCTTGCGTCTCGTCGAGCCATTCGGCGAAGGGGACGACCATGTGCAGCAGCACTTCGTCGCAATCGGAGATGATCAGGGGTCTTGTCATGTCAGCGCCCGCCCTGCCGCAATCAGGTCCTGCGGTGCAACCCCTAGGGCATCGGCAGCGGCAACCAGATCGGGTTCGTGGCTTTCCAGAAACGCGAGCACGGCACCCAGCAGCGCGGGATCGCCCAGCCCTGCGCGCAGTTCTTCTGGGGTAAGCCCGGTGAGGGCAAGGAACCGCCCGGCACGGCTCTCATCACCCAGCACCCAACCAAGGGCGGAAAGCGCGACAGCTTGCGGGTCAACCGGGGAAGATGGCTCGCGGAGAATTGTCAGCCTCGGGTGCAAAAGCTAGGGCGCTTATCCATGGCAAAGCGCATTCTGGTTGTCGAGGACAACGACCTCAACCGCAAGCTGTTCTGCGACGTGCTGAAGAGCCAGGGCTACGCGGTCGAACCATGTGCCGACGGCCTGCTCGCGCTGGATGCCGCGCGGCAATTCGTCCCCAACCTGATCATCATGGATATCCAGCTGCCCAATGTCTCGGGCCTCGACCTGATCGAACAGGCCAAAGCCGACTTCGCGCTGCGCCAGATCCCGGTGTTGGCGGTGACCGCCTATGCCGGCAAAGGCGACGAAGAGCGGATCCGGGACGCTGGCGCTGAGGGCTATCTCGCCAAGCCGGTCTCGATCGGGCCGTTCATGGCAGCGGTGCGAGGGCTGGTGGAGAAGGCGACAGCCTAAATGCACTCAACCGGATAGCGCCGGATATTCTCATCGGCGGAGACCAGCGCCATTTTCGCGCTCATAGCATGCGCGACCAGCATCCGGTCGATCGGATCGCGGTGGATCGGCGGCAAGTCGGATGCAAGTCGCCAGCAGTCGCTAGGCAAATCGACGACCTCAAGTTCGAATTTTTCGACCAGTTCGGCGAACGGCTCATCAATTGGGAGCCGTGCACGCCGCTGCAAATCGACATATTCGAACGCAACGACCACGCTGACAAACAATTCTGCTCCTGGATCGAACATCGCGTCGAACCATTCGGACCTGAACCGGCGGTCCAGATTGACCATCCAGACCAGAATCTGCGTATCAAGCAGGAGGCGCACCGAATTTCCGCTCATAACGTTCGTCGATTTCCTCCTCAGTCATCGATGGCGGCACATCGAAAGCCTCGGGCGGAAAATGCTTGTACTTCTCGCGAGCGAAACCGAGATTGGCCCGGCGTTTGGCCGCGATGGCTTCGCGCTCGATCTTCAACGCTTCGGGCTTGGGCACCAGCGTCGCCACGGGAACCCCGGCTTTCTGCAGTACGACTTCCTCGCCGCGGAGCGCAGCCGCCAGCAATTCGGACAGCCGGGTCTTTGCCTCACCGATGTTGACGTGGATTGTCATGCGGCGAGCATGCCTTGGCCAAGGTGCTTGGTCAAGGACTGGAACGCTGCGCAAGGCTTGACAAATCGCCGCCCGCGCCGCTTTTCGGCCCCATTCCTCGGCCAAGGGGCCGCCCAACCTTTTCCGGAGTAACCGAAATCATGGATCGCGCCGCAACCGACCAGCAAATCCGCGCGCTGATTGCGCCGTTCAACAAGAAGGGTGTGAACATCACCGATGCCACCACTTTCGCGGGCGATCTGGAGTTTGACAGCCTGACGGTGATGGATTTCGTCGCCGCGATCGAGGACGAGTTCGACATCATCATCAGCATGAACCAGCAGGCCGAGATCGAGAATTACGGCCAGCTGGTCGACGCCGTGGTGAAGTTGCAGGGGTGACCGCCCGGGTTGGGCTATCGCGCCCAGACAATCAGGAAAACGCATGACCGACCTCTTCTCCAAGTTCGATCCGCTGATCGAAATGCGCACCCAGCTGCTCGCGAGTGGGCAGGAGGATCCGTTCAACCTGGTGATGGAGCGCGTGCTCAGCCCCACCGTGGCGCAGTGCAACGGGCGCGAGACGATTCTGCTGGGCACCTATAACTACATGGGGATGACTTTCGATCCCGATGTGATCGAAGCGGGCAAGCAGGCGCTGGACGATTACGGCGCGGGGACCACCGGCTCCCGCGTGCTCAATGGCACCTATTCGGGCCACAAGGCGGTCGAGCAGGCGCTCAAGGAATTCTACGCGATGGACCACGCGATGGTCTTTTCCACCGGCTATCAGGCCAACCTGGGGATCATCTCCACAATCGCCGGCAAGGGCGATTACATCGTGCTCGATATCGATAGCCACGCTTCGATCTGGGATGGCTGCAAGCTGGGCGATGCCGAGGTGGTGCCGTTCAAGCACAACGATATTGAAGCGATGGACAAGCGGCTGGGCCGCATTCCCGAAGGCGCGGGCAAGCTGGTAATCCTAGAGGGCGTCTATTCGATGCTGGGCGATATCGCGCCGCTCAAAGAAATGATCGCAGTCGCCAAAAAGCACGGGGCGATGGTGCTGGTCGACGAGGCGCACTCGATGGGCTTCATCGGCGAACACGGCCGCGGCGTGGCCGAGGCGCAAGGCTGCCTTGACGATGTCGACTTCGTGATCGGCACCTTTTCCAAGTCAGTCGGCACGGTTGGGGGCTTCTGCGTTTCGAACCACCCGAAGTTCGAGATCATGCGGCTGGTCTGCCGGCCCTATGTGTTCACCGCTTCATTGCCGCCGAGCGTAGTCGCCACCGCGACCACCTCGATCCGCAAGCTGATGCACGGCTCCAATAAGCGCGCGCACTTGTGGGAGAACTCCAAGGTGCTCCACCAGGGCCTGCGCGATCTGGGCTTTCAGCTGGGCACGGATGAGCCGCAATCGGCGATCATCGCGGTGATCATGCCCGATCTGGCGCAAGGGGCGGCGATGTGGGAGGCGCTGCTGAAGGAAGGGCTCTACGTCAACCTCGCCCGCCCGCCGGCAACGCCAGCCAACATGACGCTGCTGCGCTGCTCGCTCTGCGCCGAGCATACCGCGGAGCAGGTCCAGACCATCCTCGGGATGTTCGAGCGCGCCGGGAAGGCTGCCGGGATTATCTGAGCGAAGCGAGCCGGGCGGGCTAGGCCTCAATCCTCGGCCTTGAACTTGTCGTGGCAGCCCTTGCAGGTGCCGCCCAGCGCCTGCGCCCCGGCCCCGATCGCGGCCTTGTCACCTGCTTCGGCCACCGCGGCAAACCGAGCGGCTTCGTCCTTGAACTTGGCAGCGGCAGCGGCGAACTCTTCGGGCTTCGTCCAGACCGCTGCGAGCGCGTCGGTCTTGATCCCGTCCTGCGGGCCACTACCCGCCGGGAACCAGCCCGGCAGCTTGGGCGCGAAACCATTGATCGTTGCGGCGGCAGCCTTGACCTTGGCCAGGTCTGGCGTGGCAGCCTTGAGCTCGTCGCCCACGGTCTTCATCGCATCGCCCATCGCTTCGAAATCCTCATGCCGCTGATCGGCAGCGCGGCCAGCTGGGGTATCGGGATTGCCGCAGGCGGAAAGGGCGAGCAGCGAGGCGGCGATCAGGACAGGACGAAACGACATCGGCAATTCTCCGGTTTCAATTCGAGGGCAAGTCTTCCAAACCCTTGTCTAACGAGCCGCACCGGCTTGCCAAGAGCAGCTTGCAGGAGAATGCGATGAACCGTCTGGGCGGAAAACGTGCGGTGATTACCGGGGCGGCGCAGGGAATCGGCAAGGCAATTGCCGAACGCTTCACGGCGGAAGGGGCGGCGCTGCTGCTGGCCGACATCGATCCAGCGGTGGAGGCCGTGGCTGCCGAGCTGGGCCAGCGAGCTGCGATCGTCGACGTCGCCAGCAAGGCTGAGGTCGACGGCCTGATCGGCAAGGCGAACGCGGTGCTGGGCGGCATCGACATTCTGGTCAACAACGCCGGGGTGACGCATGCCGCCGATCTTGACGATCTGACCGAGGAAGACTTTGACCGGGTCTTAGCGATCAACCTCAAAGCAGCGTTATGGGCCACCCAGGCGGCCGCGCGGGTGATGGGGCCGGGATCAGCGGTAATCAACATGAGCAGCGTCAACGCCGTGCTCGCGATTCCCAACCAGATCCCCTACGTAATATCGAAAGGCGCATTGAAGCAGCTCACCAATGTCACTGCGCTGGCGCTGGCTCCCAAAGGCATCCGGGTCAACGCGATCGGCCCGGGCTCGATCGAAACCGAAATGCTCGCAGGAATTCTCGCGGAGGACGAAGCGGCGCGCGCCCGCATCCTTAGCCGCACGCCGCTAGGCCGCTGCGGCACGCCGGAGGAAATCGCCAGTGTTGCACTGTTCCTGGCCAGCGCGGACAGTTCCTACCTGACCGGGCAGACGATCTACCCGGACGGCGGGCGGCTGGGCCTCAACTACACGGTGCCGGTCAAAGGCTAGACCCGCCGCCCTGCGCCGCCTTGGCGCGCTGGAAACCGGCTCTGCCGCTGAGCCGCTCGAAATAGGCGCGCGCCCGATCGGGGACCTGCTCGTCCAGCCCGATGCTGAGCGCCAGCATCACGGCATAACCCACCGAGATATCGGCGCAGGTGAACCGTCCGGCGCAAGAGAATTCCGGCCCCATCAGCTTCAGCGCATTGTGCAGCCGAGCGCCGAACCACTGCGCATAATCCTCCGCTGCTTCCGGGCAGCGGCCGGGTTCCAGCCGGGTGTAGCGCAGGTGGATCGTCTGCGGGAAAGTCAGCGTCGCTTCGCCCATCATGAGGAAGTTGAGATAGGCGGCATAGTCCGGCTCATCGGTTGCCACCACCAGATCACTCGGGCCGAACCGCGTGGCGAGAAAATGCGGGATCGCCGCGCTTTCGGTCATCAACTGGCCGTCGGCGAAAAAGGCCGGGACTGTGCCGAGCGGGTTCAGGTCCTTATAGTCTTCAACCCGGTAGCGCGGCGGGAACGGCATGACCTCCAGTTCGTAGGGCAGCCCCAATTCTTCCAGCGCCCAGAGCACCCGGAACGAGCGGGCATCGGCGCAGTGGTAGAGTTTGAGGTTTGGGCTCAACGCAGGTCCTCGATCGATTTCACTGCATCGCATTTGTGCCCGGCTTCGCTCTCTCCGCCCAGCAAAGTGATCGCCGCAAACCCGGCGAGTACCAGCGCGATGAAGCCGGCGGTGGCGAGGCCGAGGTACTTGTCGATGAAGGCCTTGATCGGCGCGCCGAAGAACCGGAACAGGATTCCCACGATCATGAAGCTGATCGCGCGGCTGATGATCGACCCGGCGATGAAGCGCAGCAAGTCCATGCCCACGAACCCGGCGGTGATCGTCAGCAGCTTGAACGGGATCGGGGTCGCCCCCTTGGCGACGAAAATCCAGAAGCCGTATTCGTTGATATAGCAGGCTGCCTTGGGGAAGCTTTCGGTCATGCCCAGCGCGGAAAGGATCTGCGCCCCCAGGGTGTCGTATAGCCCGTAGCCGATCGCATAGCCCAGCAGGCCTCCAGCAACCGAGGCCAAGGTGGCGATCAGCGCAAACCGGATCGCTTTGCGCGGTTCGGCCAGGCACATGATCCCCAGCAAGGGATGCGGCGGGATCGGAAAGAAGCTCGCCTCGACAAAAGCAAACAGCGCCAGCCACCATTCCGCATGGGGATGCGCGGCCTTGGCCATGGTCCAGTCGTAAAGGCGGCGCAGCATCGAACGGCTTTCAGTGATTTGAAGTTGCGCCGCTTTGTCCGAGCCGCGCAGCAATCGCAAGGGGCTAGCGCCTGCGCCCATCCACCAGCACCGCCTGCTGCCACTTGCTGGGCACCTTGTCGGTGCGGTGGACGCAGCCGGCCCAGCAGCAGGGGCGGCGTTTGCCTTCCAGCAGTTCCTCACCGGTGCGGACAATCCGTCGGGCGCGAGTCTGGGCCTGTTTGGCATCGAGCACCCAGCAGCAGAACTCGTTGCGGCCAAGCGGGGTGAGGCCTTGCCACAGCGCAAACAGCGCCGGATCGGCCTCGATCGCCGCGCGCAGATCGGCGGGGGCCTGGTGGGCAGTGCCGTGGAGGAACGCTTCGCTCATGCGGCGAAGCTAGGCTTTGCGCGGCCTTGCGGCAATAGTGAACCTATTTGGCACTTTCCGCTTGACATCGTCACGCTCTTTGGGTACAAATCAGGAACATCGCGATGGTGTGATTCGAACGGGCGGGCCGGAACCGGCGCCGCCCTTTTTTTGTCCGCCGCGCTGACCCCTTTTCCAGCAGGTGCCCAACATGGACGATAGAGCAGCAACCGAGTCCCAAACCGAACCGGCCTGGGTCGGCCCCTTCCTCAGCGCGCTGCGGCTTGGCAAAAGCGTTGAAGCGGCTTGCCGCGAGGCTGGAATCACCAATTCCACTACCTATCACCGCCGCAAGACCAACGATGCTTTCCGCGCCGCCTGGGATGCGATTCCGGTGCGCGACGGACGAAAAGTCCGCAAGACCGGGCCGCGCGCGCCGCGCGGCGCGGCCAAGATCGACCGCTTTCTGGAAGAGCTGGCGCAGACTTCGAACGTGACCAAGGCTGCCGATATCGCGGGCCTTTCGACGGGCCAGGTCTATAGTCTGCGCCGCACCGATCCGGACTTTGCCCGCCGCTGGTATGCCGCGCTGGCCGAAGGCTATGACAATCTGGAGATGGACCTGCTGGCGCGGCTGCGCGGCGAACGGCCGGACGACAAGGATGCCGAAGGCCAGCCGCAAAAGTTCGATTTTGCCACCGCGCTGCGCTGCCTGAGTGTGCACCGCGAAAATGTTGCGCGCGAAAAGGGCCGCCGCACACTGGCGCAGGAAGCAGCGAC
>CAZVMC010000044.1:0-17395 GCA_964628635.1 uncultured Novosphingobium sp. | reverse complement strand
ACTTGATCTTGGCTTCCTTGAACTCGACATGCTTGCGCACGACCGGGTCATACTTGCGGAAGCTCATCTTCTCGGTCTGGTTGCGCGGGTTCTTCTTGGTGACATAGAAGAAGCCGGTGTCGGCAGTCGACACGAGGCGGATCTTGACGGTTGCGGGCTTCGCCATGGGGCTTTCCTGTATATCCGATTCGGGCCGCGAGGCCGCTAAAACTCAATCAAAACGTAATGGGCGGCACGCATGCCGCCCGTTCCGAGGCGGGCCATTGGGCCAGCAGCCGCAGAAAGTCAAGGCATGGGCCGCAGGGAATTGCCGTTCGCCCGGCACTTCGCTAGAAGTTGCAATTGTAACCATGTCCAGCACAGCCGCCCCCATCGAACCTGACTTTACCCGGCTGCCCGAACCCGGGCCGGCAGTCTTCACTGCGCCGCTCAAACGCCCCGCGCATGTCGGCGAGGATTGGCTTGAGCCCGCACAAACCGCTTACACCGCCGCAGACCACGCGATCTGGGACGATCTGTTCGCCCGCCAGATGAAGGTCCTGCCCGGCCGCGCCGCCAGCGCATTCATGGCCGGGCTAGAGCAGCTCGATCTCGGCCGCGGCGGGGTTCCCGAATTCGGGCGATTGTCAGAAGAACTCGGCGCGCTGACCGGGTGGTCGGTGGTTCCGGTGCCAATGCTGATCCCCGATCACGTGTTCTTCTGGCACCTCGCCAACCGCCGCTTCCCGGCCGGCAACTTCATCCGCACGCGCGAAACATTCGACTACATCCAGGAACCCGACGTGTTCCACGACGTGTTCGGCCACGTGCCGATGCTGGCCGATCCGGTTTATGCCGATTACATGCAGGAATACGGCCGCGCCGGGTGGAAGGCGATGCGCTATAACCGGTTGAAGGCGCTGGGTGCGCTCTATTGGTACACGGTGGAGTTCGGACTCATTCTGGAGGACGGCGCACCGCGCGCCTATGGCGCAGGCATCCTCTCCGGCCCCAGCGAAGCGGTTTTCGCGGTCGAGGCTGAAAGCCCCAACCGGATCATGCTCCACGTCGACCGGGTGATGCGCACCGACTATGTGATCGACGATCTCCAGCCGACCTATTTCGTGATCGAGAGCTTCGACGACCTCTATCATCAAACGGTCGATCGCGATTTCGACCGACTCTACCGCTCGCTCAGCCCCAGCTTCACCTATGCCAACACTGCGGTGATCGACGTTGACGATGTGCTACACCGGGGGAGCCAGGAATACTTCCTGCGCGGCGGGCGCGGGAGCGGAGCGGTGCCGGTGTAAGCGCTGATCCGGTTTTATCCGCGGTTCACACGGAGATCACGGAGGAGGCTAATACCGCCGGCATCCGCTAAGTGTAATTCTCTTCGCATAACGCGCACTTTGGAAGTTGCTGCGGCTACGCCGCGAATTCAGCTTCTCCGTGCCCTCCGTTCCTCCGTGTTCTCCCACTTAACCCGATCAATTACTTAGCAACCAGATCGCCAGGATCCCCGCCGCGATCCGGTACCAGGCAAAAGGCGCGAAGCCGGCGCGGCTGACGTAGGCGACGAAGGCTTTGATCACCGCGAGCGCGACCACGAACGAGACCACGAAGCCGACCCCGATTTCCCACCAGCCGACCGTGCCCGTGCCGGCCGCGAGCTCCGCGCGGGCATCCCACAGTTCCAGCGTGGTCGCCCCCATCATCGTCGGGATGGCGAGGAAGAAGCTGAATTCGGCAGCAGTGCGGCGCTCGATGCCCATCGCCAGCGCCCCCATGATCGTTGCGCCGCTGCGCGAGACGCCGGGGATCATCGAAACGCACTGGAACAGCCCGACGCCGAGCGCCTGCCGCACCGGCAACTGCGCCACGCCGGTCAGCGGACCCGGCTTGGCGACTTTCTCAATCGCCAGAATTGCAATCCCGCCCAATACCAGCGCCCAGGCCACCACCATCGGGCTGCCGAGCATGATGTCGATATAATCTTTGAGCGCAAAGCCCAGAATGGCCGAGGGCAGGAAGCCCAGCAGGATGTTGCGCACAAAGACAAAGCTGGTCGGCTGGCGCTTCAGCAATCCCGTGCCGACCGCCCAGAAGGTCCGCCAGTATTGCACCACCACCGCCAGGATCGCGCCGAGCTGGATCACCACGTTGAACACTTTCCAAGTCTCGGCATTGTAGCCGAAGATCTCGGAAGCGAGGATCAGGTGGCCGGTCGAGGACACCGGGATGAATTCGGTCAGACCCTCGACAATGCCGAGGAGGATCGCAGTGATGGTTTGGTCCATGGGGTGCGGGTTTGGCGGGCGGCGGAGGCAAGTCAAGCCGCTTGAGCAAAGCGACCTCTAACTTTCCACCGTTCGTCCTGAGGAGCGGCTGAGCAAAGCGAAGACGCGTCTCGAAGGACGCTGGCGCCGATCGTGGTGGTTCGAAACGGGCCTTCGCAGGCTCAGTCCCTCCTCACCACGAACGGGCATCAGACTGTGTCGCTATTCGCCCCTCACCAAATCCGCAGGCGCTGTTCGGGCGGCAGGTACAGCTTGTCGCCCGGCTTCACGTCAAACGCCTTGTACCATTCGTCGAAGTTGCGGACGATGCCGTTGACCCGGTAGGCCGCCGGCGAATGCGGGTCGGTCAGCAGTTGCTGGCGCAGCGCCGGTTCGCGCATCTTTACCCGCCACATCTGCGCCCAGGCCATGAAGAAGCGCTGGTCGCCGGTCAGCCCGTCGATCACCGGGGCTTCCTTGCCGTTCAGCGAAAGCTTGTAGGCGCGGTAGGCCAGGCTCAGCCCGCCGAGATCGCCGATATTCTCGCCCAGAGTCAGGCGGCCGTTGATGCAGGTCTTGCCGTCATCGAGCGGGCAATGCTTGTTGTACTGATCAACCAGCGTGCCGGTGAGCTTTTCGAACGAGGCCTTGTCCTCCGGGGTCCACCAATCGCGCAGGTTGCCCTGTCCGTCGCTCTTGGCGCCCTGATCGTCGAAGCCGTGGCCGATTTCGTGGCCGATAACGCCGCCGATCGCGCCGTAGTTCACCGCATCGTCAGCGCTCAAGCTGAAGAACGGCGGCTGGAGGATCGCGGCGGGGAAGGCAATTTCGTTGCCTGCCGGGTTGTAATAGGCGTTGACCGTCTGCGGGAACATGAACCACTCGTCCTTGTCGACCGGCTGGCCGAGGCGGCGAACGTTGTCTTCGTGCTGCCAGACATCGACCGCGTGGCTGTTGGCCATCACGTCGGTGGCGGACAGTTCGAGCCCTTCGTAGGCCTTGTACTTGTCCGGATAGCCGATCTTGGCGCGGAACGCGTCGAGCTTTTCCTTGGCCGCCGCGCGGGTCGCCGGGGTCATCCATTTCAGTTCGGCCAGGTTGGCCGCCATCGCCGAGCGCAGGTTGCCGACCAGCTTGAGCATCGCGGCCTTGTTCTCAGCCGGGAAGTGGCGCTCGGCATAGATCTGGCCGACCAGTTCGCCGACCGAGCCTTCAACCGCGCCAATCGCCCGCTTCCAGCGCGCGCGCTTCTGCGGCTGGCCGCCCAGCGCGGTACCGTAGAAGGCGAAGTTGGCATCATCGATCTTGGCCGGCAGGATCGCGGCCTTGCTGCCAACATAGCGCGCGGCGAGCCAGGCTTGCCAGTTGGCCATCGGCTCGGTTGCGATCAGCCGCATGATTTCCGGCACCCCGCCACCCAGCTTGGCGGCCATTTCGGGGGTGTACTTGGCCGCGGCCAATTCTTCGGCAGTCGGGGGAAGCTGGCTGACGATCACTTCGGTCGCCGCGCCCAGACCCGACTTTTCCAGAAAAGCCCGGATCGGCACGTTGGGCGCGAGCGCGGCGAAATCGGCAACGCTCATCTTGTTGTAAGTAAGATCGCGGTTGCGGCCCAGCGCACGGTCCCAATTGGCCTTGGCCAGCTTGGTTTCCAGCTGGAACACAGCTTCAGCAGCCTGGGCCGGATCGGGATAGCCGGCCGCGCCGAGCACGACGCCAAGGTATTCCTTGTACTTGCCGACCAGTTCCTTGTTCTTGGGGTTGTCGACCAGATAATAGTCCCGGTCCCCCATCCCCAGCCCGGCTTGCCCGGCGTAGAGCGCGTAGAAACCGCTGTTCTTGGCATCGATCGACACGCCGATCCCCATTGGCGAGGGCAGGTGCGGCGAGGCGAACAGCGCCATCAGATCGTCAAGGTTCTTCGCGGCGTTGATCTTGTCGAGCATCGGGCGCGCCGGGGCCATCCCGTCGCGCTCGATCTTGGCTTCGTCCATGAAGGTGTTGTAAATCGCCGCGACCCGCCAGCCGGTCGAGCCGACCGGGCTGCTACCGGCAGCCAATTCGTCGAGGATCACCTTCATCCGCTCTTCGGACAGGTCGCGCAGTTGCACGAAGCCACCGGCCGAAGTGCGGTCTGCCGCGATCTCGGTCGAATCGATCCAGCCGCCGTTGACGAAGCGGTTGAAATCGTCACCCGGCTTGACGCTGTTGTCGCGGTAGCGGGTTTGGATGCCCCAGCCCCAATTGCTACTGGCATCGCTGGCCGCAGCGGCTGTGGGTGCGGCAGTCTGGGCCCGGCTGGCGGTAATGCCCACGGCGACGAGCGCGGTGGCAGCAAGCAGGCTGGCGATCTTGGTCTTCATGGTGCGGTCCCCTGAAACAACGCATTTCCTTCAAATCCGTTCGTTCTGAGGAGCGGCAGAGCGAAGCGAAGACGCGTCTCGAAGGACCTCAGCGCGGTGCTGGGTGGTTCGAGACGGGCCCTCGCAGGCTCAGTCCCTCCTCACCACGACCGGTGAGGGATTGGGGAATTGGTTTAGTCGAGCACATCGCAAAGCAAAGCCTCATTCGACGGCAGCAAACGCCCGTTCGTCGAATTGCAAAGCCGCCAGCCGGGCATAGAGTCCCTTGGCGCGCGCCAATTGCGTGTGGGTGCCGGTTTCGACGATCCTGCCTTGATCAAGCACCACTATCCGGTCGGCCTGCCGCACCGTGGCGAGGCGGTGGGCGATCACCAGCGTGGTGCGGGTCGCCATCAGCCGATCGAGCGCGTCCTGCACCAGCTTCTCGCTCTCAGCATCAAGTGCCGAGGTAGCTTCATCGAGCAGCAGGATCGGCGCATCGCGCAGCAACGCGCGGGCAATCGCGATCCGCTGGCGCTGGCCGCCTGAAAGCCGCGCACCGCCTTCGCCCAGATAGGTATCGAGCCCCTCGGGCAGGTCGCGCAGGAAGCCCTCGGCATTGGCGGCGCGGGCGGCTTCCCAGATCGCCTCGTCACTGGCATCCCAGTTGCCGTAGCGCAGATTGTCGCGCGCGTTGGCGGCGAACAGCACGCCTTCCTGCGGGACCAGCGCCATCCGCGCGCGGACTTCGGCGGGATCAGCCTGGGTCAGTGGCACGCCATCGAGCTTTACCGCCCCGGCTTGCGGATCGTAAAACCGCTCGGCGAGCTGGAACAGGGTGGACTTGCCCGCGCCAGATGGACCGACAATCGCCACTGTCTCCCCCGGTTCGACCACCAGGCTGAAATCCTCCAGCGCGGCAGTCTCAAGCCGGGTCGGATAGCGGAAGCTCACCCGATCGAACTCGATCCGTCCGCGCGGGGGCTGCGGCAGCGCAATCGGCCGGGGCGGGGCGGCGATGCTGGGCTGTTCGTTGAGCAGTTCGTTGAGCCGGCTGGCCGCGCCCGCGCCGCGCATCAGATCGCCATAGACCTCGGTCAGCGAACCGAACGAGCTGGCCACAATCATCGAGGTAAAGATGAATTCGGCAATCGTGCCGACGCTGATCGTCCCCGCAACCACGCCAAGCGCGCCTTGCCAGACCAGCAGGGTTATCCCGCCCATCAGCAGCAGGATCACCAGCGCCGTCATGATCGCACGGATCAGGATGCGGCGTTTGGCGGTGCCGAAAGTTGCTTCGACCGCGTCGCGGAAGCGCTGGTTCTCGCGGCTTTCCTGATTGAAGGCTTGCACGATCTTCATCGCATCGAGCGTTTCGGAGACCATCGCGCCGACATCGGCCACCCGGTCCTGACTGGTGCGCGAGACATCGCGAAGCTTCCGCCCGAACCAGACGATCGGCAGGATGATCAGCGGGATCGCGACCAGCAAACCCAGCGTGAGCTTGGGCGCGATGAAGAACAGTCGCACCGTGCCGCCAATCCCCATCAGCGAATTGCGCAGCGCCATCGATACCGAGGTGCCGACCACCTGTTCGATCAGCACCGTGTCCGAAGTCATCCGGCTGGAGATTTCCTTGGGGCTGTTCGCCTCGAAGAAGCCCGGCGACATTCGCAGCAGATTGGCCTGTACCCGCGCGCGGACATCGGCCACCACCCGCTCACCCAGCCACGAGACGAAATAGAACCGGAAGGCAGTCGCCACTGCCAGCACCACGACGATCAGCAGCAGGATTTCGAACCAGAAGGCGATTTGCCCCGGCGCGCTGCCTTCGGCAAATCCCTTGTCGATCGCCATTTTGAGGCCCCAGGGGATCGCCAGAGTCGAACTTGCCGTGATCAGCAGCGCGAGCAGCGCAAAGACGATCTGCTTTGGATAAGCCAGCGCCGCCTTCCATACCATCCGCAGTGGCCCGAGCGATTTGGCGGGCTTGCCTTCACCGGGCTGGGGCGGGGAATCGGGGTGGTTCGGCAAACTATCGTCCATTGGCGCGCCCCTAGCACAAGCTGGTGCAGGCGTAAGTGGCATTGAGTTGCCCGATTGCAACCTTTTGCACGGTTCGCGTCATTTGTGCAGCGCGGCACGACTTATTGCATTGCACAATGCGCCGATTGGCGGCAGCATGCGATCCAAAGGCGCATGTCGCCACGCCAACAGGGAATCGCATCGTGCTCTACACCGCTTACGAATTGCAGCGCTCGTGGCTGAATGCCGCAAGCACCTGGGCCTCGGTCGGGGCGCAGATGCTGAACAACCCGGCGCTGCCCTGGGGCTATTCGGGGCTGGGCCCGGTAATGGCCTCGGCGCTCGAAGTCTTCGCCCACGCCGCCGCGCCCTATGGCAAGCCGGCCTTCGATATCGAGGCGGTTTCGGTAGGCGGCAAGGACCACCCGGTCACCGAAGCGATCGTGCTGCACCGGCCCTTCGGCAACTTGCTGCGTTTTACCCACACGGGCCTGCCTGCCAATGCCCCGAAGCTGCTGATCGTCGCGCCAATGTCGGGCCACTTTGCCACGCTGCTGCGCGGCACCGTCGCGCGGATGCTGGAAACCAATGAGGTTTATGTCACCGACTGGGCCGATGCGCGGATGGTCCCGCTCTCGGCCGGGGAGTTCGATTTGGACGATTACATCGATTACCTGATCGAATTTCTGGAACACATCGGCAGCGAAACCCACATGCTGGCGGTGTGCCAGCCGTCGGTGCCGTGCCTGGCCGCCACGGCGATCATGGCCGAGCGCAAGCACCCCTGCCGCCCGCTGACGCTGACCATGATGGGCGGTCCGATCGACACGCGCGAGGCGCCGACTTCGGTCAACGACCTTGCCATGCAGCGCCCGATCGAATGGTTCCGCCACAACGTGATCGCCACCGTTCCCCTGCACTATCCGGGCGCGGGGCGGCAGGTCTATCCGGGTTTCCTGCAGCTCGCGGGCTTTATGAGCATGAACCTCGGCAACCACATGCTGAGCCACTATCACATGTTCAAGCACCTGATCGCCGGCGACGATGACAGCGCCGATGCGACCAAAGCCTTCTACGATGAGTACCGCGCGGTCTGCGACATGAACGCCGCTTATTACCTGCAAACCGTCGAGCACGTGTTCCAGAAGCATTCGCTGCCCAATGGCACTTTCGTTCACCGCGGCCAGAGGGTTGACCTTGGCAAGATCAAGGACACCGCGCTGCTGGCGATCGAAGGCGAGCGCGATGACATCTCGGGCATCGGCCAGACCAAGGCCGCGCTGACGCTGGCGACCGGGCTGGCGGCATCGCGCAAGCACTATCACCTCGCGCCCGAAGTTGGCCATTACGGGATCTTCAACGGCAGCAAGTGGCGCGAGAAGATCGCCCCGGTGGTGGAAGCGTGGATCGCGCAGCACGGCAAGGCGCGGCTGAAGGCGGTGGCCTAGAATTGAGTCACGCTTCTTTCCCCTTGATGGGGAAAGGATACGAAGACTTGGCGGCGAAGCCGCCTAGTCGAAGTTGGATTGGGGTGATGGTGCCACCAATCGCAGCACTTGGACGAGAAAGCACCCGCCATCCAACCTGCGCTAACTCGCTTCGCTCGCAAGCTACGGTATCCTTCCCCCATCAAGGGGGAAGAAGGGGTGCCTGGCCTCAATCAAATTAGCGATTATTAGGGACTGTCCCCATTTACCGGCGATTCGGGCGCCGCACCCCGCCCAAAAATCCTTTTCAACACCCGCCGTGCCCAGAGCAGCAGCCAGATCGCCAGCGCCAGCAGCACCAGCGCGATCCCGCCCGCAATCACCGGCTGCGAATAGGCGAGATAGAGCAGCCCGCCAGTCACGACATCCTCGGCAGTGGAGAGCACGACGTTGCTGACCGGCTCCGGACTGGTATTGGCCACTGCCCGCGTGGCAGCCTTGCCGCCGTGCGCCAGCAAGCTCGCCCCGCCGCCCAGTACGAAGGCGATGACCTGGGTAGCCGGATCGCTTGGGTCGATCACCGCCAGCGTCAGCAGCGCCCCGCCGATTGGGCGGATGAAGGTGTGGACCGTGTCCCAGATCGAATCGAGCCAGGCGACTTTGTCGGCGAAAAATTCGAAGAACGCGGCGGTTCCGGCGGCGCCCATCACCCAGGGATTGGCGAGAACCTGCAGCGATTGCAGGTGCTCGGGCAGCGGCAGCACCTGGTAGTGCATCGCGAGACCCGTCGCGAGGACCGTCAGGTAAAGCCGCCAGCCCGAGAGCAGGCTGACCGATCCGGCAATGCCAAGAACTTCCATGATACCCATTGCGCACCCTCCCGGAAGCGAGGCCGGAAGAATGGGAGCAAGTGCTTGGAAAGGCAAGCAAGCATCCTCGCCTTGAGGCGAGGGGAACCGCCGCAGGCGGTGGAGTGGTGAAAACATTGGCTGCGGAAGCAGCCAGCGCGCTACCGCGCGCTATTTTGTCACCACTCCGTCCGCTTCGCGGCCACCTCGCCTGGAGGCGAGGATCTTGGAGTTAGAAAACCTCGAACAGCCCGGCCGCACCCTGGCCGCCGCCGATGCACATCGTCACCACGGCATATTTCGCGCCGCGGCGCTTGCCTTCGATCAGGGCGTGGCCGGTGCAGCGCGCGCCGGTCATGCCGAAGGGGTGGCCGATCGAGATCGAGCCGCCGTTGACGTTGAGCAGCTCATCGGGGATGCCCAGCTTGTCCCGGCAATAGAGCACCTGCACCGCGAAGGCCTCGTTCAGTTCCCACAGGCCGATGTCGTCCATCTTCAGGTTGAAGCGTTCGAGCAGCTTGGGGATCGCGAAGACCGGGCCGATGCCCATTTCGTCAGGCTCGGTGCCGGCCACCGCCATGCCGACATAGCGGCCCAGCGGGGTCAGGCCGCGCTTTTCGGCAACCTTGGCTTCCATCACGACGCAGGCCGAGGAACCGTCCGACAGCTGGCTGGCATTGCCGGCGGTGATGCAGTGGCCTTCGCCCATCACCGGCTTGAGGCTGGCCAGCCCTTCGAGCGTGGTGTCGGGACGGTTGCAATCGTCCTTGTTGGCAGTGACTTCCTGATAGGAGACTTCCTTGGTCTCCTTGTTGACCACGGCCATGGTGGCAGTGCAGGCGACGATTTCATCGTCAAACTTGCCGGCGGCCTGGGCCGCGGCGGTGCGCTGCTGCGACTGGAGCGAGTACTCGTCCTGATATTCGCGGCTGATGTTGTAGCGCTTGGCCACCACTTCCGCCGTGCCGATCATCGGCATGTAGATGTGCGGGTGCATTTCCAGCAGCTCGCGGTCCGGCTCGATGAACATCTTGCCCGAGCCGACCACCTTGGAAATGCTTTCCACGCCGCCTGCGACGCAGATGTCCATATTGTCGACGATTACTTGCTTGGCCGCCGTGGCGATGGTCATCAGGCCCGATGAGCACTGGCGGTCGATGGTCATTGCCGGAACCGAAACCGGCAGCCCGGCGCGCAGCGCGGCGAGCCGGGCGACGTTGCCCCCGGTCGAGCCCTGCTGCACCGCCGTGCCCATCAGCACGTCGTCGATCTCGCCGCCTTCCAGCCCCGCCTTTTCGACCGCGGCCTTGATCGACCAGGCGCCAAGGGTGGCCCCGGTGGTATTGTTGAATGCGCCCCGCGCGGCTTTGGTCAGCGGGGTGCGGGCGGTGGAAACGATAACTGCGTCGCGTGACATGGCTGTGGTCCCGAGGTTGCGCGTGGGGCTTCGACAGGCTCAGCCCGAGCGGGGTTTGGAGTATGAAAACAAAAACAACGGCCGCTCACCCTGAGCCTGTCGAAGGGTGCTGGCGCTACGCCGGATTCAAATGAAAAACTGCGAAATCCACTCGGCGATCAGCGCGGGCTTGTCTTCGCCTTCGATCTCGATCGTGGTTTCCATCGTTTCTTGCCACTGGCCGGGGCGTTTTTCTTCGAGCTCGAGCAGCTTGAAGTGCGCGCGCA
The DNA here is from genome assembly GCA_964628635.1 of uncultured Novosphingobium sp. Taxonomy (GTDB): domain Bacteria; phylum Pseudomonadota; class Alphaproteobacteria; order Sphingomonadales; family Sphingomonadaceae; genus Novosphingobium. Next base: position 6,812 of record CAZVMC010000044.1, on the reverse strand, counting down.
CCCGCTTGCCGGACTTGACCGGGGCGAGGAAGCGAACCTTGTTGCCGCCATAGTTGACGCCCATTTTCACGCCATCGGGGCGCGGGCAATCGGACTCGGCACGTAGCACCGGGATCAGCGAGAGCGTGAGGAATCCGTGAGCGATGGTGGTCCCGAACGGGGTCATCTTCGCGGCTTCGGGATTGACGTGGATGAACTGGTGATCGCCAGTTGCCTCGGCAAACTGGTTGATCCGCTCCTGGCTGACCTCAAACCAATCCGAGCTGCCGATCGTCTGGCCGACCTTGCTGGCTAGTTCCTGCGGGGACATGGTGCCTCTCCTCTGGCTGGAAAGGCGGCTTCATGGCGCAGGATCAGGCCTGTGGCAACGCGCCTTTGCTTGCCGTTACGGAACGCGCCGCCGTAACCCCTGGCTTGCGCTGGAACTTGGGCTGCACCGGCGAATCGATTCGCCGGAGATAGCTCCACAACCCGCACTGCAAGCCGATCAGCATGAAAACGAACGGCTGGAATGCGATGCCGACAAACAGCGAGCCGACCAGGTAGATAACCAGCGCCTGCTGCAAGGCATTGGCCAGCGGGGCCTGCCATTGCTCACCCTCACCGGTGCGGTTCTTCCAGCGGCGGCGGATCCGCTCCATCTGCCACAGACCCGATGCCATCAGCCAGAGCCACAGGATCAGCCCCGGATAGCCCTGTTCGCCCAGCATTTCGAAATAGCTCGAGTGATAGGCGCGGGCCTTGTCCTGGATTTCGGTGACCTCGACGTTCTGGTTGTTGTCGCCGCCTTCGACCTGGCGCGTTTCGATAGTCAGCCTGTTGCCGCGGAAGGCATCGAAGCCGCCGCCGAAGGGATGGTCCTTCACGTAGTCGAGTGTCCACATCCACACCGCGACGCGGGTAGAGGCCGATTGATCGGCTTCGTGGTTGCCGATCGTATCCATCCGCTTCGTATAGCTATCTGGCAGGAACGGCACCGCCACCAGCGCCAGCAGCCCGGCCCCGGCGATATAGAGGAACCGCCGCTTGATGCTGCGCAGCGAGATCACCGCCAGCACCGCGATGCAAAGCAGCCCGGTGCGCGCCTGGGTGCCGACCGGAATCAGCAGGCAGGCGAAGATCAGCGCATAGCCGAACAGTTTGACCTTCCAATCGGGCTTGAACACCGTGCCATGCTTCATCAGCCAGACGATCACCGGGATGATCGCGATCGCCACACAGGACATGATCGAGCCTTCGTTGAGCCCGGTGTTGTCGCTCAGCAGCAGCCGCAGCGTGCCATAGCCGCCGCCGCCCGCTGCTGTCTTGATCCCGCCGATGATGATGATCGTCGATGCGGCCAGCACCATGGTCAGCGCCACAGCCTCAATCCTGAGGCGGGTGCGCAAAGCCAGCGGCAGGAACAGCGCAAAGACCAGCGCCTTCCACACCCATCCCCACTTTTCCGCCGCTTGGATCGGAAAATCCGCAACGGTGGTGGTCATTCCGCAATAGAGCAGCAGCAGCAGCAACAAGGTCTGCCGCAAGGTCCAGCGGCTGTCCTGCTTGTAATCGGCAAAGGCCCAGCCGCCGAAGGCCGCGAGAAAGGCGATCAGCGAGATTTGCAGCGGGCCGAGCAGCGTGATCGACAGCTTCTGCGGCGCGATGATATCGATGTAGAGATAGGCCAGCACCCAGATGAACGGCCGCCGCAGCCCCAGACCGAGGAAGGCAAAGACGAACAGCGCGAGCGCGAGACTAACCACGCTTCAGATCCTCACCGACCGTCTTGCGCTCCAGCTTGCTGGCCAGCTCGGTGCCGGGATCGGCATCGAGCGCTTCGCTGTGCGCGAGCTTCCACACTGCCAGCGCGAGCAGGGCATGGCTGATAAAGATGGCGAAGTTGTCGACCATGGGGAGCCGCCCTAGCAGGCCCGAGTTGACGCGGCGTTAAGCCTTGTCAGGCTAGGGAAATGGGCATGACACGCGTGCTCCACATCCTTGATCACTCGCTGCCGATGCACAGCGGCTACACCTTTCGCACCCGCGCGATCCTGAAGGCGCAACAGGCGATGGGGCTTGAAGTGCGCGGGATCACCGGGCTGCGGCATACATCGGCCGGGCCGGAGCGCGAAGCGGTTGACGGGCTCGAATTTCACCGCACCTCGGGGCAGCGTCAGTCCATCCCGCTGCTGAGCGAGTGGCTGGAAGTCGGCGCTTTCGCCGAGGCGATCGACCGGCTCTGCGATGAATGGCAGCCCGACCTGCTACACGCCCATTCGCCCGCAATCTGCGGCGAAGCGGCGCTGCGGGTGGCGCGCAAGCGAGGCATCCCGCTGGTCTATGAAATCCGCGCCTTCTGGGAAGATGCCGCCGTGGGCAATGGCACCGGCAGCGAAGGCTCAATCAAATACCGGCTGGTTCGCGCGCTGGAGAACCGGGTGGTTTCTGGCGCCAATGCAGTCGTCACGATTTGCGAAGGGTTACGCGGCGATCTGGTCACGCGCGGAGTCGATCCCGCCAAGCTGAGCATCATGCCCAACGGGGTCGATCTCGAGTTGTTTGGCGAACCGGTGCCGCCCGATCCCGCTTTGGCCGCGCGAATTGGAATGAATGACGGCCCGATCATAGGCTTCATTGGCAGCTTCTATGACTACGAGGGGTTGGACGATCTGATCGCGGCGATGCCCGCGCTGATTGCGAAACAGCCCCCCGACCAACCAGGAGCAAAACTGCTGCTGGTCGGCGGCGGCCCCATGGAAGCCGCGCTGCGCACCCAGGCCGAAGCCTCCCCTGCGGCCGAAGCAATCCGCTTTGTCGGCCGGGTTCCGCACCATGAAGTCGAGCGATATTATGCGCTTATCGATGTCATGGCCTACCCGCGCAAGCACAGCCGGCTGACCGATCTTGTCACGCCGCTGAAGCCGCTCGAAGCCATGGCGCAAAACAAACTGGTCGCCGCCTCCGATGTCGGCGGCCACCGCGAACTGATGACCGACGGGGTCACCGGCACCCTCTTCGCGCCAGACAATCCCGCCGCCTGCGCTGCCGCTTTGGCCGATCTGCTGGCCGACCGCAGCGGCTGGGAAGCCCGGAAATCCGCGGCCTTGGCCCACGTCCGTGCCAACCACGACTGGGCCCGCAACGCACAGCGTTATCAGGATGTTTACCAAAGCTTGTTAACCCCGAAGGTGGAGCGTTCCGCTTCGCTTGCGGCCTGACTGCGAGTGATCGGCCGCTGAAGGATTAACCGACGGGGTATCGATCTTGGCTAAGTCAGACACACAGCCGAGCAAAGCTCGCAAGGGCAAACCGCTGACCGAGAATCCGCTGTTTCCAGCGGTTGTTGCGCTGTGGTTTGGTGCGCTCTTCGGGCTCGGCAGCCTCGCGATCCGGGTCGGCCTGCTCGAACAGATCGTGCTCGCCAGCAAGATCGACACTGTCATTTCCGCCGCTGCGCCGCCGCTGGGCGTTTCAGCCCGCATCGCGCTGGCGCTGGTGCTTGCTGCGATTGGCGCGATGCTGGGGGCCACGATCGCCCGCAAGATTGCCGCGCCCAAGCCCGTCGTTCGCGAACGCAAACGGGGCGCAGTTCCCAAGCCCGTGGCATCCTCGCCGGTTGAACTGCGCGCCCGCGATGTCCATCCCGATGCCCCGGCGCGTCGTCCTATTTCGGCGCACGAGGAGCTAGGTGGGGGTGTCACCTCCGAACCGCGCAGCGACAATGCCGCAATGGCCGGACGTCGGCGCTCCGCGCTTGCCATTGAGCACGATGATACTTTCGAATTGCACGAGAATGCGCCGCTACCGGGCGGCGCATGGCAGATACACGACGCGGATGCGGTTAAAGATGATGCACTCGAACTCGGCAGCTTCGCCGATCACGGTGCAGAGGTGCCAGAGATGAACGATTTCAGCACAATACCACCCGCGCCCGGTCCCCAGCTCGATTGGCAGGCCAAGGCCGAGCCCGAGCCTGCCCGTCAGATGTTCCAGCCCTTGCCGTCGGCCTCGGCAGAGGGGCATACCGAACCTGCGCCAATGCCCGCCAGCGGCCTCGATTTCGCACCGCCCGCCGATGCCATGGAGGGCCGCCAGGTCTTTGGCATGGCCCAGCCTCAACCCGACGAAGTGCTGGACCAGCTTGGCATCACCGATGCCGAATTCGAGGACTTCGCCCCGGTGACGATTCCCACCCAACCCGCCATTGCTGCAACATTGGAGCAGCCTGGAGCCTCGGCTCCGGCCTACCCCGCTCCGATGATGCCAGCCGCACCGATCCAGCCAGACAATGCGGCGGCTGACCCAGACAAGCCCGGTATGCTCGATCTTGCGGCCAAGCTGGCGGCATCGATGCAGCGCCGCCGCGAGCGCGCCGAGGCTGCAGCCAAGGCTCAGGCCGCAGTGCAATTCGAAGCTCAGGTCCCGGCCCAAGCTGAAGCACCGCCACAACCTGTTGCAGAATCGGCCGTTGAATCAGCGCCTGCCACACAGTTTGCGGTGCCGCAGGAATTTTCGGCGGTTCACGCATCGGCCCAATCCGATTCGCTGCCAGGCGGCGGCTTCCTGCATCCGAATGATATCCCTGCGCCGGTTATTCCAGAGCTGCCCGCAACTGAACCGGCTCCTGCGATCCCGGTTGCATTCGATGCGCCGGCTGCTCCGCTTGAACCCTTGCCGTCCGCACAGCCGGTGATTCAGGAGCCTGGTCAGGCGACGACCGGGTCGATGCCCCGCATGCCGGCCGCGATGCGCCCGATCGCGCTTGATTTTGGCGACAGCGACGATGCCGACGATATCCCTGCAAGCTTCTTGCCGCCCCGCTCGATTGCGATGGCCCCACCGCCAATGCCTGACGCAGCTTCTGCCGAAAGCAGTGATGAGACTGCCGAGGAGGGCGCGACGGACGATCAATATCCCTCGCTGCTCAACGTGGTTCAGCCCGCGCCGGTCAGGCAGGATTTCGTGCGCATTGATGATCCGGTGTCGGACGATTCCGCGATCGAACCGGTGGTGATCTTCCCCGGTCAGGCCGCGCGGATGTCCGCAGAGAGCACCCCAACAATGCCCCCTGCTGCAACTGATCCTGCAAGCAGCTTCCGCCGCTTTGACGCTCCGACCAGTGCCGAACCGGGGCAGGCGATCGCGCCTGGTGCCGCGCCGGCACAAAGCAGCGAGGAAACCGAGCGCGCTCTGCGCGCGGCGTTGGCCAATCTGCAACGGATGAGCGGCGCGGCTTAGGGCCGCGATCAACTCGCCAAACCACTGCAATCCTATTCAAGCATCGCTTGGCCCGGTCCAAGCGATGCTTGTTCCGTTCGCAGTTGCAAAAACAGTTTCCTGTCGTCATGGGAAAGCTTCGCGCAATTTTCACTGCTTTTCGCGGTGAGGATTCTTGCGCTTAATTGCCGGATTTCCGTTGTTTTGCCCCATTTTTGGGCGAATCGGCGGGCCGGGTGACGACAGGATTTGACTTCGATGGGTTTTCCGGCTCCGCAAGGGCTCTACGATCCGCGCAATGAACATGACGCCTGCGGCGTCGGCTTTGTTGCGCACATCAAGGGCGCGAAAAGCCACGCGATTGTCACCCAGGCGCTGCAGATCCTGCATAACCTCGATCACCGCGGCGCGGTCGGTGCCGACCCGCTGCTGGGTGACGGTGCCGGCATCCTGATCCAACTGCCCGATGCGCTCTATCGCAAGTGGGCGGACCGCGAAGGGCTAAAGCTGCCTCCCGCCGGCGACTATGCCGTGGCCATGTGCTTCCTGCCGCAAGACGAGCAGAGCCGCGATTTCATCGTTGGAACCTTTGAAAAGTTCATCGCCAAGGAAGGCCAGCGTCTGATTGGCTGGCGCGATGTGCCGGTGACGATGGAAGGGCTGGGCAAGACCGTGATCGCCGAAATGCCGGTGATCCGGCAGTGTTTCGTCGCCCGCGGCGAAAACTGCGCCGATCAGGACGCCTTCGAGCGCAAGCTGCTGTCGATCCGCAAGCAGACCCAGAACCCATTGGCTGCCTTGGCCGAAAAGCACGGACTGCCGGGCCTGACCGAGCTGTACATGCCGAGCTTCTCCAGCCGCACCGTGGTCTACAAGGGACTGCTGCTGGCGACGCAGGTTGGCTCGTTCTACGACGACCTGCGCGATCCCGACTGCGTCTCGGCGCTGGGCCTCGTCCATCAGCGCTTTTCGACGAACACCTTTCCGAGCTGGAAGCTGTCACACCCTTACCGCTTCATCGCCCACAACGGTGAAATCAACACGGTGCGCGGCAACGTCAACTGGATGGCCGCGCGCCGCCGGACGATGGAAAGCGAGCTGCTGGGGCCCGATCTCGACAAGATGTGGCCGATCATCCCGCACGGCCAATCCGACACGGCCTGTCTCGACAATGCGCTCGAACTGCTGCTGGCGGGGGGCTACAGCCTGGCCCACGCGGTGATGATGCTGATCCCCGAGGCCTGGGCCGGCAATCCGCTGATGGATGCCAAGCGCCGCGCCTTCTACGAATACCACGCCGCGCTGATGGAGCCGTGGGACGGCCCGGCCGCCGTTGCCTTCACCGATGGCCGCCAGATCGGGGCGACCCTCGATCGCAACGGGCTGCGCCCCGCACGCTTCCTCGTGACCGATGACGATCTGGTGGTGATGGCTTCCGAAAGCGGCGTGCTGCCGATCAAAGAAGACAACATCGTGCGCAAGTGGCGGCTCCAGCCGGGGCGCATGCTGCTGATCGATTTCGAGCAGGGCCGGATCATCGAGGATGAAGAGCTCAAAGCCCAGCTCGCGGCGGAAGAGCCTTACGAAGAGTGGCTCGAAGCCGCGCAATACAA
>CAZVMC010000043.1:0-17784 GCA_964628635.1 uncultured Novosphingobium sp. | reverse complement strand
CGCAGCCGCTGCTCGACCGGATGGAGATCATCCGGCTGGAAGGCTATACCGAGGATGAGAAGGTTGAGATTGCTGAGCGGCACCTCATCGAAAAGCAGGTCAAGGCGCACGGCCTAAAGAAGGGTGAGTTTGCGCTTACGACCGAAGGATTGCGCGACCTGATCCGTTACTACACCCGCGAGGCCGGGGTCCGCACGCTGGAGCGCGAGATCGCGCGGTTGGCGCGCAAGTCATTGCGCAAGATCCTTGAAGGCAAAGAGGCCAGCGTCACAATCACGCCTGAAAACCTCAGCGACTTTGCCGGGGTGCGCAAGTTCAAGCACGGGATGGGCGATGATGAGGCGCAGGTCGGTGCGGTTACAGGTCTGGCCTGGACCGAAGTCGGCGGTGAGCTGCTCACCATCGAGAGCGTGACCGTGCCAGGCAAGGGTGGGGTCAAGACCACCGGCAAGCTGGGCGAAGTGATGAGTGAGGGCGTGCAGATGGCCTTCAGCTTCGTCAAAGCGCGCGCGCCTGCCTATGGGATCAAGCCGACGGTGTTCCAGCGCAAGGACTTGCACATCCACCTGCCCGAGGGCGCGGTGCCCAAGGACGGACCGTCGGCCGGCGTGGGGATGGTCACCGCGATGGTTTCGACTCTGACCGGCATCCCGGTGCGCGCCGATATCGCGATGACCGGCGAGGTTACGCTTCGCGGGCGCGTGCTGGCGATTGGCGGGCTCAAGGAGAAGCTTCTGGCGGCACTGCGGGGGGGCATCAAGACGGTGCTGATCCCCGAGGAGAACCGCAAGGACCTGGCCGAGATTCCTGCCAACATCCGTGAAGGGCTGGAAATCGTGCCGGTCAGCCATGTCGATCAAGTGCTTGAACTGGCCCTGGTAAGCCTTCTAGAGCCGGTCGAATGGACTGAAGCGGACGATCTCGCGAGCCAGCCAACGGTTGCCGCTACGGCGCCCGCGCCAAGTCCGCCGACAGCGCACTGATTCTTGCTGCATCGCAGCGACTCGGGCGGCGGCTCGGCGCGCTTATTCGCGCGCCAGTTCAATGCAAGCGGCTTTTCTCCGTCCAGTGGCGCGAAAATGGCGGTAAACGGTGGATAATCGCTCGATCTGAGCCGAATTCAGCTTTGACAGCGCCAGCAAAAGCGTCTCAATTCCCGCCACCTTTTCGAGGCGATTCAGTCCCGTCGAAAACCAACACCAAGGTAGGGGGTTCCCGAATGAACAAGAATGATCTGATCAGCGCCGTTGCGGATTCAAGCGGCCTTTCGAAGAGCGATGCCACCAAGGCCGTCGAAGGCGTTTTCGATGCTGTCACCGCAGCGCTCAAGAAGGGCGACGAAGTGCGCCTCGTTGGGTTCGGCACCTTCTCGGTCGCCAAGCGCAAGGCCTCGACCGGCCGTAACCCGCGCACTGGCGAACCGATGACCATCAAGGCTTCGGCGCAGCCGAAGTTCAAGGCCGGCAAGGGCCTGAAGGACGCGGTCAACTGAGCTGCTCCCGGCGGCGCTCGCCTCGCGCTGCCGAATGGAACAAGCGCCGCTCCAGCCTTCGGGCCGGGGCGGCGTTTTCCTTTTTGGGTGACGATTTGCGGCTTGGGCTGGACGCTTAACCTTTCGGTGCCTATATCTGCCTCACGATGAACCGTTTGCTCCTCGCCATGCTGGCCCTGTTGACCGGGCTTGTTGCGCAGGTCGCCCCTGCGCAGGCGCGGATGGGCAGCGGTGAGACTGAGATCGGTTCGATCGAACAAGTCCGCGCCGGCAAACCCACCGCGGGTGCAACGCAGGCAGCCGATCAGCCGACCACCCGTCAGGAGCGCCGCGAGCGTGAGGCGCAGCGCCCACGCACCATTCCGCGGCCGCGCGTGTTTATTCCCTCGGTGCTGTTCGGCGCCGACCGCGCTTACGAATAGCGCACTGTTTTTTAACTGACCTTTGTTCGACCGCGTAGCCGCTCAGGGCCGACGCGGTCCGTTGCCATATCTCCATACAAAATCAGGAATCCGCCATGTTCGGCTCAATCGCCAAGGCTATTTTCGGCTCGTCCAATGATCGCTACGTCAAATCGCTCGACAAGATCGTGCGCCAAATTGCCGCTTATGAGCCGGCACTCGAAGCCTTGAGCGACGACGAGCTGGCGGCGCAGACCCCCAAGTTCCGCCGCATGCTGGACGAGGGCAAGACCCTTGATGATCTGCTGCCTGAGGCTTTCGCAACTGTACGTGAAGCTGGGAAGCGCCGCCTTGGTATGCGGCACTTCGATGTCCAGATGATCGGCGGCATCGTGCTCCACCGCGGTGAGATTGCCGAGATGCGCACAGGTGAGGGCAAAACTCTGGTTGCCACGCTGGCGGTCTATCTCAACGCGCTGGAGGGCAAGGGCGTCCACGTCGTGACCGTCAACGATTACCTCGCCAGTCGCGACGCTGAATGGATGGGGCAGATTTATCGTTTCCTAGGTCTGACCGTCGGCGTGATTGTACCCAACCTGTCGGAGTACGAGCGGCGCGAGGCCTACGAGTGTGACATCACCTACGCCACCAACAATGAACTGGGCTTCGATTACCTGCGCGACAATATGAAGAATGAGCGCAGCCAGATGGTCCACCGGCCATTCAACTTCGCCATCGTCGACGAGGTGGACTCGATTCTGATCGATGAGGCGCGGACGCCGCTGATCATTTCAGGCCCGACGGACGACAAGAGCGACCTCTACTTGGCTGTCGATGCCGTGGTGAAACGGCTGCCCAAGGAACTTTATGAGGCAGATGAGAAAACCAAATCGATCAGCTTGACCGAAGACGGCGTCGAATGGGCCGAACGTCAATTTGAAGAAGCTGGAATGCTGCAAGGCAGCAACCTTTACGACGTCGAAAACACCCAGGTGGTCCACCACCTCGACCAGTCGCTCAAGGCGAACATCATGTTCAAGCGCGACATCGATTACATCGTCAAAGATGACAAGGTCATCATCATTGACGAGTTCACTGGCCGGATGATGGATGGCCGCCGCTGGTCGAATGGCCTGCATCAGGCAGTCGAAGCCAAGGAAGGCGTGCGGATCGAGCCCGAGAACCAGACGATGGCCTCGATCACCTTCCAGAACTATTTCCGCATGTATCCCAAGCTGTCGGGCATGACCGGCACCGCGGCGACCGAAGCGGCCGAATTCTTCGACATCTACAAGATGAACGTCGTCACCATCCCCACCAACGTGCCGGTGCAGCGCGTTGACGAGGAGGACGTGTTCTACAAATCGATCGAAGACAAATTCCGCGGGATCGCCAAGACAATCAAGGAGCATCAGGAGCGCGGTCAGCCGGTGCTGGTCGGCACGGTATCGATCGAGAAGAGCGAGATGCTCTCCGAGTTCCTCAACCAGGATGGGGTTAAGCACGCGGTGCTCAACGCCCGCTTCCACGAGATGGAGGCGCATATCGTCGCCCAGGCCGGGCGGCTGGGGGCGGTCACCATCGCCACCAACATGGCTGGGCGCGGGACTGACATCAAACTGGGCGGCAACTTGGAATTCCGCGTTGAAGACGAATTGAAGGACATGGAAGAGGGTCCCAAGCGCGAAAAGGCGATTGCCAAGATCGCCGAAGAGATCGAGGCCGAGCGCCAGCAGGTCCTCGCGGCTGGCGGCCTGTTCGTGCTTGGCACCGAACGCCATGAAAGTCGCCGGATCGACAACCAGCTGCGCGGTCGCTCGGGGCGTCAGGGCGACCCCGGTCTTTCACGGTTTTATCTTTGCCTTGACGATGATCTGCTGCGTATCTTCGGTCCGGACACGCTGTTCTCCAAGATGATGCGTGCCAATCTGGAAGATGGCGAGGCGCTGCCGCCGTCGAAGTGGATGTCGAAAGCGATCGAGACCGCCCAGAAGAAGGTCGAAGCGCGCAACTATGATGTCCGCAAGCAGGTGGTCGAATACGACGACGTGATGAACGATCAGCGCAAGGTTATCTACGATCAGCGCGCGGACATCATGGATGCCGAAGCGGTTGACGATGTCGTGATCGATATGCGCCACGACACGGTCAACTCGCTGGTCGGCGATGCCTGCCCGCCGGGCTCCTATCCCGAGCAATGGGATCTCGCCGCGCTCAAATCGCGGGTGCAAGACGTGCTGGGGATCGACGCTCCGATCGAGCAATGGGGTCAGGAAGACGGGCTTGAACCCGATATGATCGAAGAACGCCTGACTGAATTGGCCGATGCGCACATGGCGGCCAAGATCGGCGAGGATCATGCGATCTGGCGGATGGTTGAAAAGCAGGTGCTGCTCGAACGGCTCGATCACTACTGGAAGGAGCACCTTGCCACGCTCGACGCGCTGCGCCAGGTCGTGTTCCTGCGCGCCTATGCGCAGAAGACCCCGATCAACGAGTACAAACAAGAAGCCTTCAGCCTCTTCGAGCGGATGCTCGAGGCGATCCGGCTGGATGTGACACAAATCCTGTCGAACAGCGAACTGCGCATGCCCGATGCCCCGGCTTTCGAGCTACCCGATTTGCCGGACTTCCTGACCAGCCATATCGATCCCTTTGCCGCCGGCGGGGAAGGGCAGGCCATGCCCGGTGCTGCGGCGATGATGGGCGCGCTTGGCGGCGGAGTGGCCGCAACCCCGGGCGGCAGCGATCCCTATGCGGGTCAAGGTTTGTCGCGCAATGCGCTGTGTCCTTGCGGTTCGGGCGAGAAGTACAAGCACTGCCATGGGGCTTTGTCCTAGGCGATCGGAGCATGCTGATCCCCTCCGCTTGCGGCTGGGGGCAGTGAGTGGATAGAGCAACGCCGATGATCGAACTCGCCATCGGCTTTTTCGCGACCGCGCTGCTCTACGCCTCGGTTGGGTTTGGTGGCGGCTCTACTTACACGGCGCTGCTCAGCCTGGCCGGGTTCGATTACCGGCTGCTGCCGATCCTCTCGCTGGTCTGCAACGTGATTGTGGTCACGGGCGCGACGATCCGCTTTGCTCGGGCTGGGGTGGTACCGTGGCGCGGGGCTCTGACCATCTCGCTGATTGCCGCGCCGCTGGCCTTTTTGGGCGGGCTCACGTCTATCAAGGAAGCGACATTCCTGCTGCTGCTGGGGTTGAGCCTGGTCGGAGCCGGTTTGGCCCTGCTGCTGCCGCGTGCGCCCGAGGCTGAGCTGCGGTCGATCGCATTTGCACGGTACATGCCCTTTGCCGCTGCCCCCTTGGGCTATTTGGCGGGGCTGGTTGGAATCGGCGGAGGAATATTCCTTGCCCCGTTGCTTCACTTGACCCGATGGGACCATGCACGGCGGATCGCGGCGACCACCAGCCTGTTCATTCTGATCAACTCGGTGTCGGGCTTGGCAGGTCAACTCGCCAAGAACGGTGTGGAGCGCTTCGGTGAGGCGCTTAGCGGCGGACTGCCTTTGCTGCTCGCGGTGGTGGTGGGCGGTCAGATTGGGTCGCTGCTGGCACTTAAACGACTGTCCGAACGCACGATCCGCTGGTTAACCGCTGCACTGACGATTTACGCCGGAGCGCGGTTACTATTGGGGTGAATCGCGCTGCGGCATCCGGTCATTGCAATCGATTGTTGTATTCACTGCGCCTCTGTGACATGACGGTGTGGTAGTGCCAATGAGAGCACCGGGAGACTGTCATGGAAGCCCAACGTCCGCATCTTTCGGTTGCGCGGATTCTACAAATGAATCTGGGCTTTCTGGGCCTGCAGTTCAGCTTCGGCTTGCAGCAGGCCAACCCGATTTTTGCCTATCTCGGCGCGGATGAAGCGGACTTTCCCTGGCTGGGCATCGCCGGGCCGCTGACCGGGCTGATCGTCCAGCCGATCGTCGGGGTTATGAGCGACCGGACGCTCTCCAAATTCGGCCGCCGCACGCCCTATTTCCTGATCGGTGCGATCATGTGCAGCGCAGGACTGCTGTTCATGCCGTTCTCGCAAAGCCTGTTGATGGCTTTCTCGATCCTGTTCATCCTCGATGTCGGCAACAATGTGACCATGGAGCCCTATCGCGCCTATGTGAATGACCGGCTGGACAAGGAGCAGCGCGGTTTCGGTTTCCTTTCGCAGAGTGGTTTCACCGGCCTGGCGCAGTGCCTCGCCTATGCCAGCCCGTTCCTGCTGGTGAATGTGCTAGGCGTGTCCAAAGTCGCTGCGCCGGGGGTCATCCCGGACTATACCCGCTATGCGTTCTATATCGGTGCCTTGCTCTCGATCACCACGATCCTGTGGTCGATCCTGCGCGTGCCCGAGCTGCCGCTGCCCGAGGAGGAGAAAGCCCGGATCCGCGCACTCCCCAAGGGCTTCGGTCCGTTCTTCGCCGAAATCTTCGAGGCAATCCGCGATATGCCCGGCGCGATGCGGACTATGGCCTGGATGAGTGTGTTCCAATGGTATGCGATGTGCTGCTATTGGGCCTACCGAGTGCCCTCGATCTCAATGGCGCTGTTCGGTACTTCGGATGCCAAGACCCAGGCCTTCCGCGATGCGGATATTTTGTCCGGGCCAATGGGCGCGTTCTACAATGCGATTGCCTTTGTCGCCGCATTCTCGATGGCACCACTGGCTGCCAAGTACGGCCCCGCCCGGCTGCATGCTACGTGCCTGACATTGACCGGCGCTGCGATGCTGGCGATGCCGTGGATGGACAGTCAGCCGCCAATGTGGGCAATGATGGGCATCATGGGGCTGGGTTGGGGCTCGATCATGGGCAATCCCTACATCATCCTTGCGAACGCCATTCCGGCCGAGCGTACCGGGGTTTATATGGGCATTTTCAATATGATGATCTGCGCGCCGATGCTGCTCTTCGCTGTCACCATGCCATTCCTCTATACCGGCAAGCCCGTAACGCTGCTGGGCGTGGCAACCGGTGTAAACGGCACCAACCTGCTTGGCGGCGATCCGCGCAATGCGCTGGCTTTTGGGGGCGTGTTGATGCTCTGCGCCGCGATGGCAGTGTTGCGGGTTAGGCAGGGCGCAGCTCCTCGCACGGAACCGCTGCCTGCCTGATGACCGCCCGTTTCGTCTCTCTGCACAGCGCCCAGGCCAGTCTGGTGCTCGAATGCCGCGACGGCGCGGCGCCGCTGTGGCGGCACTTAGGCGCGCGAGTCGATGTGGCGGGATTGGTGGCATTGGCGGCTGGGCGAACTGCCGCCTCATTTTCACTCGACAATGATGTGCCGATGGCGACTCTGCCGCCGGCCGGACGCGGGTGGTTTGGGCCGGAGGCGCTGCGCCTGCGGCAAGGCGGCAAAGCCCTGGTGCCAGACTTTGCCGCGGTTGAAGTTGCTGCCGATGATAAGCGGATTGTCATCTCGCTGCGCGATGATCACGCAGGAATAGCGGTGGAGCAGCGCTTCGCAATCGAAGCAGGTGGTAGTTTCTGCTGCGGCGCAACTCTGCGCAATGCTGGCAGTGAGCCGGTCACTGTTGACTGGCTGGCTTCGGCCTTGCTGCCGCTCTCAGGGCAATCAGAGCGTCTGATTTCGTGGCGCGGGCGGCACAATGGCGAGCTGGTTGATTGCGCCGAGCCGATGCCGCAGCAGGCCTGGCTCCGCAGCGGGCGGCGCGGGATTTCTGGGCATGGCGGGCCGCCGGCGCTTGCCGTGCTGGGCGAGGGTGCAGGGTGGCATTCCGGTCTGGTCCATGCACTGCAACTCGCCTGGTCGGGCGACAGTCACATCGCGGTCGAGCACGATGATGAGGGCTTTTGGGTGCTGTCCGCTGGAGCAGCGCTGGGACCGGGTGAAGTAACTCTGGCTACGGGTGAGAGTTTCACCGCACCCGAAGCCTTGCTGGCTATCTCGAATGAGGGCCGCAATGGCGCGCTGGCGCAGCAGCACGCGGCGGTGCGCGGGATGATAGCTTGGCCCGGCGGCACGATGGCCCCGCGAAAGGTCCACCTCAATTCGTGGGAGGCGTGCTACTTCGATCACGACGAACGCCGCATCGCCGAGCTGGCCGACGCGGCGGCGGCGATCGGGATCGAGCGTTTCGTACTCGACGATGGCTGGTTCAAGGGCCGCAATAATGACACCGCCGGGCTGGGTGACTGGATGCCAGATCCGGCCAAGTACCAGTCGGGACTCAAGCCGCTGGCACAGCGCGTCAATGCGTTGGGCATGGAATTCGGACTTTGGGTTGAGCCCGAAATGGTCAATCCGGACAGCGATCTCTACCGCGCCCATCCGGACTGGGCCTTGGCGCTGCCGGGTGATCGCCCCACCGCGCGCAACCAATTGGTGCTCGATCTGCGCCGGGCTGAGGTGCGGGAATATCTGTTCGGCGCACTCGATGCCCTGTTGCGCGAGGTGCCGATTGGCTACCTCAAATGGGACCATAACCGCGATCTCGCCCCCGCCGGCGGCGCGGCGCAGGTGGCCGGAACCTATGAATTGCTCGCGCGGTTGCGCGCGGCGCACCCAGAGGTTGAGATCGAAAGCTGCGCGGGCGGGGGTGGACGCTCGGACGCCGGGATTGCGGCTTACGCGCATCGGTTCTGGACCAGCGACAACATCGACGCGGTCAGCCGCGTACCGATCCAGCGGGGGTTTCTGAACTTCCTGCCACCTGAAGTGATGGGCGCGCATGTTGGTGCCAGCCCGGCCCATGCGACCGGGCGTAGTCAGTCGCTGGGATTCCGCGCGGTTGTGGCAATGCCGGGACATTTCGGAGTGGAGCTCGATCCGCGCAAATTGCACGATACCGACCGTGCCGAACTAGCGGAGTGGATCGCGTTCTACAAAAGCTGGCGGCATTTGCTGCATGGCCAGCAATGCCGGCTCGGTGAAGGTGCGGACGGCTTGCTCTGGCAGGCGCAAGGCAGTGCGGAAGAGTTCGTGCTATTCGCGATCCGGACCGCCCCGGCACTCGATCGCCAACCACAGCCCTTGAGGCTGCCATTCCTGCGCGATGCTGCGCTTTGTGATATCTCGCTGCTGCGAATTGCCGGAGAACATGCCGGCCACGCCTCGCCGACTGCGCCCCTGTTCGAAGCGATGCGCCAATCTCCACAACGCTTTACCGGCTCATGGCTTGCTGAAGCGGGTTTGCCGATGCCGCCGCTTAAGGCGGAATCGGTCGCGATATTCCACGGCAAGGTGCTTGCCGATCAAGGTGCCATAGCATGACCCAACCGTTGACTTCGGCAGCCGCGACATTCGACGGCGCCCCGCCGGGAGTCACTCCGTGGCGGCCGACTGGTCTGGCCGAAACGCCTGCTGCAGCGGAGATCCCGCTGATTACCGATGCTGCTCCAATCCTGCCGGGTCTCGATCTGTGGGATTCATGGCCTTTGCAGCATGAAAATGGCCGCACCGTGGTTCATGATGGGAGGCAATGGTGGTTCTTCCTCTCGGCCCAGTGTTTTCCCGATCCCGGTCAACGCCATGACGCTGCACGCATTCGGCTGGCGTCACTAGGTACGGATGGCTGGCGCGATCATGGCGACGCGCTTGATCCCGATACCAGCCCCGGTGCGCGTGAGTGGGCGGGTTCCGCCGTGCTGCGCGACGATGGCGAGACCGTGCAGCTGTTTTTCACTGCGGCTGGTCGACGGGGCGAAGCGCCCTCGTTTGAGCAGCGCCTGTTCGTCGCCGATGGGCGGCTGGATGCCGATGGCCCGGCTGATTGGCAGTCCCCGCGCGAGATTTTCCAGTCTGATGGCGATCGCTATGTCGTTGCCCGCGAGAGTTCTGGCAAGCCGGGGCTGATCAAGGCTTTTCGCGATCCCGCCTGGTTCCGCGATCCGGCAACGGGTTTGGCCCACATCCTGTTTACTGGCAGCGCCGGTTGGGACAATCACGATTACAATGGCCTGGTGGGCATTGCGACGGAAGCCGAGGGCAGGTGGGTGCTCGGCGATCCGCTGGTTGAAGCAGTTGGCATAAACAATGAGCTGGAGCGCCCGCACATCATCGCCCGCGACGGGCGTTATTACCTGTTCTGGTCAACCCAGCGTCGGACATTCGCGCCCGAAGCAGAGGCCGGGCCGAACGGACTCTACGCGATGGTCGCCGATCGCCTGAGCGGACCGTGGCGGCCGGTAAGCAGGAATGGCTTGGTCGCGGCTAACCCCGCTGCCGAGCCGACCCAGGGCTATAGTTGGTGGGTGACCGGCGAGGGTGAAGTTTGGTCATTCATTGATCATTGGGGCCTCAAAGGCCGCAATTTCGCGGATCACCCCGAACTTGTCCGCAAGCAGTTCGGCGGAACGCCCGCGCCAACCTTTCGACTGATCTTTGACGCCGATCGCATTTTGATCGCGCGCTAATCAAAATCAAATTTCCAATCGCGAAGGCACCATGCGCCCGACCTACCACTATGCCGCGCAGGCCAACTGGCTGAGCGATCCCAATGGCCTGATCCACCACGATGGGGAATGGCACCTGTTCTACCAATACAACCCGCATGGCGAGGATTGGGGCCACATGAGCTGGGGCCATGCCATCTCGCGCGACCTTGCCGAATGGGAGGAACTGCCTGTCGCCATCGAGGAAGATGCTCATCATGCGATCTTCTCGGGCTCGGCAGTGGTGGATCCCGACAATACCGCGGGCTTTGGCGCAGGTGCCTTGATCGCGATTTACACCGGGGCGGCGCAGCAAGAGCCGCTGATCCAATCGCAATGCCTGGCCTACAGCACCGATCGCGGGCGGAGCTGGCGCAAATACGCCGGCAATCCGGTGCTTGATCTGGGCATGGCAGACTTCCGCGATCCCAATGTGTTTTGGCATCAGGCAAGCCAGCAATGGGTGATGGTGGTCGTGCGCTCAAACGAGCAATGCGCCGTCCTCTATGGCTCAGGCGATCTCAAAAACTGGGCAGAACTCTCACGGATCGAAACCAGTGGCGCGCCGGGCGAGATTTGGGAATGTCCGCTGCTGATCGAGCTTCCGGTCGAAGGCACGGATCAGCGGCGTTGGCTGTTCAAGGTTGACGTATTACGCGGCGCTCCGGGATCGGGCGCGCTTTATCAGACAGGTACCTTCGACGGTGCCTGCTTTATTCCGGATAGCGATGGGGACTGGCAAGTTGCCGACATGGGCAGTGATTTCTACGCCGCGATCGCCTGGCACGATCCGCGCGATGCGCAAGGCCGCCCATGTTGGATCGGGTGGCTTGGCAATCATGCGGTGCAGGGCAAGTTGCCCAAGCAAGGCTGGCGCGGGGCGATGAGCGTGCCGCGGCGGCTGTCGTTGCGCCAAGCAGGTACGACCTACCAACTGGTGCAGGAGATCGAACCGGTTATTGCGCAGCGGGTGGCAACGGTCCAATTGGCAGCGACGCGGCAGCCGAGCGCCTGCAAGATCGCGCTTCCGCCGGTCAGCGAATTCGAACTGGTGCTCACCGACGGGGCAGATCGTCAGCTCAGAATTAAGCGGCGCGGGATCGATCTGTTCGTATCGCGCCGCGATCCCGTTTCGCCATTTCTCGACACCTTCCAGCATGTGCACGTGCGCTCAGCCAATGGACTTACGTTGTGGCTTGATTGCGGCAGTCTGGAGCTGATCGGTGAATCTGGAACGCTGGCCCTCAGCCTGCAACACCGGATGGCAGGGGACACCTACAGCGCGAAGTTTCTTCTCGGAACTCCCGGCTAAGCAGTGTCGCGCCTGACCAGTACCGGCTGCATCTCAATCGAGGGGCTGTCGTTGCCGTTGATGCGCTCGAACAATGCCGCAACCATCGCTTTGGCCCCCGCGCCGATACTTTGGCTAATGGTTGTTAGCCGCGGAATGGTGAGTTCGGCCAAGGGCAAATCGTCAAACCCGGTCACAGCGACATCGTTGGGCACGCGTCGACCGCGATCGGCCAGAGCGCGAACAGTGTGCATCGCGATAAGATCGGAAGCGCAGCCGATCCCGTCTCGGTCGAGCAGACTTGCGATGTGCGATGCAATTTCTTCGTCCATAATGTCGGACGCAACATGGACCTCGAATTGCGGTGGTGTCGGCAGTCCGGCATCGCGTGCGGCATCGCAGAAGCCCAGGTAGCGCTCGGAGAATTCCGGGGCGGCTACTTCACCGACAAATGCCAGATGCCTTGCCCCACGGGCGAGCAAGGCTTCTGCAGCCATTCGGCCACCGGCCCGGTTGTTCACCCCGATGGTGCATTGCGCCTGTCCTGGAATATGCCGGCCCCAAACCACCATCGGCCGATAGCTTGCCGCAACGCGTTCGATGACTGCCGACTGGTTCGATTGTCCGATCAACAGCACGCCATCGAGCATGCCCGAGCCAACAATCCGATCAAGCCACTCTTCATCGTCGGGGATCACGCGGCTGAGCATGATGTCATAGCCGCTCTCGGTGATACCGTCGGCCAGTTCGCCAAGCATCGCCATGAAGAACGGATCAGAAAGGTGCTGGCGCTTTTCGTGTCCGAGCGGAACCACAATCCCGATTACCCCGGTCTGCTGGGTGCGCAGGCGCCGCGCCATCTGGTTGGGCCGAAAGCCATGTTCGCGCGCCAGCGCCTGGATGCGCTCACGCGTTTCCTTGTTGACCAGCGACTTGTTCGCCAGTGCGCGTGAAACCGTTCCGGTTGAGACCCCAGCCAGCCGGGCGAGCTCGGCAATGTTACGGATTTTGGTGGGCGGTGAAGCGTCAGTCATTTCGGCGATATTCAGCCCCCGTTTGCTGGTTCAAAGTGACGCTTGCCTTGCGGGTTTGCGCCGCATGCCCGCCAAGTGTCAACAGTCGCACTGTGCGGCAAGCTTTTGCTTGCGCTTAAAAAGCATGACGAAAATGTCACGATCAAGGGATTTTACACAATCGATTGCAAAATTGCGGTTGCAATCGATTGTTGCCCGTGCCACCCACGCTGCGACTTGCCACCTGAGGCGAGCGAATCGGTATACGATTGAGGGAGAGGTTATGAGGAAATCCGCACTGCGCGCCGCTGCGTCCGCCGCCACCATCGCGGTGATCGCGCTGTCGTCCGTTCCGGCGTTCGCGCAAGCCGCTGGCAGCGACCCTGCCGCTGAAGACGAAGATGCCGGCCAGATTGTTGTCACTGCATCCGGTGGGGACAAGCGCCAGCTCGATAGTTCGGTCTCGGTCACCAGCGTCGATGCCGATCTGATCGCGCAGTTCAAGCCGAGCTCCGAAGCCGAAATCTTCCGCATGATCCCGGGTATTCAGGTGCCAGGCACCTCGGGTCCCGGCGGTAACTCCAACATCGCAGTGCGCGGTCTGCCTGTCGCCACCGGCGGCTCGCCTTTCGTCCAGATTCAGGAAGATGGCCTGCCGACCGTGCTGTTCGGCGATATCCAGTTCGGTAACAACGACTACTGGACCCGTTTCGACCAGAGCGTAGAGCGCGTTGAATCGGTGCGCGGTGGCGGTGCGACTACCTATGCCTCGCAGGCACCGGGTGCGGTCATCAACTACATTTCGAACACTGGCCGCGTTGCTGGTGGTTCGATCGGGGTGACCACCGGCATCAACTTCAACGAACAGCGGATCGACTTCCGCTATGGTGCGCCCCTGGGTGAAAGCACCCGCTTCCATATTGGCGGCTTCGGCAAGATCGGTCGCGGTCCGCTGCATGCCGATTTCCGGGTTTCGGAAAGCTTCCAGATCAAGGGCAACCTGACTCAGGAATTTGCCGAAGGCGACGGGTTCTTCCGGATCCTGTTCAAGGTCGCCGATACGCAAGAGCCGAACTATACCGGCGCGCCCGCGCTGGCGACGCTCAGCGGTTCGACCTTCAGCAACGTTCAGCCGTTCCCCGGCTTCGATGGGCGCAACAGTTCGAACTATTCGATCTACAATCAGAGCTTCACGATCTACAATCGCGACCGTGTGCTTGAGCGTGTCGACATGAGCGGGATCACTACCGAAGCTGTGTCGCTTGGTGGCCAGTTCCACTACGAAACCAGCGGCGGGATCACGATCGACAACAACCTGCGCTGGACCGATATGAGCGGGGCCTTCACCTCGCCGTTCCAGAACACAACCACTGCTGCTGGTATTGTCGGTTCGACCCTGAGCCTCAATGGCGTGGCCTATGCGACCGTCGGTTCGATCCGCTACGCCAACGGCCCGCGCGCCGGGCAGGTCTTCACCGGCACCTATGTTGATAACAACGTCAACGTTCGCACCAACATCCGCGATATCGGCAGCCTGGCCAACGACCTGACCATCTCGGGCAAGTTCGACATGGGCGGCGTTCGCGTGACGGCGCGGGCTGGCTTCTTCTACATGGATCAGGACATTTCGATGGACTGGCACGTGAACAAGTCGCTCCGCGAAGTGTCGGGTGACAACCCGGCGCAGCTGGATCTCTACAGCACCACTGGCGCCCAGCTGACCCGCGAAGGTATCTCCGGTTACAACAATAACTGGGGCAACTGCTGCGCTCGGGACTATGACCTGTCCTACGTCAACACTGCGCCATACCTAGCGCTCGAACTCGATAGCGATAACTTCGCGATCGACGGTTCGGTCAGGTTCGAACGAATCAGCGCGACTGGTGGCGGCACTGTGGGTGGTTCGACGGAGTTCTTCGTGAATTCGGGCGGGATCAACATTCCGACAATCACCGACAATGGCCCGGCCGAGCGGCTCGACTACACCCGCAGCTACACTTCGTGGACTGCAGGTGCACTGTGGAAGGCCAGCCCGAACACCTCGGTCTTCGTGCGCGCCTCGCGTGGCGGTCGGTTCAACGGTGATCGCCAGACTTTCGGTGGCAAGATCTCGACGACTGGCGCGCTCTGCACCGGCGCAGATGCCACCGCAGCACGCAACGGCTGCTCGGCAGATGGTGTCACGCCGTCGGTCGACTTCGTCAACCAGTACGAATTCGGTGTAAAGGCGCGCGGAAGCTTCGCCAGTGGCGGTCGCTACACGCTTGATGTCACCTTGTTCAAAGGCAACTTCAAGCAATCTACCTTCGAGCTTTCGGCGACACGTTGCCCCGGCGGTGCCGGCGGCTGTGTGATCGATGCGCGCTATCGCTCATACGGGATGGAGTTCTACGGCAACATCAGCACCGGCGGGTTCAACCTGGTGGCCAACGCCACCTGGTCAAAGCCGGAGCGTTCGGGCTCGGGTGCAACCACCTTCTCGCGTGCTCCATATATGCCGACGCTTAGCTACACCGTTCAGGCCAGCTATGACTTCGGTGAGATGGTCTCGGTTGGCGCTAACATGACTGGGCAGTCGGCGATCCTCGACGACGCCGGGCGCTCCTATCCGGGCGGAGCGGTGATCGGGGTCGATCTGCGGGTCCGCCCGGTCGCCAACCTCGAACTGGGCATCCAGGGCTACAACGTGTTCAACCGCTACGATCTGCGCGGCAGCGGCGGTCTGGCGGTCGCGGGTAGCCCGGCGGTGATCGGCACTGGCCCGGCGCTGGGCCGGACCTGGACTGCATCGATCAAGTACTCGTTCTGAGCCTATTGAGGGCCCGGGCGCGCACATGACGGCCGCCCGGTGGGAGGGGAGCAACTTCGGTTGCTCCCTTTTTCCGTTCCTGCCAGTGAAGCAGACATGGAAACTGCAAAGATCGCCTTCGAACCTTCGCTGGAATCCACCGCGCGGCAGCTGCTTTCAGCTTCAGGTGTGGACGCAAGCGATCGCGCCGCTGCGCTGACTTTGGCGCGCGACGGGATCAAGGCGGGTTATGCCGCGCAGGCGCTGCCCGTGCTGGCGACTCTGGCGCGGTTGTTGCCGCGCGATCCCGAGGTTGCCCTGCTGCGCGGAATAGCGCTGCGGCTCGATCAGCAATTGCTCGAAGCGGCGGAGGTGTTCAGTGCCGCACGACCGGGTGGGCCGCTGGAACCGGCGCTGGTCGAAGGACTGGCGCAAACGCGCTACGAACTCGGTCAGCCTTCAGCCAAGCTGTTCGGTGAGGCGCAGACGCTGCTCCCTGGCAATCCCGACGTCCTGCGCAACCGCGCGGCGGCGATGGCGGCGGAAGGCGATCTGGCCGGCGCAGAGGCCTTGCTTGAAGCCGAATTGCAGCGCGTCCCCGGTTGGATCGCAGGGCACAAGACATTGTCATCCCTGCGATGGACTCGCGGCGATCCAGCATCCTTTGATGCGAGCTATGATGCGGCCTGCCATGCGCAAGCCAATAACAAAGACCTCTGGCTCGCCTGGTTCGGCGCCGTGGCGCAGACGCGCGATTGGGCCAAGGTCGCAGCCGTGCTCGACAAGGCTGAGGCAAGTCTGGGCGAAATCACCCCATTGGTGACCGCGCGCCTGTTCGTTGCCTGCGAAAGCGGCGATCAAGCCGCCGCCGAGGCTCTGCTGGAAAAGACTGCTAACGTGCGCGGGGATACTGTTTCGCTCTGCCGGGTGCGGCATTGGTTGCGGCATGGGCGATTTGCCGAGGCTGAGGCGCTGTGCCTGGCTTTGGTCTCCACGCCTTCTGCGGCGCTGTTTCTGCCTTACCTCTCGCTCGCTTGGCGTGCACAAGGTGATGGCCGCGCGGTCTGGTTGGACCGGCCGAACGAGACGATCCGTTCGCTGGCGGTTGACCTCAGCAGCGCGGACTTTGCCGAGCTGGCCGAAGTGCTGCGCAGTCTGCACGATATGGACCGCCCTTATGCCGAGCAATCGGTGCGCGGCGGTACCCAGACCGACCGCTCAGTGATCCTGCGGCACGAACCGATTATCCGAAAAGCCCGCAGTGCATGGATGGCGGCGATCCGCGAATATGTCGCGGCTTTGCCCCCGCACGAGGAGGGCCACCCGCTGCTCGGTATGCCGCGCAATGAACTTTATGTCGAAGGCAGTTGGTCGGTGCGGCTGTTGGGGCAGGGGTACAACGTGCCGCACAACCATCCGGCAGGTTGGCTGTCGACCGCGTTCTATATTGCCTTGCCGGACGATCTCGGACCCGCGCCTTCCGGCCATATCGCCTTTGGTGCGCCGCCTGAAGAACTAGGGCTAAACCTCGAACCTTACAGCACAATTTCTCCAAGAGTTGGCCACACCGCCATATTCCCGTCATACATGTGGCACCGCACCATGCCCTTCGCCCAAGGAGAGCGCCTGGTGCTGGCACTCGATGTGCGAAGGCCGCGGAGATAGCGATGTCCGATACCAACGCGATTCGCTCGATCGTCATCGTCGGCGGCGGCACCGCTGGCTGGATGACTGCTGCGGCGCTGGCCAACGCCATCCGCCGCGATTGCACCATTACGCTGATTGAAAGCGATGAGATCGGCACCGTCGGCGTGGGCGAAGCCACGATCCCTCCGATCCGCACGTTCAACGCGACGTTGGGGATCGACGAAAACGACTTTGTCCGCGCGACCCAGGGGTCGTTCAAGCTGGGCATCGAGTTCGTCAACTGGGGCAAGCTGGACCATCGCTATTTTCACCCCTTCGGCACGCATGGTCGCGACTTCGACTTCGTGCCGCTGCATCAGTATTGGCTCAACGCCCGCGCGAACGGCGGCGCGCCCGAGCTGGACGATCTGTGTATGGCCTGGGCCGCCGCCAAGCGCGGCAAGTTCGCGCAGCCATCGCCCGATCCGCGCAATGTGCTCTCGACTTTCGACTATGCCTATCACTTCGATGCCGGACTCTACGCGCGGTTCCTGCGTGCCTATGCCGAAGCGCGCGGGGTCAAGCGGATTGAGGGCAAGATCGCCTCGGTCCAGCAGAACGCAGAGACCGGCTTTGTCGAAGGCGTCACGCTTGAAGGCGGCAAGGAAGTCCGCGGCGAGCTGTTCGTCGATTGCTCAGGCTTTCGCGGCCTCTTGATCGAAGGCGCGCTGGCGACAGGCTATCAGGATTGGACGCACTGGCTCCCTTGCGATCGCGC
>CAZVMC010000042.1:0-18454 GCA_964628635.1 uncultured Novosphingobium sp. | reverse complement strand
TCGGAGGGCAGCGCTCTATCCAGCTGAGCTACGGGTGCCCGAGGTGTCTTGGACGTGGCGGCGGTTAGCAGCGCGTGGCCGGATAGGCTAGTGCTTTTGACGGGTTAGCGTTTTGGCAAGGGCACTGCGCTAAAACCTCGGCCCATGACGATGACACCCAGCAACTTTTCCGGCCCGACCGCGCCGAGCATATTGCCCGGAGCAGGGCGAGCCGAATTCGGCCAGGCATCAGCCAGCGCGATGAGCATGAAATGGTCTGCCTTGCACGATGCTGCGGGCGTGGTTGCCGTGCTCGCGGGGATGGCAGACGAACCGATGCGCCCCGAAGTGCGCAATTTTCCGGCTGTGATGCGCGACGCTGGCGGCTGGCGTCGGACCATGGCCGAAGAGGGAATCGACGATCTTTCGGCCATGATCGAACCTGGGATTGCGGCTTTGCTGGCAGTCAATGCTCGCGGTGCGAATCCTGCCGTCGCAGCGCTCGCGCTGTGGCAGGAGTTCCAGGCCGCCCGTGCCGCACTGCTGGCACTGGCACCCCCGCCCGGTGAAGCCGGGCCGCGACGCTTCGCTTAGTTTTCCGCCTGAAGGCCCTACCCTTACCGCCATAAAGCGGACAAAGACTCCCTTGCACAGTTCCCGGTCTGTTCCTAGACCGGACCGATGGCCAGTCAGCCCGCCCTCACCGATTCGGAACGCAAGGTCGCCGTCGACGTGGCGCGGGGCATCTGCCGGCTGTTCGCACGCAACGATGTCTGGTGCATCGCGGAGATGCCGCTCAGGTCCAATCGCCGCGCCGATCTGATGGGGATCGATGCCAAGGGCCAGTTGGTGATTGTGGAGATCAAGGTCAGCAAGGCCGATCTGCTGGGCGATGCCAAATGGACCGACTATCTCGACCATTGCGACCGGTTCTATTGGGGCCTCGCCCCGCATCTTGACCGCGCCTGTATGGAAACCGAGGCATTCCTGCCGCAGCGCTGCGGGCTGATCGTGGCCGATGGCTATGATGCGGAGATCCTGCGCCCGGCCCCCACCGTCCCGCTTAACGCGGCCCGCCGCAAGGCCGAGACCGAGCGGTTAGCGCGGGCCGCGCTGCGGCGACAACAGGCGCTGCTCGACCCCAAGATCGGTTGGTCCGGTTAAGCGCGCCGCTCGATCTTGCCCAGAATGTCGCGCTTCTCTTTGGGGCTGAGCATCGGCCAGTCGGCGATCTCTCCCAAGGTCCGTTTGCAGCCGAGGCACCAACCAGTCTGCTCACTCAAACGACAAGTGCCATCGCAAGGTGACGGAGGATGATGGCCGGGAATCGCGTGCATCGCGCGGGGTGAAGCAGCCCCGGCGCCAAACCGCAATGTGAGTTTTGTCGCAATTTTCTTGCGTTTTGCTGCAATGCACACTAAGCGGCTCATCAACAACCGGCGTGTGGAGCGACAATCCGCCGCAGTCCCGGCAGCGTGAGGCCAGCGTTTCAACGCAAGGCCGCCCGGACCATCGGTTGGCGTTGCAACGCTGAAGCTTCCTTCTTCACGCAGGGTCGCATCCAACCGAACCCCTGCTTCGCGCTGCGGACCCATTGCGTCTGCGCGCCGCAAAACCGAAAGAACAATCATGACTTACTTCTCCGACCTTGGTCTGGCCGAGCCGCTGATTCGCGCGCTGGACACCAAAGGCTATGCCGATCCCACTCCGATCCAGCGTCAGGCGATCCCGGCGCTGCTCGAAGGCCGCGACCTGCTGGGCATTGCCCAAACCGGCACGGGCAAGACCGCCGCGTTCAGCCTCCCCTCACTCCACCGCCTGGCCGCCAACCCCAAGGCCCGCAGCAACGCTTCGTGCCGGATGCTGGTGCTTTCGCCGACCCGCGAGCTCGCGGCTCAAATCGCCGAGAACATGCGCGGCTATGCCAAGTACCTGAACCTTAGCGTGCAATGCGTGTTTGGCGGAATCCCCGTCGGCAAGCAGGCCCGCGCGCTGGTGCCAGGGACCGACATCCTCGTTGCCACCCCCGGCCGCCTGCTCGACCTGATCGATCAGCGCGCGCTGACGCTTCGCAATGTTGAAATCTTCGTGCTTGATGAAGCCGACCAGATGATGGACCTTGGGTTCATCGTGCCGCTCAAGCGGGTCGCCAACATGCTGCCCAAGGAACGGCAGTCGCTGTTCTTCAGCGCCACCATGCCCAAGGCGATCGCCGATCTGGGCAAGCAGTTCATCTCCAACCCGGTGCGGGTTGAAGTCACCCCGCAGGCGACTACGGCTGAGCGCGTCGAGCAGTACATCACCTTCATCAATCAGTCGGAAAAGCAGGCGCTGCTTACACTGCGGCTGAAGGCCGGTCTGGCTGATCGCAGCATCGAACGTACGCTGGTCTTCACCCGCACCAAGCACGGGGCTGACCGTGTGGTGCGCCACCTCAGCACCGCCGGAGTCAATGCTGCGGCAATCCACGGCAACAAGAGCCAGGCCCAGCGCACCGCCGCGCTGCTCGCCTTCCGCAAGGGCAGCACCCCGGTGCTGGTTGCGACCGATATCGCTGCACGCGGCATCGACGTGACCGGGGTGAGCCACGTCTTCAACTTCGAACTGCCCAATGTGCCCGAACAATATGTTCACCGGATCGGGCGCACCGCGCGCGCCGGGGCCGATGGCGTGGCGATGAGCTTCTGCGCACCCGACGAGAAGGCCTATCTGCGTGATATCGAGCGGCTGACGGGCGTGAAGCTGGACCCCATGCCGCTACCTGAAGACTTCCAGAAGCAGGCCGCACAACTGCCTCTCCCCAGCAGGAAGCCGGCCGAAGTCGAGCAAGATGCACGGCGCGAAGAGCGCGATGCGCGGGGTCGTGGCGGACGAGCGCAGCGCGGACCGGCACGCAACAACAACCGCTCCAATGGCGGGCAGAGCCGCGATGGCCAGTCGCGCGACCAGTACCACCGCAACGAACGGGTTCGGGCCGAATGGGCCCCGCGCGAACAACGCGGGCCCGTGTTCAATCCGCTGGCCGCCGAAGAGCGCGAAGCGGCCGCTCGGCCTGCACCGCGCGGTGAGCGCCGTCCCGCTTCCGGCCCGGCCCGCAGCCACGATCCGCGCGCGCAGGATTCGCGCCGTAGCGATGGCGAACGTCGTCCGGCACGCGTCGAGGGTGATCGCCGTCCGGCACGTCCGCAAGGGGGGCAGAACCATGGCGGTGACCGCAATCGCGGCGGCGGTCAGGGCGGAAGCCAAGGTGGTCACAGCGGCCAGCGCCGCTTCAACAAGGGTGGGCGTCGGCCGGGCTGAGGCTGCAAAGTCGCTCCTTTCGGAGCGAACACCCACCATCCAACTCCGACTAGGTCGCTTCGCAACCAAGTCTCCATATCCTTCCCCCATCAAGGGGGAAGAAAAGCGCTGTGCCCTCCTTCCCCCTTGATGGGGGAAGGATACCGGAGCTTACGCGCGAAGCGAGTTAGCGAAGGTTGGATGGTGGGTGATGGGGCAGGCAAGCTCGCCACCCCCCCAAATCCCGGCACAACTTAACGGTTAATTTACCATGTTGCGCCAAAACGTCTGTGAACAGGGACGATCTGGGGTTGCCACATGGATACGTATCGCGGGCCTTTGCACGACAGCGCCGACTACGGCGATGACTTGCCCGGCTACGATTATGGCGAGGACGACGTCGCACGCGAAGCACCGCCCAGCCCCGTGGGGCAGGATGAGCGCCGGATGCAGGTGCGCGCCTACAATCATTGGGCCGGCTTGCTCGACAACCGCAATTTCCCGGCGGTCGAGGATCTCGATCCCGAAGCCCTGCCGGATTTCGGCCCCTATTCGGTGCTGCTCGATTTCACCGGCGGCATCGAAAACCCGGCAATCCAGTATCTGGGCGACAAGCTGCGCGAGGAATGCGGCGGCGAAGGGGAAATCCGCGAGCTGGACGATGTGCCCAGCCGCTCCCTGCTTAGCCGGATTACCGACCATTACATGCAGATCCTGGCCAATCAGGCCCCGATCGGGTTCGAAGCGGAATTCGTCAATCAGCGTGAATTGACCGTACTCTATCGCGGCATTCTGCTGCCCTTCTCGAGCGACGACGATACGATCGACTTTATCTACGGCGTGATCAACTGGAAGGAACTGGCCGACCAGCAGACCACCGACGAATTGCTGCTCGAGATCGATCAGGCGCTCAGCACCGCAGCTTCGGTCGAGGCACCGCGCCGCGAAGACGAGCTGACCGACTGGGCCGATGCCCCAACCGCGCTCGAATCGAGCGACGATGACTTTGACGGCGATGCCGATGTGCTCGATCTGGGCGCCTTCGATGATACTGCCGCACCGGAACGCATTGCCTTCCCCGAACCCGCATTCGGCGATTTCGATGCCTATGATGCCGCCGAAGAGCCCGTTTCCACCGACCTGCCGCTCGAAGCCGACATGGAACTGGCCGATTGGCTGGCTTCGGCCCGCGAACTGGCTCAGGCCGCACAGGGCAGCGAAGACCGCACCCGCCAGGCGCTCTATGCCGCGATCGGCCGGGCCTACGACTTCGCGCTCGCCGCCGATGCTGCGCCCGAGGAATTCAGCGAACTGGTCGTCGATTCGGGCCTGACCGTGCAAGACCGCGCACCGATGACGCCGGTTGTGAAGCTGGTCTTTGGCGCCGATTACGACAAGACCCGGCTGACCGAATATGCCTCCGCCTTGAGCCATGCGCAGCGGCGCGGCCTTGGCCGCGGCGAGCTGGCAGGCTTCCTCGCCTCTGCGCCGGGCGGGCTCAAAGGCGTGGTCGCCGAGGAGCGCCGACTCAAGCGCGAAGATAGCGGCAAGAGCGGGACCCTGCGCGAAACTCCGCGCGAAAGCCTCGTGCGCAAGCTGCGCGGGCTCGAGCCGGTCGCGCTCGAAGATCTTTCAACCGAGGGTAACGAGTTTACTCTGCTGGTCGCGCGCCGCCTGCCTTCGGGCGAAGTGGTGGTGCTTGGCGAAATGCCCGAGGATCTGGCGCTGCTGGAACGGGCAGCCAAACGCCTGGTTGGCTAAGTCCAGCCAGTTTTCAATCAGCGAGGAAGTGCGTCATGCCGAAGGGCGTGGCGCGCTTTCGCATTTCCGGCTAGCTTCAGCCGCAGTTCAGGCTGTGAAGGCTTAATCCTGTGCCCATGCGCGCTTTCCACCGGCTCTTCGCCCGCCTGCTGGCGGTGCTCGCGGTCACCATGCTGGCGGTCCAACCGGCCGCGGCACAGTCGATCCTGCGCGATGCCGAGACCGAGGCGCTGTTGCAGGATATGGCCGCGCCGCTGGTCGCCGCAGCGGGGCTGGAAAACACCGGCTTCAAGGTGGTGCTGATCAACGATCCCTCGCTCAACGCCTTCGTAGCGGGCGGGCAGATCGTCTATATCCATTCGGGTCTGATCAATGCCGCGTCGAGCGCCAACGAAGTGCAGGGCGTGATCGCGCACGAAATCGGCCACATCACTGGCGGCCACGTGATCCGCTTCGACGAAGGCGCCAAGGCCGCTACGGGGATCAGCCTGCTCTCCTTGCTGCTGGGTGTGGCAGCTGCCGCCGCCGGATCGGGCGATGCTGCCATGGGCATCCTGATGGCCGGGCAACAGGCGGCGATGGGCAAGTTCCTGGCCTTCAGCCGCGCGCAGGAAGGCTCGGCCGATGCCGCCGGGGCAACCTTCCTCTCCAAGGCCGGGATCACCGGGCGCGGCTCGATCGAGTTCTTCAAGAAGCTCCAGAACATGGAGTTTCGCTATGGCTACACCCGCTCTGCACGCGGCGACGATGAATACTACCGCAGCCATCCGATGACCGCTGACCGGATCCAGACGCTGCAGGATACCTATGAAAAGGATCCGGCCTGGAATACGCCGTCCGATCCGGCGCTTGAGGCGCGGTTCCAGCGGGTCAAGGCCAAGCTTTCGGGCTATTTGTCCGAACCGCAGCAGACTTTCCAAAGCTTTCCGCTGACCATGACCGGGGTGCCCGCGCGCTATGCCCGCGCCTATGCCTGGCACAAGGAAGCGCTGTTCGACAAGGCGATGGAAGAGGTTGATGCCTTGCTGGCGAGCGCGCCGGATGACCCTTATTTCCTTGAGCTCAAAGGCCAGATCCTGCTCGAAAGCAGCCGGCCGCGCGATTCGCTGGTGCCGCTGCGCCGCGCGACCGAACTGTCGCGCTATTCGCCGCTGATCGCGACGATGTTCGGCCACGCGCTGATCGCCACCGAGGATCCGGCCAATTTCACCGAAGCGCAGACCGTGCTCAAAGCCGCCGTGGCGCGCGACCGCGAGAACCCCTTCGCCTGGCGGCAGCTCGGCGTGATCTATGAGGCTAACGGCGACCTCCCGCGCGCCAAGCTGGCCAGCGCCGAACAGCAGGTGATGCAGTTGCAGATGGTCCAGGCGCTGCAGAGCGCCGAGGCGGCCGAAGCTGAGCTGCCGCCCGGATCGCCCGACTGGCTGCGCGCGCAGGATATCGCGATGCAGGCCCGCGCCGCGATTGAAGCGGCCCGCGAACGCCGCTAGGCACGCAGTCCATGGCTGAATCCACCTTTGCGCGCCCTTGGGCGCAGTTCGCCGCGGGTACCGCGCTGTTGCTGATCGGCGCCGGCGCAGGCTGGTTCTATGAATCGCGCTTTGGCACCAGCAACACCGCACAGATTGAAAAGGTGGTCGAGAACTACCTGCTCGAAAATCCCGAGATCCTGCCCAAGGCGATGGAGCGGCTGCAGGCCAAGCAGGCCTCTGCCCAGATCGAGACTGTCGGCGATGATCTGGAAAAGCCCTATCCGGGGATGACTCTTGGCAATCCCAACGGCAAGATCGTGCTGGTCGAATTCAGCGATTATGCCTGCACCTATTGCCGCCGCTCGGTCTCCGATGTTGAAGCGCTGGTTGCCCGGTTCCCGGACCTGAAGGTTGTCGTTCGCGAAATGCCGATCCTCTCGCCCGAGAGCGCGGCGGCGGCCAAGATGGCAATGGCGGCGGCGCAGCAGGGCAAGTTTGCGGCGTTCCACAAGGCGATGTTTGCTGCCGGGCGGGTCAACGGCGATTCGATCGAAGCCGCCGCCCGGGTTGCGGGACTGGACCTGTCCCGCGCCCAGCAAACGCTGTCCGATCCAGCGAGCCAGGCCGAACTTGCCCGCAATGTCGATATGGCCCGCCAGCTTGGCTTCGAAGGGACCCCCAGCTGGGTCGTCGGCGATCAGGCCGCCTCCGGCGCGATCGGCCGCGATGATTTGGCCAAGATGATCGAGGCGGCTAATCGGTAGACGACGCTACTCGGCCAGCTTCGCGTACATGCTCCGCACTGGCCGGGCCATCACGCGCCGGACCATCGGCTCGAAGAATTCGAGCGGCAGGGTATCGTATTCCGGATCGAAGGCGGCCTGATCGTATTTCTCGCAAAACTCGGCGCAGGCATCGAAATAGGGGTGATCGCGGAAATTGTCGCGCACATTGCGGTCCATGCCGACGTAGTGGAAGTAGTAATAGCCTTGGAACGCGCCGTGGTTCTCACAGATCCAGTGCACTTCTTCCGAAACGAACGGCTTGATGATCGAGGCGGCGACTTCCGGGTGGTTGAAGGTGCCGAGTGTATCGCCGATGTCATGGAGCAGCGCCATTACCACATAGGGCTCATCGCGCCCGTCGCGGTGCGCGCGGGTCGCGGTCTGGAGCGAATGGGTCATCCGATCGACCGGAAAGCCACCGAAATCGCCTTCGAGCAGGCGCAGGTGCGCGAGCACGCGATCGGCCAGCCCCCCGGCAAAAGCCATGTAATCGCGGCTGATGATTGCCCAGTCTTCCGCGGTCCCTTCGGTCATCGCGGTGAACTTCGCGCGCTCTTCGTGATCGATCGTGGTCGCGTCCATGGCTCTCTCCTTGTGAGCCAAAGGCTAAACCGAAAATTCGGCGCACGCAAAGAGTTCACGCGGGGCGTGAGATTCTGCTAGAGCGCTGTCATGGCCGTTCTGCCTTTTCGCCCAATTCCGTTCTTCGCCAACAAGAACCAGGCCTTCTGGCGGTTGCAGACCATCGGCTGGGGCGGGGCCATGCTGCTGCGCGGGGTATCGAGCCTTGCCAATGAGCAGGCCTGGTCGTTTCTGGTCCTGATTCTGATCCAGACGATCACCGGCTTTTCGATCAGCCTGGTCCTCGCGGTAATCTATCGCCAGCTAATCACCCAGCGCCCGCTGATCACCTGGGGCGTGACGGCACTGATCCTGCCCTTCGCAGTGGGCCTGTATGCCTTTGTCGATGCCTGGGTGCTGGGGCTTTACCGGCCCGACAGCGCATCGAGCTTCGCGCAGTTGCTGATCGGCGCTTTCTATCTCGACGCGACCCTGCTCGGGGCTTGGTCCGCGCTCTATTACGCGATCAACTTCTTCCTGCAGGTCGAAGAACAGAACGACCAACTGATCCAGCTGGAAAACCAGGCCACCCAGGCCCAGCTGGCGATGCTGCGCTACCAGCTCAACCCGCACTTCCTGTTCAATACACTGAACTCGATCTCCACGCTGGTACTGCTCAAGCAGACCGAACCGGCCAATGCCATGCTCAGCCGGCTCTCCTCATTCCTGCGCTATACCCTGGTCAACGAGCCGACCGGGCGGGTCACCGTGGCGCAGGAGGTTGAGACCCTGAAGCTCTATCTCGACATCGAGCGGATGCGGTTCGAGGATCGGCTGCGCACCGAATTCCGGATCGATCCGCTGACCGAAGGTGCGCTGCTGCCGTCGCTGTTGCTCCAGCCGCTGGTCGAAAACGCGATCAAATATGCGGTCAGCCCGCAGGAATCGGGGGCGGAAATCACCATCGCGGCGCAACTCGTCGGCCAGAACCTTCGCATCACCGTCTCTGACACCGGCCCGGGATTGCAAAACGTGGGTAGCGACAACAGGTTGACCGGCGTGACCTTCGATGGCGGTGAACAGGTGTCGACCGGGGTCGGCCTCGCGAACATTCGCGACCGACTGGCCCAGGCCTATGGCGAAAGCCACCGCTTCGAAACGATGGAGCCGCCCGAAGGGGGCTTTGCCGTGGTCATCGAAATCCCCTTCGAACGACGGACTCCTGCCGCGCTCGCCGCGCCCAGTGATCCCGTCCCGGCGCTCGCCGGGTAAGATAAAGGCAAGGCATGACCATTCGCACAATCCTCGTCGACGATGAAAAGCTCGCGATTCAAGGCCTGCAATTGCGGCTGGAGAAGTATCCCGAGGTTGAGATTATCGACACTTGCTCGAACGGGCGCGAAGCGATCCGCAAGATCAAGACCGAGAAGCCCGATCTGGTGTTTCTCGACATCCAGATGCCGGGCTTTGACGGGTTCAGCGTGGTCAAGGGCGTGATGGAGATCGAACCGCCGCTGTTCGTCTTCGTCACCGCCTATCAGGAACACGCGGTCCGCGCATTTGAAGCCAACGCGATCAACTATCTGATGAAGCCGGTCGATGAGGACAAGCTGGCTGATACGTTGGAGCGGGTGCGGGTGCGGATCGCCGAGAAGCGCTCAGCCGAAGAGGCGGAAAAGCTCAAGACTGTGCTGCAGGAAGTCGCCCCCGATGCGATCGAGGCGATCCCCGAAGATGGCGAAGCCAGCCAGCGCTATGAGAAGCTGATCAACATCAAGGATCGCGGGCAGATCTTCCGGGTCGATGTCGATTCGATCGAACGGATCGAGGCGGCGGGCGATTACATGTGCATCTACACCGCCGACAACAGCCTGATCCTGCGCGAGACGATGAAGGACCTTGAACGCCGGCTCGACCCAAGGGTGTTCCAGCGGGTCCACCGTAGCTGGATCGTCAACCTCAACAACGTCCGCCAGGTCAAGCCGCACACCAATGGCGAATGTTTCCTGGTGCTGGAATCTGGCGCCGATGTGAAGGTTTCGCGCTCGTATCGCGACGTCGTCGCGCGGTTTGTGCACTGAGCGATGGCCGGGGGCGCATTTTCACTTGCGGGCTTCGACCTCGCCCGGTTCGTCCGCGCTACACTGGACGAAGACCTCGGCTTGGGCCTGCCCGGCGGCGGGCATGATGTCACCAGCGAGAGCGTGATTCCGGCCGAGGCGCGGTTTTCCGGGGTGATGGACAGC
The DNA here is from genome assembly GCA_964628635.1 of uncultured Novosphingobium sp. Taxonomy (GTDB): domain Bacteria; phylum Pseudomonadota; class Alphaproteobacteria; order Sphingomonadales; family Sphingomonadaceae; genus Novosphingobium. The sequence goes on along the minus strand of CAZVMC010000042.1, from coordinate 8,371 downwards.
CGTGATGCAATCACGGTCGCGGGTCTGCCGATTGCGGCGGCCTTCTTCCGCGCGCTCGATCCCGAGATGGTGATCGACGTGCTGGTCGAAGAAGGCGCGCAGGTTCCTGCGGGTACCGATCTGATGCGCCTGACCGGCAATGCCCGCGCCATGCTGACCGCTGAACGTTCGGCGCTCAACACTGCGCAGCACCTGAGCGGGATCGCGACGATGACCCGCGCCTATGTGGATGCGATGGGCGACAGCAAAGCCGTGCTGCTCGATACCCGCAAGACCATCCCCGGGCTGCGTATCCTTGAGAAATATGCCACCCGGATGGGCGGGGCGCAGAACCACCGGATGGGGCTGTGGGACGCGGCGATGATCAAGGACAACCACGTGCTGGTGGCCGGCGGGGTCGGCGAAGCCGTGCGCCGCGCGCGCGCCGCCGGGGTCGCGCGGATCATCTGCGAGGTTGACCGGATCGATCAGATCGAACCCGCGCTGACCGCAGGCGCGAACCACCTGTTGCTCGACAATATGAGCGTCGCCGAGCTGACCGAGGCAGCCGCACTGATCGCGCGGCGGGTACCGTGCGAAGCTTCGGGCGGCGTGCGGCTCGACACGATCGGCGCGATTGCAGCGACCGGTGTGGACTATGTTTCGGTCGGCCGCCTCACCCAAAGCGCACCGGCTGCGGATATTGGACTGGATTTCACACCGCTGGCTTGACCATTTCCTGTTTGCACAGGGCGCGAAACTGTACCATTCTGCCGTGATAACAGGTCGCTAGCTTACGGAGGGACTGGCATGCAGCCCCCATCAATCGCCAATTTCAGCCGGATTTTCCTCGCCGCCGTTGGGATCGCCAGTCTGCTTGCCGCGCTCAACTACCCCGCACTCAAGATTGCGCTCCTGCGGCAGGATCCGGGTGCCGCCAGCCTTGGTGACGGGGTGCTGATCATGGCCCTAGGCCTGGGCATCGCGGTGCAGCTCGTGCTGTGGTTCCTGATCGCCCACCGCGCCAGCAATGTCGCAAAGTGGGTGCTGGTCGCGATGACTGCGGTCAGCTTGGCGCTGCAATTTCCCAAAATCGGGGCGATCATTGCCAGCCTCGATCCGGTCGCGATTCTAGGCCTGATGGTCGCAGTGGCGCAGATCGTCGCCATCGCCTTCCTGTTCCGCGCCGATGCCCGCGAGTGGCTAGGCCATGAACAATCGCCAGACCTTGCCGACGTCGGCTAGGCTGGCACTCGCTGCTGCGCTGGCGGCGCTGCCAGCACCGGCGCTAGCGCAGGCCTATCAATGCCGCGCCCCGGCCACGATCGGGCTGGCCAAGCCGCCCAAGCCCGATGGACCGACGGTGCGCGCCGCGATTTCGGGCTACACACTGGCGCTCAGTTGGTCGCCCGAGTTCTGCCGGAATCGTGCGCGCGATCCCGATCAGGCGATCCAATGTGGCGGCGCCTCGGGCCGCTTCGGGTTCATCGTCCATGGGCTCTGGCCCGAGGCGAAGAGTGGACGCCCGCCGCAATGGTGCGCGCTCACCCCGCGCCCCAAACCCGCAACGCTCCGCGCCAACCTGTGCATGACCCCTTCGGCCAGGCTGATCGAGCACGAATGGGCCAAACACGGCAGCTGCATGGCCAGCACGCCCGAAGGCTATTTCCGCGTCGTTGGAATCCTCTGGCAATCGCTCCGGTTCCCCGAGATGGAGCGGCTATCCCGGCAGGAGGGCCTCACCGCCGCAGATCTGCGCAGCGCCTTCGTCGCGCTCAACCGCGGCTGGCGCGCCGACGCCGTCGGCGTCCAGACTGGTCGCAGCGGCTGGCTGCGCGAATTGCAGCTCTGCTATGATCGAAAGTTCATGCCCGCCCCTTGCCCACGCCGGACTTTCGGGGCAGGCAATTCGGCAAGGGTGAAGATCTGGAGGGGGCTCTAGAGGATTACGCAATGCCCCGTCGGTTTCTTGTTCTACCTATCGCCGCCGCCATGCTAACCGCTATGCCGGCCCAGGCCGAAGAGGCACCGGGCCGCCGGATCATGATCGGCACCGGGATCCAGACCGTACCGCGCTATCCCGGTGCAGATAGCAATCAGGCAGCATTCCTGCCGTTGTTCGACACCTGGCGCGAAGGCGAGCAAATCCCGGTCGAATCGCCTGACGAGGCGTTCGGCTCGGCACTGATCGGCAGCCGCAGCGGTACCTCGATCGGACCGGCGATCAGCTTTGCCGAAGGCCGCGCCGCCGATGACATACCCGGTCTGGCCAAAGTCGGCTTCGGGCTGGAAGCCGGGGTCTTCGCCCAGACCTTCCCCATGCCGCAGCTGCGCCTGCGCGCTGAGCTGCGCCAGGGCATCGGCGCGCACAAGGCGCTGACCGGCGATCTGGCCGCCGATCTCGTGATTCGCGGCGCGGCCCAAAGCGATGGGACCAGCGAAAGCGCCGTCGCCACCATCGGCCCGCGGCTGCGTTGGGGCAGCGCCAAGTATACCCGCGCCTATTTCGGCGTGCCCAGCCCCGCCCCGGTCTTCACCCCCTATGAGCCGGGCAGCGGGATCTATGCCGTTGGCGCGGTCGCCGGTCTGCGCTTACCGCTGGGACGCACTTTCGGGCTCTACGGCTATCTCGGCTATGACCGGCTGACCGGAAGCGCGGCGCGTTCGCCGATCGTTCGCGCCGGTAGCCGGGACCAGTATTCGGGCGGCCTGGCGCTGACCTATCGCTTCACGATCTAGCGTTTGCCTGCAAAAAATTGCCGCAGTTGCGCAGCGGCCTGATCCTCACCAATGCCCGAATAGACTTCTGGCCGGTGGAGGCATTGGTGCTGCTCGAACACCCGGGCGCCCTGCTCCACCGCCCCGCCCTTGGGGTCGCTCGCGGCATAGTAGAGCTTGCCGATCCGGGCATGGCTGATCGCCCCGGCGCACATCGCGCAGGGTTCAAGCGTGACCCACAGCTCGCAGCCGTCAAGGCGTTCGTTGCCCAAGGCGGTAGCCGCCGCGCGAATCGCCACCATTTCGGCATGCGCGGTCGGATCGGGGGTGCTGCGGGTGCGATTGTGCGCGGCAGCGATCACCACGCCGTCCTTGACGATGACCGCGCCAATCGGCACCTCGCCCGCAGAAATCGCCGCCTCGGCTTGGCTCAGCGCCTGTTGCATCGGTTCGGGCAGCGGCCAGCGGGTCATCCAGCCGGTAAGGCCCGGAATGCTTGACCTTGCAAGGGTGAATCGCTATGCGCGCGCCTTCCCCGGACCTCCGGCACAATTTTTGAGCGAGTTTTACCATGTCCCGCATCTGCGAACTGACCGGCAAGGGTCGCCAGGTTGGCAACAACGTCAGCCACGCCAACAACAAGACCAAGCGCGTGTTCCTGCCCAACCTGCAGCACGTTACGCTGATGTCGGAAAAGCTTGATCGCAGCTTCAAGTTCCGCGTTTCGACCCAGGGCCTGCGCTCGGTCGAGCACGTCGGCGGGCTCGACAACTGGCTGCTCAAAACCTCGGACGAAAAGCTTTCGGCCGCTGCCGTCAAGGTGAAGCGCGAGCTCAAGAAGGTTCAGGCCGCCGCCTGATTGGGCGTCCGCGAAGGAATTGAAAGGCGCGCGAAGCGATTCGCGCGCCTTTTCATTTGCGCTGGTTGCGCGCAGGCGGCATTCCATTGCTACAGTTTGGGGAGAGTTCGCCATGCGCCACGCCATTCCATTTGCCGCCCTTGCCTTGGCGCTAACCGCGCCGGCACTGGCGAAGGACGAGCCCGTCAAGATCCCGACGCCGGTGCAGGATGTGGTCGATTGTCAGGCGATCACCGATTCGGCAGCGCGGCTCGCTTGCTACGATGCCAAAGTGCCGGTGATGGCGGCAGGGATCGAAAAGCGCGATCTGGTGGTCGCCGACCGCGCAATGGTCCGCGAAGCCGAGCGCGACCTGTTCGGGATCAGCGTGCCGCGCATCAAGTTGTTCGGCGCAGGCGGCCAGGAAGAACTCAAAGAGATTGAGAGTACCATCGCCTCGATCCGCATGGCGAGCGATGGAATGCCGATCTTCACATTGGCCGACAATTCGCGCTGGAAACAGATCGAAGGACGCAACGTCTTCCCCAAGCCCGGTGACAAGATACGGGTCAAGCGGATGCCGATGGGCGGCTTCATGGCCAACGTGAACGGCCAGACCGGGGTGCGCGTGGTCAGGCTGGTCAGCTGAACCGCCGAATCAAAGTGTAGGCCAGGCCTTACTGGCCATCCCTTCAACCACCGTGCGCGCTTCGCGGTTCCCTGCATCGTCAGATGCAGTCCATTGCTGGTTCGTACGGCAGCTCAAATTGCGTCTCACCAAGCTGCCGGTAGCCGTGCTCCGTCGGCAATCGATGTAGTACGGATGATCGGGCGTCAGTTTAGCATTATGGTCCCGAATCTCGGCTTGCGTCATTCTTTTCGGGTTCGGTTCTGGCATTTCGGCAACTGTAGGCACAGGGGCAGCTTGCATCGGCGCTCCGTCGTTAGATGCGGCAGCCGAACCCGCTGAAGCCAAAGCAACCCAAATCGCGATACTGTTAAGCATTGCTGTCCTCCGTGTGTTGGTGTTGCTCGCCTAGTTGCTTGAGGAACTGGCCGAACGCGCGACCGCTTCATCGCCAAATTGCCTGGCTTGGGTCTCACCGACGCGATCATGCTCGGCCCAGCTCTGGTTGGTTCGGCAGATCTGCCGCCGCGCAACGAGAGAGCCCACTTCTGAACTGCGAACGCAGCGGATGAAGTAAGGGTGATCTTTGGGCAACTTGGCATTGTGTTCGCGAATCTGCACGCGGCTCATCTGCGAAGGATTGGGCTCAGGGATATCTGATGGCACTGGCACACTCGTCGCCGTCGCTGCCAGCAGGGCTAGAAATATTTTCATTATGGAGCCTTACATTCAGTTGATGCTGCTTCGGAGCAAACCCCGAAAGCCAGTAGGTCAGTTACCGGTACCTGGCTGGGCTTCGTTCGGCTCGAATGAGTTTGACCAACCTTTTTGAAACGCTTCAACCGATTCGCGCGCATCGCGGTTTCCGTTTGCTTCGATCGAAGCCCATTCCTGATTGGTTCGGCAAACGGAGCGTCGGCGCACCAGCGAACCGATTTGGCTTAGCCTTACGCAGCGAATGTAGTTAGGGTGATCTGGCGCGAGTTTGGAGTTATACTCCCTGATCTGTGCCGGAGTCATCTTGATTGGCCCGTGAACGAGTTCGGGTTCTGCGACAGCCGGGGCAGCGGCAGACAGCGTAAAAACAAGCAGCGTGGTAAACATGGCGCACCTCCAATCGAGGAGTTTACTCAGATTACGGCCATACACGCTGTACCGCAAGCGCATCAGTTCATGATTGACCCAGCAAGCGCGGCATCCGCAGCGGCAAAGTATCGAACGACTGCCTGTTGCTCGCGCTCGGATAAGTGCGGGTTCCAGGTATCGAGAATCAGCACCGCGCGGCGCTGATCGCTGCGGTTCCAAGCCTCGTGCTCGATCGTATCGTCAAAGGCAAAGGCCTTGCCGTCCTGCCATTCGCGCACTTCTCCGCCCACGCGGAAGCCGCAATCTGGCGGTACATCGAGCGCGAGATGGACGATCGCGCGGGTGTTGGTCACGCCGGTGTGTGGCGGAATCACGCTGCGCGGGCGGAGCATTGAAAAGAACGCGTTAGGCGCTCGGCCAGGTATGCGGGCCAGCGGCAGGGTCTCAAGCAGCGCCGCGGTTTGCGGGCAGCGATCGATCACGGCCGAATTGGGCTTGCCATACTCCCACAGGAAGCAGGCCGACCAATCGAGTGAATGATCGAGCGCAGACCAGTTGTTCTCCGGCGTCCCCGGCTCAAGTCGCACGTAGGGCCGCAGCGCCTCACCGGGATCGGCGAGCAAGGCCTCAAGCTCCGCTTTGATCGTTGCGGCGCCGGCCTCGAGCTCGGCGAACCATGAAAAATGGCGATCATCGAAGAATTCGTCGGCGGGGAGGAAGGGATAGAATGCCCCGGCACAGTGGTTCTGGAACACCTGGCGGCGGCCCTGCACATGTTCGACAAAGGCTTTGACGCGGCGGGCCTCCATCTCATCATAGCCATTTGCTGATCCAGTAATAGCCTCGGTCGCTTCGTAGAGCCTAGCCCGCAAACCTTCACAATACGCCGCTCCTGCGGTGATTTCGGCTAGTATCGCTGGCGAAAGGTCGGGGATTTGCGCCGCCAGTTGCTGCACACCGCTCCAAGCAAGCAGCGCCTGTGTTTCTTCATCGGTCCGCTGGAGCAACTGCGCGAGCCGCAATTGGGCGATGAAATCCGTCCGGTCTAGCGCAAGGGCGCGATCGAGCGCGGCGCGCTCGCCGACATCGTCGGCGGCCAGGCGCCGGGCGTGAGCCAGATTGCGCCATAGTGGTCCGGCTAGAGGATCGGCCGCGGTCGCGCGCTCAAAAGCGTCGGTCGCAGCAGCAGCATTGTTCTGCCGAATTGCGGCAAGACCTTCGCTGTTGGCTTGACGGGCTGCTTCAAGATCGGGGCGGCTGGCCATGGCTGTGCTCTAGGATTCGATCCGGCCGCCTGCAAGCCGCAGTTGCCGCTGCGGCCTGGCCTGCCTAGAACCCTGCGCATGACCGCCGCCTTTCTCGCCGATCCCGAATGGTACGCGCACCGCTATGTCGAAAGCGACGACGCCTTTCGGCTGATCCGGCTGGCCCGCAGCGAGCATGCGGATATGCCCTTCCTGATCGATGACTATCTTGGCGGCGCACGGCAGACGCAGGATATTCGTGCCGCGGATGTGTTGGCCGCGCTCGGTCGAGGTCGGCTTCACTTCCTGTTCCACTCGGCGTTTTGCGGTTCGACCTTGCTGACCCGGGCGCTCGATCGCCCCGGCTTGGCAATGGGGCTGAGCGAACCGGTGACCTTGAACGACGTGGTCGGACTGCGGCTGCGCGGCGGCGAACCACCGATGGTAGCGCGGGTGGCCGACCTGACGCTTCGGCTGATGGGACGGCCCTATGGTCCGGGCGAAGCAGTTGTGGTGAAGCCCTCCAACCTCCTCAATCCCTTGGCCGAGCTGCTGATGGCGATCGAGGCTGAGGCCCGCGCGATCTTCCTGTTCGCACCGCTTGAGACTTTCCTGATCTCGGTCGTGCGCAAGGGTCTGCACTGCCGGATCTGGGTGCGCGAATTGCTCGAGGGTTATCTGCGCGCTGGCTATGTCGATTTGGGGTTCGAGCCAGGTCATTACTTCAAGCTGAGTGATTTGCAGGTGGCGGCGGTCGGCTGGCTGGCGCAACATGATCGGTTTGCGCAGTTATCGGCCAAACTGGGCGGGCGGATTGCCTCGCTCGATGCCGACCTGATGACAACGCGGCCGGCCAAAGCCTTGGCTGCTGTTGGGGCCCATTATGGCCTCGCGCTGGATGAAGCGACGGCTGAGGGGATCGCTGCTGGGCCGCTATTTGGCAAGCACTCCAAGTCCGGCGCGGAGTTCGATGCCGATCAGCGCGCTCAAGAATATGCAGCGGTGCGCAGCGCACATGGCGAGGAGATCGGGATGGTCCTGGCCTGGGCGGAGAAGGTGGCCGAAGCAGCCGATGTGGCGCTGGTCGCGCCCAATCCGTTGCTTCAGGCGTAGCCGAACTTTTCGATCCACGGGGTGAGGATCGGCATGACTGGCTCGAAGTATTTCGCGTAGGGCTTCCACTGCCCCGAGCCATCGTAAAGCCCGCGGCGTACCTGCCCAGCGCTGGCGGTTGAAACCCCACGTTTTAGCGCAGTCCGGTCAAACTGGCGCAGCTTTTCGGACCAGGCAAGGCCGGTGAAGGTACACATGGCCCGCGTTTCGCTATCGAAATCGCGCACAAGCGCCTCGTAGCGGACTTCGTGAAAGGCCAGATCGAGCCGTTCACGCGCCAGTTCGATCAGCTCCATCATCGCCGCATAATGCCGCGCTGCACCTTCCAGCGTCGCGAAATCCCGCGCCGAATTGGTCAGCGCAAAGCTGGTCTTGAAGCATGACCAAACCACATCGCGAGGATCGCGGCGCATGATGAGGATCTTTGCTGCCGGAAAGAGCCGCGCGATCAATGGCAGACGCGTTGCCTTCAAGGGATCCATATCGACAAAGGTTGTCCCGACGTGTGCGACCCCGGCCTGGGTGACATGCTGCCAGTAGGCTTCGCGCAATGGGGCGAGCTCTGTCGGCGTCAATGCGGCAAAGCGCGCCAAACCACCCGGCTCAGCGAGATATGCACGATCGGCGGCGCTGAATGTCGGACGTTCTTCCAGCGCAGTGACGCGGGGCAGTGAGGCCAGAATGTTCTCCACCATCGTGGTGCCCGAACGGGGGTGGCCGAGCAGGAAGAGATGGCCGGCTGCGGGAGTCGTCCCCGAACCGGCT
>CAZVMC010000041.1:0-18792 GCA_964628635.1 uncultured Novosphingobium sp. | reverse complement strand
CCACAAGCCATCCGGCGCCGCTCCGCTCTGCCAGAAAACGTCGATCGGGATGCCGCCCCGTGGATACCAATAGCCGCCGATCCGCAGCCACTTTGGAGCCATCTCTTCACACAGCCGCTGGCCAATGCCAACTGTCACATCCTCGTGGAACCCCGCATGATTGCGGAAGGAGCCGAGAAACAGTTTGAGGCTCTTCGATTCGACGATTGTGGCGCCCGGCGCGTAGTCGATCACCAAGTGCGCGAAATCCGGCTGGCCAGTAACCGGGCAAAGCGAAGTGAACTCCGGCGCGGCAAAGCGGATCAGGTAGAGCGCACCGGGGCGCGGATTGGGAACATAGTCAAGCTCGGCCGCCTCGGGTGAAGAGGGAAGCGCGCTGGTCTGCCCCAGATGCTTGGGAAGAAGTGTGTCTGCCATGCCGCAGCCATGCCCCGATCGACTGCTCCGCACAAGTCAACGGTTGGAACTGGCGAGTTCAACTCCTATTCAGCGCCGCGCAGGGCAAGCGCTGCGGACATTTTGTGAGGGTTTTGGCGGGTAATGCAGGGAATCGGGTTCTGGATGCGGGCGGCGCTACTGGCAGGAATGCTGATGGCAGTAACGCAGCCGGTGCTGGCACAGTCGGCCAGTGGCTTCCGCCTGCCGCCGGGACCCAGCAGCACTTCCACCCCACGCGTTCAAGGGCCGGTTGATCCGGACAATCCGGTGATCTCTGGCCCGCGGCCCAGCCCCCGCCCCAGCCCGAGTCCGGTTCCGCAACCAACGGCGGCAACTCCCACTCCGACCGCGGCTGCCGCCGCTCCTACGCCGCGCTCCGCTGTCACCGCCCCACAACCGGCAACCACTGCGGCCCGGCCGCAGCCGCAACCGCGCCAGATCTCTCCGGGCACACCGACCCCGCAGCCTGCCCAGGGACAGCCGGCCACGCCGACTGCGCTTCCTAGCACGCCGCCCACCAATACTCCGATCTTCTCGACCGCACCTGGCAAGGCGGCCGCTCCATCTCTCGTGCCAAACGGCGGGGGCAGCGCAATTCCAGCCTGGGTGCTGCCGACTGGCGGCGGCCTGTTGGCGCTGTTGCTTGCGCTGCTGGGCGTCGTCTGGTGGCGTCGCCGCCGCGAGGAAGCACCGATCGCAGTGGAATTCGAACGGCCCGTGGTTCCTGAACCAACGGCTGATACCCAGCTTGCGACGAAGCCTGTGGCGATTCCCGAACCGGCCCTGTCCAAGTCGCCACCTGTTCAAACACCACCCGCCGCAGTGGCGCAGGCGGTCGAGCAAGACGGCATCGCGATCACGCTTGAGGCCAAGCGGATGAGCGCGTCGCTGATGGCCACCACGCTCAGCTACCGGTTGACCTTGGCCAACAAAGGCAAGGAACCTCTGGCAGCGCTCGCCATCGAGGGGGACATGATCGCGGCCCAAGCCGACCTCCCGACCGAACGCCAGGTCGCCGCGCGCGATCAGGCGCTGGCATTGCGGCATGCACTGGTAGAGCTCGCCCCCGGTGAGACGGCCGAGTTCACCGGCGACATCCGCCTGCCGTTGAACGAGATCGTGCCGATCCGGGCCGGCAATGCCGCATACTTCATTCCGCTCGCCCGGTTCCGCGTCGCGACCGGGGCCAAGGTGCTCGCACAGACTTTCGTGGTCGGCGAAACCCCGGCCGATCCCACCGCCGCACTCAAGCCGTTCCGGCTCGATCTGGGTCCGCGCACCTATTCGAAGATTGGCCAACGCGCGGTCTGACCTCTCAACAGTCGATTTAGCCAACGCGCCGAACCTGCCGCGAAAATTCCCTGCTTTGCCCCTCGACGGCTTCGGCTCGCGGGTCTAAGCCTGTTCGCAAGTGCAGCGAGAGGGGCGCCGCGCGGCAACGCGAGGAGGACGCGAGGAACATGGAAAGTCTGGTTTCAACCGAATGGCTGGCGAACGAAATGGGCGCCAGCGATCTGCGAATCGTCGATTGTACCCGCCACTTGCCCGATACCGGGCGCGATCCGTTGGCTGAATACGAGGGCGGTCACATTCCGGGTGCGGTGTTCATGGATTTGGCCGACCTGGTCGATACCGCTTCACCGATCGAAAACACCTTGCCCCCGGCTGAAAAGTTCGCCAGCCGGATGCAGAGCCTTGGTCTTGGCGATGGCAGCCGGATAGTGCTCTATGACGATTCGGCAGTAAAAACCGCCGCTCGGGCCTGGTTCATGCTCAAGATGTTCGGCGCGCACGATGTTGCGATTCTCGATGGCGGGATCGCCAAGTGGAAGGCCGAAGGGCGCCCGCTGGCGCAAGGCAAGGAAACCCTCCGCCACCGCCACTTCACCGCCTGGTCGGACGACAAGGAAGTGCGGACCAAGGCCGATATGCTCGCCAACCTGCACTCAAAGGCTGAGCAGGTGCTGGATGCGCGCAGCGCCGCGCGGTTCAGCGGTGAAGACAAGGACCCGCGCCCGAATGTTGCCGCTGGACACATTCCAGGATCGAAGAACCTGCCTTATACCGCGCTGTTCAACGCTGACGGCACCTTCAAGGACAAGGCCGGACTCAAGGCTGCATTCGAAGGTGCGGGAATCGATCTGGCCAAGCCGGTAACCACCACCTGCGGCAGCGGGATCACTGCCTCGGTGCTGCTCTTTGCCTTGCACCTGCTCGGCAAGGAGGACACCGCGCTTTACGATGGCTCGTGGAGCGAATGGGGCGCCGATGCCGATACCCCCAAGGAACTCGGCGCGGCGTGAGCGATGGCCGGGGCGGACAACGATAAGCTCGCCCCGGCGACCCGCCTTGTAACGGCCGGCCGCAAGCCCGAATGGACCGGCGCGGCGGTCAACCCGCCGGTCTGGCGCGCCAGCACCTATCTCTATGAAGACACCGCCGCACAGCAGGCCGGGCTGAGAATCAACGAAGACGGCGATTTCCATTACGGCGCGCGCGGCGGCCCGACGCAGTGGGCCTTGGCCGAGGCGCTGACTGCGCTCGAACCCGGCGCGGCCGGGACGATGCTTTACCCCACGGGCCTCGCCGCCCCGATCATGGCGTTGCTGGCCGTGCTCAAGGTCGGGGATGAGCTTCTGGTTTCCGACAATTCCTACGATCCCAGCCGCGATTTCGCGGTCAAAGGCCTCCGCGATTACGGAATCACTACGCGGTTTTTCGATCCGCTCGATGTTGACGGCTTTTCCGCGATGATCGGCGAGCAGACCAAGGCCGTACTGCTGGAGAACCCCGGCAGCCTGACGATGGAAGTGTGCGACATCCCCGCACTCGCCGCCGCCGCGAAGGCGCGCGGGCTCGTGGTGCTGATGGACAACACCTGGGCTGGGCCGACCGGGTTCCAAGCACTCAGCAAGGGTGTGGATCTGAGCATCCTTGCACTGACCAAACACGTCGGCGGGCATTCGGACATCATGCTGGGCGCAGTCACCGCGACTGCCGAATGGTATCCGCGGTTGCGCCGTCATTCGCTGATGCTGGGACAGCAAGCCTCGCCAGACGATTGCGCGCTTGCCCTGCGCGGTTTACGCTCGATGGGGGTGCGGCTGGAACGCTCAACCGGTTCGGCGCTGACAGTTGCAATGTGGCTGCAAGAACGGCCAGAGGTGGCGCAGGTGCTTTACCCACCACTCCCCGGCTCTCCCGGGCATGACTTGTGGCAGCGCGATTTTACGGGCGGCTGCGGGCTATTGACCGTGGTTTTCAAAGGCGGCGATCAGGCTGCGCGCGACCGGTTTGTCGATGCACTGAGCCTGTTCGGGATTGGCTATTCGTGGGGCGGGTTTGAGAGCCTGGCGCTGGCCGTCCACCCCGAACGCGACCGCTCGGCCACACCCTGGCCGCCCGCACATTGGGATCAGGCCGACCACCACGCCGCGCGATTGTGGATCGGGCTGGAAGACCCGGCGGACTTGATTGCGGATCTGGAGTTTGGGTTGGCAGCTTGGGCCAGCGCCTAAAGTTCCCCTACCCGCGCGCCAAGCCATTCTGACTGGTCAGCGCAGCAAGCCCGGCCCATTTGGGCATGATGAGCACGAACTCCTCTGGCAAAGTCTGGCTGGTCGGCGCCGGCCCTGGCGATCCCGATCTGCTGACGCTGCGCGCGGCGCGGCTGATTATGCAGGCCGGGCTGATTGTCCATGACGGGCTGGTCGATCCGTCGATCCTCGCCCTCGCCCGCGCCGACGCGCAGCTGATCTCGGTCGCCAAGCGCCGTTCGCGCCACACTATGCCACAGAACGAGATCAACGCGCTGCTGGTGCGCGAAGCACTCGTCGGGCGCGAGGTGGTGCGGCTCAAAGGCGGCGATCCGTTCATTTTCGGGCGCGGTGGGGAAGAGCTTGAGGCCTGCCTGGAAGCTGGCGTTCCCTGCGAAGTCGTGCCCGGAATCAGCGCTGCAACCGGCGCTGCCGCCGCCGCCCAGATCGCGCTGACGCATCGCAAGGCTGCATCGGTCGTGAGCTTCGTTGCCGGCCAATGCAAGGGTCTGTCCGAACAGAATTGGGCGGGTCTGGCGGGCGTGGGCCGCACGCTGGTGATCTACATGGGCGTCGCCACCGCCGAAGCCATCGCTGATAAGCTGATCGCCGATGGCCTGGCCCCGGATATGCCGGTGGCGGTGATTGAGAACGCGACGCGCCAGAACATGCGCGTACTGCGCGCGCCGCTCGCCGGATTGGCCGCGATGGTCGCGCGACAAAAGGTCAAAAGCCCGGCGGTGATCGTGATTGGCGAAGTCACTGCTGAACCGCAGGCAGAACAACTGCGTGCGCTGGCGCTGGAGGCATTCGGGTGAAGATACTGACAGGCAACGATTTGAAGACCGGCGCGGTCGTCTGGTGGGACGGGGTGCAATGGTCGCTCCACGTCAATGACGCAGTCGATGTGGGTGACCATGCCGACACAATCCTCGCCCGCGAGGAAGCCGCGCGGCGCGTCAACGCGGCTTATGCGATCGAGGCCGAGAAGGACGCAGACGGCGTCCGTCCGGCGCACATCAAGGACCGCATCCGCGCGCTTGGCCCGACGGTGCGCCCCGACCTGACCTTGAAGCCGGCCGACGCCGATGCGCGCGATTGGGTGATCTGATGTACAAATATGACAATTACGATCAGGCGATGGTCGACACCCGCGTCGAGGAATTCCGCGATCAGGTGAAGCGCCGCCTGGAAGGTCACCTGAGCGAGGATCATTTCAAGCCGCTGCGCTTGCAGAACGGGCTCTACCTGCAGCTTCACGCCTATATGCTGCGGGTCGCGATCCCCTATGGCACGCTCAGCTCGGCGCAGATGCGGGTGCTGGGTGATATCGCCGACAAGTACGATCGAGGCTATGGCCACTTCACCACCCGCCAGAATATCCAGTACAATTGGATCAAGCTGGAGGAGACGCCCGATCTTTTGGCCGATCTCGCCAAGGTCGAGATGCATGCGATCCAGACCAGCGGCAACTGCATCCGCAACATCAGCTCTGACCAGTACGCCGGGGCCGCAGCCGATGAACTGGTCGATCCACGCCCCTATGCCGAGTTGTTGCGCCAGTGGTCGAGCTTCCACCCGGAGTTCCTGGTGCTGCCGCGCAAGTTCAAGATCGCGGTGATCGCCAGCGAGACCGACCGTGCGGCGATGAAGCTCCACGATATCGGCATCCGCATCGTCAAGAACGCGGCGGGCGAAATCGGCGCAGCTTTCTATGTCGGCGGGGGCATGGGGCGTACCCCGATGATCGCTCCGCTGATCCGCGAATTCGTGCCGATCGATCAGCTGATAACCTATTCGGAGGCATGTCTTCGGGTTTATAACCGCTATGGACGGCGCGACAACAAGTACAAGGCGCGGATCAAGATCCTCGTCCACGAGCTGGGCAAGGATGAATATACCCGTCAGGTCGAGGAAGAATTCGCCCACCTGCTGACGCAAGATATCGAACCGCCGCTGGCCGAGCTGGAGCGGATCAAGGCGCACTTCACCGATCCGCCGTTCGAGACCGGAGCTCCGGAGGCCGTGGACCGCTCCGACCCCGACTTCGCGCTGTGGCTGGACCGCAACGTCCATCCCCACAAGCAGCCGGGTTATGCCATCGCCACCATCAGCCTTAAACCGGTCGGCGGGATTCCGGGCGACGCCAGTGGCGAGCAGATCCGGCTGATGGCCGACCTCGCGCTGCAATACTCGTTCGACGAACTGCGCGTCACCCACGCCCAGAACATCGTCCTGCCGCATGTCCGCAAGACCGATCTCTACGCGCTGTGGCAACAGCTTGAGGCGAATGGACTCGGCACACCCAACCTCGATCAGATCGATGACATCATCGCCTGCCCGGGGTTGGACTATTGTAGCCTGGCGAATGCGCGCTCAATTCCGGTCGCGCAGAAGATCAGCGAGCGGCTGGCCCCGAAGCGCGGCGAGATCGGCGAACTGAAGCTTAAGATTTCGGGCTGCATCAACGCCTGCGGGCATCATCATGCCGGCCACATCGGCATTCTGGGTGTCGACCGCAAAGGCACCGAAAACTACCAGCTGCTGCTCGGCGGGTGCGAGGGCGACGATACCTCGCTCGGCACGATCACCGGCCCCGGTTTCTCTGAGGATGGGATCGTCGAGGCGGTCGAAAAGGCCACCGAAGTCTACCTCGCCAACAAGCAAGGCGAGGAGCGCTTCCTCGATACCTACCGCCGGGTCGGCATGGCCCCGTTCAAGGAGGCGATCTATGGCTGAGGTCCAATTCCGCTTCCGCGACGACGATCCCGTCGCCGATCCCGGCGTTACCGTTGATGTCTTCGGGACACAGACCAACGCCGCCGCCGTCCGGCTCGAACCCGGCGATGACGCGCGCGACCTGCTGCCGCATCTCGATCGCCTCAAGCTGATCGAGATCAACTTCCCGGTCTTTACCGACGGGCGCGGGTTCTCTGCGGCCCGGGTGCTGCGCGAGGCGGGTTACACAGGTGAGCTGCGCGCTGTGGGTGAACTGCCGGTCGATCACCTCGGCCACCTGCGGCGCTGCGGGTTCGATGCCTTCGCGCCAGAGCCGCCGGTGAACCCCGCCGATGCCGAGGCCGCTTTCGCACGCTGGGATGAAGTCTATCAGGCCACCGGCGATGGCCGCGTGCCGATCTGGGCAAAACGACATGCTTAGTGCGGAGCGCAAGATCGATGTGATCGACACTGCGCCAGCCTTCGTTCAGGCGGATGCAGACGCATTGAATCAGCGTTTCGCCGGGGTCGATACCCAGGCGATGTTGGCCGAATTGCTGGCGGGTGAATTGAAAGGCCGCATCGCGGTCGTTTCTTCATTCGGCGCTGAATCGGCAGCGCTGCTGCATATGATTGCTGCGGTCGACAAAGGAGTACCGCTGATCTTCGTCAACACCCAGAAAATGTTCGGTGAGACGCTGGCCTATCGCGACGAGCTGGCGGAACGGCTGGGCTTCACCGATCTGCGGGTGTTCCGGCCCGATCCCTACGATCTGGCGGCGCGCGATGCCACCGGGCTGCGCTGGTCCTACGACCCCGACGGCTGCTGCGAAATCCGCAAGGTCGCTCCGCTGCGCCGCGCGCTGGTGCCCTTCGATGCCTGGATTTCGGGACGCAAGGCGTTTCAAGGCAAGAGCCGCGAAGGCCTGCCCCGGTTTGAGATTGACGAGGGCAAGCTCAAGCTCAACCCGCTTGCCGATTGGCCAAAAGAGCGGCTTGAAACCTATATCGACCTGCACAAGCTGCCACGCCATCCGCTGGTCGCGCAAGGCTATCCCTCGATCGGCTGCTCGCCCTGCACCAGCAAGGTCGCGCCCGGCGAAGACCCGCGCTCGGGCCGGTGGAAGGGTTGGGACAAGACCGAGTGCGGTATTCACGGAGATTCGAGCGCGGCGGAGTTACCACCTGGTTACGATCCGGCGTTTTGACCATCCGGGCTTGCGATCAACGTGCTGAGCCGATTGTCATCGGACTGTTCGGCATCATTCTTGACCAGTTGACGCCGCAGCCGGCTTGATCACGTCGCCGGTCGCGTGATCTGGCGATCCCGTCATTGTTCCGCCACCGGGCCGGGCCGCTCGGACTTCGGCGAAATCACCGCAGAATTTCTTGCCTGCGGGAGCGCCTGAGACGGGTTCCCCGCAATAGTTCTCGGCTCCGACTGTGACGTTGCGCAACACCAGCACGCGGCCGTCGCGCAGTTCGACCGTCAGATGACCATCCGGGCCCATCCTGACGATTGCTGTGGACAGGATCCGGCGGCCCTCGGCGGCGACAGGCAAGTCAGTGGGTACGCCAGAATGGGCGGCGGCCGGAGGCACTGTCGGCTTGGCCGGGTTCGGATCGGACATGGCTGCTTCCTGCGGAGTTGGCGTACATCCGGCCAAAATGAAGGACAACGGCAGCAGCGCGCGAACCATCCCGATCTCCATACTGAACCAGACCCATCCAGGATAAGCGCAGCCGAAAAGCCTGTCACGTGCCAGTTTGGGATGGCTGCTTTGCCGATTCCAACACTACGGGCGATGCATTGGTGGAATCCGCCTTGACCAAGGCTGACACCCCGTAAATACCTAACAAATCATAAACCGACTCCGGCATGGGGCCGAATCGACGTGCGCGCGTGATCGTCAAACAGCGCCACGTAGGGGAGATTATTGATGCGCATTTCCGACTTCAGCACCGAATCGCGTAATTCCGACCTCGAATCGGGCGCCGATGGGACCTCGGCTCTGAGCATGGGCTTCAACTTCGCCGATGCCTATGGCCTGTCGATCACCAGCACCGTCAGTTTCGGAACTGCGAACAGCACCAGTGCCGTCGGCGCGAATCCCTCCCCGGCTCCGGAAGTTGGCATTGTTGCAGAGGAATCGGCCAAGACCGTTGCGCAAGACGCAGGCTCAGGTCCCGATTTGTCAGCTGGCGGAACGGACTTGGGCGCAGGCCCGGTGCTTGAAGCCCTGGATATCGAACATCTGACAATTGTCGAAGGCTGCGGGTGCGCGGCCTGTCAGGCCCTGCACGACCAGAAGGAGCTTGGCGACACTGGCAGCAGCGGCGGTGGCGGCATCGGTCCCAAGAGCGCCGATCCTGCCGGTGCCAATCCGGACACCGGCAATGTCGGTGAATTGCTTGTCATGGGCACCAACCCCGATGGCAGCCGATTCTTCTCGGGCAACCGCAACGTCGATGCGACATTGATCGGCGCGAAGTGGGGGATTACCAATCTCACTTACAGCTTCCCGACTTCGGGTTCGAATTACAACGGCCCGACCTTCGACAGCAACGGTGTCAGCAACTACCACATCGATCTGGGCACTCAGCAGCAAATTGCAGCGCGCGATGCGCTGGCGCAGGTTGCGGCGGCAACCGGACTGACTTTCACCGAAATCACCGACACCGACACCGTCCACGCCAACATCCGCATTTCGCAGACCGCCGATCAGGATGCGCCTTCGGCCTATGGCAACTTTGCGTCCGACACCCGCGCTGTCGCGGGTGACATCTGGTTCGGCCGGACCAGCCAGCCCTATTACGATCTGGCCTTCAAGGGCACCTGGGGCTTCTCCACCATGATGCACGAAATCGGCCACGCACTGGGGCTGAAGCACGGGCATCAGGATTATACCAACCTCGATCTCTCATTCTATTTTGGCACTTCGCCACGGTTCGGTTCGCAGTCTCTGACTCCGGACAAGGATGGTCAGGCCTGGTCGCTGATGACCTATACCCCGGCACCGTTCACCAACAGCAACTTTGCGGGCGAAAAGATCAGTCAGCCGCAAAGCTACATGCAGTACGATCTCGCCGCGCTGCAATATATGTACGGCGCCAATTTCAACACCAACAACACCGATACGGTCTACACTTTCAGCACCACCACAGGTGAAATGTTCATCAACGGCGTGGGCCAAGGCGCGCCTTCGGGCAACAAGATCTTCCTGACGATTTGGGACGGCGGCGGCAACGACACGATCGATGCCAGCAACTATTCGGGCGGCGTCACGATCGACCTTCGGCCGGGTGAATTCTCGACCGTCAGTCAGGAGCAACTGGTCAACAGTCTGGCTTACCAAAATGGCACTGCGATTGCCCCCGGCAATATCGCAATGTCGCTGCTCTACAACAACGATTCGCGCTCGCTGATTGAGAATGCGACCGGCGGCGCCGGAAACGACATCTTTGTCGGCAACACCGCCAACAACGTGCTCGATGGGGGCAGCGGCGGCAGCGATACGGTGGTCTTCACCAATACCACGGGCGTGACCGTGATCCTGAACAACACCGGGGCCGATGTGCTGGTCAACCATGACGGTGAGACGGATACGCTCCGCAGCATCGAAAACATCGTCGGGACCGCCGGCAACGATATCCTGATCGGCAACACGGCGGACAACATGCTGGCTGGCGGATCTGGCGGGGCAGACGTTCTCTCGGGCGGGGCCGGGAACGACCGTTTGATTGGTGGGACTTTCACCACCATCAACAACGCGATCATCACCAAGGCTGCGGCGACATCCAACCTCAGCACGGCGACGGCAATCAATCCGCAGGCGCTGAACGGCTACACACTGCTGTCGGATGCGAATATCACCAATTCCACCACCGTGCCGCATGCCACGATCAATGCGACTGCGACCGGTGGCGGGGTGGAGTATTACCGCCTCGATGTCACGGCTGGCACAACCGGCACATTCGATATCGATCTGAGCAGCATCGATACGATCATCGAGCTGGTCGACAGCACCGGAGCCACAGTGCTTGCCTTCAACGATGACAGCACCACTGATGCAGGAAGCCAGACGGGCAACAGCTTCCTGTCGTTCACCTTCGCAACGGCGGGTACATATTATCTTCGCGTCGGCCAGTGGAGCAGTGCCACTGGCAACGCAGCCCAGCCGCTGACCGCAGGAACCACCTATCAGCTGCACATCTCGCTGAGCTCGGCCACGGTCAACACCGCGCCGCTCTCGGTGGTCAACACCAGCAGTGCACAGATGAAGGGCGGTGACGGGGACGACTTCCTGCAGGGCACCTATGGTGACGACCAGATCAACGGCGGCAACGGCAACGATACGGCTTCCTTCGTCACCGCTTTCAGCAACACGGCCACGGGCGTAACCGTTGACCTCAATACCCAGGGTGTGGCGCAGAATACGGTTGCGGCCGGTTCGGATACGCTGATCGGTATCGAAAACCTGGTCGGCTCGCAGTACAATGACACGCTGACGGGTGATGGCAACGCCAACACGATCGAAGGTGGGCGCGGCAACGACACCTTGGTTGGCGGCGGCGGGATCGATACCCTGTCCTATGCAGGCGCTTCCGCCGGCGTCACTGTCAGTCTGGATCAGCAAGGCGGTGGTCAGAACACTGTCAATGCTGGCGTTGATGTGGCCAGCGGGTTTGAAAACCTGCAAGGTTCTGCATTCAACGACACGCTGACTGGCGATGCCAGCCGCAACAAGATCTTCGGCGGAGCTGGCGACGATACCCTCAACCCCGGGACAACGGCGGTTGGTCTCGTCGATATTCTGGACGGCGGGATCGGTTCCGATACAGCTTCCTTCGCTGGTGCCACTGGCGGTGTGACAGCCACGCTGAACGGAGCGATTGACGGAACGGCCTTCCTTGGCGCCAACCAGATTGCCGCGCTTCGCAGCATCGAGAACCTGACCGGCAGCGCCAATGCCGATACCTTGACCGGCGATGCGGGCGATAACGTGATCGAGGGTGGACTGGGTGATGACACGCTGGTCGGCGGTCTTGGCAACGATACGCTGCGCTTCTCTGGCGCGGCAACCCCGATTACAGTCAATCTTGGGCTCACGACTGCACAAAATACCGGCTGGGGCAACGATACCATCTCTGGCTTCGAAAACGTGCGGACCAGCTCGGGCAACGACAGCATCCTGGGCGATGCGGGCGACAACATCTTTTACGATGGCGGCGGCAACGACATCTACAATGGCGACCTCGGCAGCGACACGATCGACTATACCAACATCACCACAGCCGTGACGGTCAACCTCAACACCACCACCGCGCAAACGGTGAGCACGGGCAACAGCGACACGATTACCAATATCGAAAACGTCAACGGATCGCTGGTCGCTGCCAATACCCTGACCGGGAATACCGCCGGAAACCGCCTGACCGGCGGCAACCTGGTTGACACCATCGTCGGCAACAACGGCAACGATGTGATTTTCGGCGGGGCCGGGAACGATATCCTGCTAGGCGGCACCACCGGCGTCACCGACGACGGCAGTTCCGACACGTTGGACGGCGGTGCGGGCAACGACTACCTCTCCGGCGGTCAGGGCAACGATATCCTGATCGGCGGCAGCGGCGATGACATCCTCAACGGCACCATCGGCAACACCGCGCAGCAATTCCTCACCGGAGCTGACGGCGGGGATGACACTTATGACGGTGGCGACGGGCTGGATGTCGCCATCATGGTCTATGATGGCCGTTTGGGGGTTGGTGCCAGCACCGTCGGGATCGCGTTCGATCTCGGCAGCCTGGCGGGCAACAGCAACATCACCTTCAATGGGTCGATTGTCGGCACACTCACCAGCATTGAGCGCGTCACTTTCCGCGGCACCACCGTGGATGACAACGTGCGCGGCGGCGGCACGCTCGACAACCTGTTCGGCGGTGCCGGCAACGATACGCTCGATGGCTGGTACGGCAACGACCTGCTCAATGGCGGCGCAGGCAATGATACCCTGATCGGCGGCGAAGGCCTCGATACGGCGTCCTATGCCAATGCCACCGCCGGGGTCACGGTTGACCTGCGTATCCAAGGCGTGGCGCAGAATACAGGTGCTGATGGAATCGATACCTTGACCGGCATCGAATACCTCACTGGTTCGACCTTCGGTGATACTCTGCACGGCAACGATGATTTCAACCTGATCCAGGATAGCGGGGTTGGTGCGGGTGCGGTGGCCGGCAGCCAGGTGGACAACATCTTTGGCTACGGCGGAAACGATAGCATCATCGCCACCCGGGCTACCGGCGCGGTTTCGACCGTCATCAACATGGATGGCGGCGATGGGGATGACTTTATCGAGCTGCGTTCTGGCGGTATTTCGGTTGCTCCGGCAACCAACACCGCAGGTATTGCCGGCTTCACTTACCTTGCACTCGGCACTGTCTCGACCAACCGCAATGTCGATATCGTGCAGGTCGATGGCGGTGCCGGTAACGACCGGATCGTCTTGACCGGCGTTGCTTTCTCGACCGTCAATGCCGGGTCCGGTGCTGACGTTGTGAGCATCAGCACCATCGGGGGTGTCGGCACCAACAACTACTTCATCACGCTGGGCACCGGCGCCGACGTCATCCAGCTTGGAGTAGGATCAACAGCGGCCGCATCGACTGAGGCTACTGCCATTGCCCGCAACAGCACGGTTTATGATTTCGAGCGCGGCAATGCTGGTGACCGGTTCGAAATGACCAACTTCCTCAATCTGGGGACGCTGGCAGGAACCTACACAGCTAACAGCAATGCCTTTGCCAGCGGCCACCTCCGGCTGGTGCAGTCGGGTACCGATCTGCTGGTGCAGACCGATCGCGATGGTGGAGCGGCGACATTTGGCTTCGTCACCGTGTTCACGATCAGCAACGGCTACACCGGCGGCTTCACGGCCTTCAACTTCGATGGCTTCATCGGTGATCTGAACCTGACCGGCATTGCCAACTTGAATGAAACGCTCACCGGCGCCACTGGGAATGACACGCTGAACGGCGGTGACGGTAACGACGTGCTGATCGGTCTGGCCGGTAACGATACGCTGATCGGCGGCGAAGGCGATGATCAACTGCGCGGCGGTGCGGGTGACGACACCCTGACCGGCGGGAACGGCAACGACACCGCCAACTACAAGGATGCCACCGGCAGCGTTACGGTCGACCTGTCGATCACCACTGCCCAGGCCACGGGCGATGGCAACGACACGCTGAGCGGGATCGAAAACCTCGTCGGTTCGGCGCAGGGCGATACCCTGACTGGCGATGCCGGTGCCAACCGCATCAATGGTGCGGGCGGCAACGATACCATCCTTGGCGGTGACGGCGATGACGTGCTGATCGGTGGGGCAGGTAGCGATACCTTTGACTTTGGTGCGGGCCACGGTGCCGACACGATCAACGATTTCGTCTCGGGGACCGACAAGCTGGACCTTTCTGCCTTCTTCAACCTTTTCTCGGAGGTTCAGGCTGCAGCGACCCAGGTTGGGGCGAATACCGTAATCAACACCGGCAGCGGAACGATCACGCTTCTCGGCTTCACCGCGACCAACCTGCAGGCTGGCGATGTGATCTTTGCCACTTCGGCAGAGCCGCTGTTCAAGTTTGAAGCACCGCAGGTCAACATTGGGGTTGATCCGCTGCTCGAAGATCGGCTGGCATACATGCAAGACAAGTATCTAACCTGGGGCATGCATCAGTTTGTAACTGCTCCAGACATCGGCTACCTGCTCTGATAGCGAACACATTAAGGGCGCCGGCCGGGTTTTCCCGGTCGGCGTTCTTTTGTGCTGCACCTGTTTTGAAGAACTAGAGCCAGCCGGTTTCGCGGTACCACTGCGCGGTGGCTTTCAGCCCCTCGCGCGTCGGCACCATGGGCTTCCACAGCCCCGCCGGGGGGCGCGCTTCGTGGCTGACCACCCAATCCGGGTGCGCCATGTAACCGACCCGATCCGCCGTCAGTCGCGCGCGGCCGCGCCGCACCATCCGGTCCGCCCGGG
The DNA here is from genome assembly GCA_964628635.1 of uncultured Novosphingobium sp. GTDB lineage: Bacteria > Pseudomonadota > Alphaproteobacteria > Sphingomonadales > Sphingomonadaceae > Novosphingobium. Next base: position 4,061 of record CAZVMC010000041.1, on the reverse strand, counting down.
CTGCACGTTCCAGCGAGGCACGGCTGAGGTGCAGCACCCAGGGCCGCCGTCCCATGGCCCAGCCGATCGCCCGCGCCAGTTCATAGTGGCTCCAGCCCTGCTTGCGCCCATCGTCCGGCTCAAAGACGCTGGCCGTCACGCCTTCCCCGCCCGGCAGCACCGCCAGCAGCAAGCGCGCCAGATCATCGACATGGATCAGCGAGGAGCGCCCGCCCTTCGGCGGCACTGGCAACAGCCCCCAGCGGGCCATACGGAACATCTCAAAGTAATCGGCATCGCGCGGGCCGTAGATCCCAGGCGGGCGGATAATCGTCCAATCGAGGCCCGAAGCCATAACCAACTTTTCGGCCCGCGCTTTGCTCGCGCCGTAGGCCGAGAGCTCTGGCTCGCGCGCCGAGAGCGAGGAAACGTGAACCAGCCGCGGCACCCCGGCCACCTTGGCGGCTTCGATCACGTTGAGCGTGCCGGTGACGTTGCCATGCTCGAAACCAGCCGGATCCGGCGCGTTGACCACGCCGGCGACATGAATCACCGCCTCCGCGCCCCGCACCAGCTGCGCCAGGTAGCCCTTGGCATCCAGATCGCCGCGCACCCATTCGACCCCGGCGCGCGGCTCTTGCGCCTTGCGGGTCAGGGCGCGCACCGTCAGACCCTTATCAAGCGCGCGATCGAGCAATGCCTGCCCGACAAACCCGGTCGCCCCGGTGATCGCAATTGTCATAACAGCACCAGCTGATCGCGGTGGACCACAGCAGAACGCGGCGCATAGCCGAGCAACGCGGCTTGTTCAGCCGATTGGCGGCCCATCAGCCGGGCGCATTCGAGCGCTTCGTATTCCGACAGGCCATGGGCCAGCGTCTCCCCGCTCTCGTTGCGGATCGCCACCGCATCGCCGCGGGAAAATTCGCCCTCAACCTGCACGATTCCAGCCGCCAGCAAGCTTGATCCCTTGCCCAGCGCACGTGCCGCGCCGGCATCGATCACCAGCGCACCTTTCAAGCGCAACCGTCCGCCGAGCCAGGCCTTGCGCGCACCGGATTTGCGGTGCCTGGCGGGATTGGGCAGAAACAGCGTGCCGATCCCTTGCCCCGCCGCCCGCGCGATTGGCGCATCTTGCAGCCCGCTGGCGATCACCAGCGCGATCCCGGCCAGTTCGGCAATCTCGGCGGCCTGCAACTTCGAGGTCATCCCGCCCGATCCCATCCCCGACGAAGATCCGCCCGAAGCCATCGCGTATACCTCGGGCGTAACTCCGCGCACTTCGCCGATCAATTGCGCGCCAACTTCCGCCGGACTGCGATCGTAGAGACCGTCCACATCGGATAACAGCAGCACCGCACTGGCCTGCGCCGCCTGGGCCACCCGCGCGGCCAACCGGTCGTTGTCGCCAAAGCGGATTTCCTGGGTCGCCACGCTATCATTCTCATTGATCACCGGCACCGCTCCGGCATCGAGCAGCCGGGTCAGAGTGGCGGTGGCGTTGAGATAGCGGCGGCGATCCTCCAGATCCTCCAACGTCAGCAGCAATTGCGCCGCCGTCAGGCCATGCCCGCTGAGCAGTTCTGCCCACAGGCCAGACAGTGCGATTTGGCCCACTGCGGCTGCCGCCTGCGCATCGGCCAGACTGCCGCGCCCGCCTTTGTCGAGTCCAAGTTTGGCTGCTCCCAGCGCGATCGCACCGGAGGAAACGACAATCACATCCTGCCCGCGCGCGCGGGCTGCGGCCAATTCAGCCACCAGTCCTTCCAGCCAAGCGCGGCGCACGCCATCCTTGCCTACCAGCAGCGAGGAGCCAACCTTCACCACCAGCCTGGGGCAGGCAGCCCGGTCTGCCAGATCCGAGAGGCGGTTCAACGTCATGCTTGCGCGCTTAGCGAGAGAGAGGGCCGCTTTGCGAGCAAAAACTTCCCCACACACTCCAGGCTCTCGTTGCAATGCGCCTGCGCGAGGTGCAATCTACGCGGCAGCAAAGGAGACTCCGATGAAGTACCGCACTCTTGGCAACGGGCTGGAGGTTTCCGCCATCGGCATTGGCTGCATGACGATGAACGCAGGCACCAACATCGTCTACGGCGGGAATGCCGACGATGAAGAATCGACCCGCACCATCCACCGCGCGATCGAGCTGGGAGTGACCTTTTTCGATACCGCCGAAATTTATGGTCCCTATGTGAACGAGGAGTTTCTGGGCCGCGCGATCAAGGGCCAGCGCGAGAAACTGGTGATCGCGACCAAGATGGGCTTCAAGATTGCCAACGGCGGGATTGTCGGCGTGGATGGCTCCGCTGCAAACGTGAAGCGCGCCTGCGAAGGATCGCTCAAGCGTCTGGGGGTCGATTGCATCGACCTCTATTACCTCCACCGCGTCGACAAGCAGGTGCTGATCGAGGAAACAGTGGGGGCGATGGCCGAACTGCAAGCCGAAGGAAAAATCCGCCACATCGGCCTGTCAGAGGCCGGACCTGAAACACTCCGCCGCGCCGCAGCCGTGGCTCCGATTACTGCGCTGCAATCGGAATACTCGGTCTGGGAACGCAATCTTGAAGATGGAATTCTCGATACCTGCGCCGAACTCGGGATCGGTGTGGTGCCCTATTCGCCGCTTGGCCGGGGCTTTCTGGCCGGAGACCTGAAGAGTCTGGACGATCTTCCCGCCGACGATTGGCGACGCCAGGACCCGCGCTGGCAGCCCGGCAATTTCGAAGCCAACATGAAGATCGTCGAAGCCGTCCGCCAGATCGCAGCGAGCCATGGCGCATCGCCCGCGCAGGTCGCGCTGGCCTGGCTGCTGACGCGCGGCGATCATGTTGTGCCGATCCCTGGGGTGAAGCGGCGGGTGACGCTAGAGGATAGCGTGGCCGCAGCGGACCTCAGCTTGAGCGCCGCAGATCTGGCTGCGATTGAAGCAGCTGCGCCCTTTGGCGGCACCGCCGGGCCACGCTACACCGAGCGCGGGATGGCGATGGTGCGGGCTTAGATCGGCCAGCCTAAATCGGCGACCAGGGCTTCTCGTCCGCCACTTCCTGCTCGCCTTCGGGGCGTTCAGTCACCGTAGCGGCCGGCAAGTGCGAAATCACCGCGTCCAGCAGCGCGCCCATGCCCTTTCCGGTCGCGCCTGAGATCGGGAAAACCTTGGTTGCCCCGGCAGCTTTCAATTCCTTGGTGAAGGCCTTGACCAGCTCGGCATCGACCGTGTCGATTTTGTTGAGCGCGATCAGGCGCGGCTTTTCATCCAAGCCATTGCCGTAGGCCGCCAACTCTTCCTCGATGATTTCAAGCGCCTCGGCCGGATCGGTGCCATTGATGTCGATCAGGTGGATCAGCACCCGGCAGCGCTCGATATGGCCCAGGAAGCGGTCACCGATCCCGGCCCCTTCGGCCGCGCCCTCGATCAGGCCGGGGATGTCGGCCAGCACGAATTCGCGGTTGCGGTGGCGGACCACGCCCAGCTGCGGGGTCAGCGTGGTAAAGGCGTAATCGCCGACCTTGGCCTTGGTGTTGGTGATCTGGTTGATGAAGGTGCTCTTGCCGGCGTTGGGCAGGCCGACCAGGCCCGCGTCGGCCAGCAGCTTCAGCCGCAGCCAGACGTACATTTCCTCGCCCATCTCGCCCGGCTGGTGCTGGCGCGGGGCGCGGTTGGTGCTGGTCTTGTACGAGGCGTTGCCGCGCCCGCCGAGCCCGCCGTGCAGGAAGGTGACGCGCTGGCCGGCCTCGGTCAGATCGAGCAGCACGGTTTCGCGGTCCTCGTCCGAAATCAGCTGGGTGCCGACCGGAACCTTGATCACCAGGTCCTTGCCGGCCGCGCCGTTGCGGTTCTTGCCCGAACCGTGAACCCCGCGCGGGGCCTTGAAGTGCTGGGCATAGCGGAAGTCGATCAGGGTGTTGAGCCCGGCCACGGCTTCGAAAATGATGTCGCCGCCCTTGCCGCCGTTGCCGCCATCGGGCCCGCCGTATTCCACGTACTTTTCCCGCCGGAACGACACGGCCCCGGGGCCGCCCTGGCCCGAGCGGATGTAGATCTTGGCCTGGTCGAGAAAATGCATGGGATTGGTTCTAACGGG
>CAZVMC010000040.1:0-18910 GCA_964628635.1 uncultured Novosphingobium sp. | reverse complement strand
CGACCGACCAGCTCGAATGTGTCCGCAAGTTCGAGTACAGTGATTTTTCCCACCGTCTCAGTTGAGCGCTTGCCTTGAATCGCGCTGCGGAATAGCCTGCCGCCCGGATCGCGCGTCCGGCTTATTGTTGCAGGGGTAATACCATGAAAACGATGCGTTATGCTTTGGCGGCGGCACTGCTTGTCACTCAGGTTCCGGTCGCTCAGGCGCAGACCAAGCAAACGGTGCTGACCACGGTCGGCAAGTCCGACATTCGCCTTCTCTTCGCGCTTGAAGGGCACACCATCACCGAAGAGGACATGTTTGATGTCCCCTCGGTTCGCGGCAAGACCAAGGACGGCTTGATCTTTCAGGTCTTCGGGTCGGATTGCTCGGGCAGCGGGTCGGCGCAGCGCTGCAACAATCTGATGATGCAGATCCGCTACGACGACGATGACCGCGTGACGCTGGACGGGATCAACAAGGCCAATTGGGAAGAAGCTTCGATCACTACCTGGTGGGATCAGGATGGCGATACCGTAGGCTTCACCCGGTTCGTGGTGCTGAAGGGCGGGGTCACGATGATGAACCTGCGGCAGAACCTGCGCTCGCTGTTCACTTATGTGCCCACCGTACTGAAGTACCCGTTCCCCTAGGTAGCTGGTAAATAGGGACAGTCCCTATTTAAGTCCGCCGCCGCCTTGCGTTGAAATGTTTAGTGAAATTAAATAGGGACTGTCCCTATTTACGTTGACGATGCGGGCCGGTCCCGCATCGTCAACCGTTCGCGCTCGTTCATCTTGGCCGCCAGCTCGGCGAGTGAGCCGAACTGGGCAATAGTCGCTTCCAGCAAGCGCCGATCATCCTCAGCATCGAGCGAGCCGCTTTCGAACAGGTCGCCGGTCTTCACGGTGATCAGCAGATCGCCTTCGTGAAACAGCGCGCGGATATCCTGCCCGGCGAAGGCCGTTTCGATCCCGATCAGCCGCTCCATATATTCCGGGTGGACAATGTAGCGCGCCTCCACCTGATCGTTCGACCAGACTGTGAAGCGCTGTTCGAAGCGCGGGTCGGTCAGGTCGATCCGTGCGACATCGACTCCGCCGATTGTCGCCCGGTCCTTTTCCCCGCCGACAAAGAATTTGCGCCGTTCGCCATCGGGCTCAATCACAGTCGTGCCCAGAAACCGTCGATTGAAACCGATCGACATGATTTGGCCTTCGAACACCGTCACGGTGCGGCGGCTTTTGCCCGAGCCGCGTTCCTCAGTCAGCTTCGCTTCGTGCAGGGTAAAAGGCTGGCCAGAAATCACCCCCCACCACAGATCCTGGAAATGGGCATTGTCGTGAGACGGGACCAGATCGAACTGCTTGGCCCATTCGAAGGTCTGTCCCGGCTCACAATTGACCGCATATTCCAGCCCCAGCGCCTTGGCGATGGTCCCGTTGATCCCGCCTTTCAGCTTGTCGATCATCGGCCGTTTGACCAGTTCGGCGATCCCGAATCCGCCAAGCCCGGTGAAGAACCCAAGCTGCAGCGCCGTGGCTACATTCCAGCGCGATAGAACCAGCACAACCAGCGCCACGGCCACCGCCCCGGCGATTGCGAACATGCGCCAGCGGCTGACCTTGGCCTTCACCGCCGCGCGTTCGGCGTTCTGATCGCTCAGCCATTGGCCGAGCGGCCCCGCCATCAATTCGTCGGCATCGGGCCGTTCGATCATATACATGCTTGCCAGCCTCCCCCCACGTGGTAGCCATCTAACCCTGTTCGGGCAAAGGAGGGAAGTGTCATGGGCACCTGGATCGCTATCGGGATTGTCGTGTTGCTGTTGCTGGCGGTGGTTGGCATCTACAACCGGCTGGTCGGCCTGCGGCAAAACGTCCGGCAGGCGCTCGGCGATATCGACGCCCAGCTGCGCCAGCGCCACGATCTGGTTCCAAATCTGGTCGCCACGGTGAAGGGCTATGCCGCCCACGAATCCTCCACGCTCGACGCGGTAATCCAGGCACGCAACACGGCAGCAGGTGCCTCGACCCCCGAAAGCGAAGCGCAGCTGACCAAGGCACTGACCGGGCTGCTCGCGCTGGGAGAGGCCTATCCGGACCTCAAGGCCAGCGCCAACTTTCAGGCGCTGCAAGGCGAACTCGCCGACGTGGAAGACAAGCTGGCCGCAGCGCGCCGCTCGCTTAACGCCTCGGCAGCGAACTACAACACCGCGCGTGAGAGTTTCCCGGCCGTGCTGTTTGCCAATGCCCTTGGGTTCTCGGCTGCCGATTTCCACCAACTGGCGAGCGACGAACGCGCCACTGTGGGCAACGCGCCGACCGTGCAGTTCTGATGCGGCTGCGATATCTGGCACTGGGAGCCTTGTTGATGGCTGGAAGCTCTGGCGCGCAGGAAAAGCCGCTGCTTGATGCGGTGACATCCGATCCCGCTAACCTTGGCTGGATGCAAGGCAGTCCGCCGCCGCCCGACAAGCGCATTCTGCCCGCGCGCGCTGATCACATGCGCTTTCCGATGACGCGCTATTCGTTCTCCAACATGCGGCAGTTCGTGCCGACCGCGCGGGTCTCGCGCGGGGGCGGGCAGGTCTCGGCGCTGCCGCTTGCCTTGCGCACCGATATCGATGCCGTCAGCTTCCTGCCGCTCGGTGGAACCGCGCCGATGCGCTGGGAGCAGTCGCTACTGGCCAATTTCACCGACGGAATTGTGGTGCTCCACAAGGGGAAGGTCATCTACGAGCGTTACTTCGGCGTGACCAAGCCCGATAGCCGCCACATTGCATTCTCGGTCACCAAGAGCTTCGTCGGCACGATTGCCGAAATGCTGATCGCCGAAGGCAAATTGGATCCGGAGGCCACAGTCGGCAGCCTGCTGCCCGAACTGGCGCAAAGCGGCTTTGCCGATGCCACGCTGCGCCAGATGCTCGACATGACCGACGAGGTGAACTTCTCCGAGGACTATACCGACCCCAATTCGGGGATCGGGGCCTTCAGCCTTGCACTAGGGCTGACACCGCGCCCGGCGGGCTATGCCGGGCCAACCGATCTTTACGCCTTCCTACCCAGCGTCACCAAAGGCGGCACCCACGGCACGCGCTTTACATATCGATCGTGCAACACCGAAGTGCTTGGCTGGATCGTAGCGCGGGTGGAGGGCAAGCCTTTTGCGCAGGTCCTGTCCGACCGCATCTGGCAACCGCTCGGGATGGAAGGCGATGCCGATTTCCTGATCGATTCGGCTGGAACAGCATTCACCGCTGGCGGCCTCAACCCGACATTGCGCGACATGGCGCGGTTCGGGGAAATGATCCGGCTTGGCGGCAAGTGGCATGGCCAGCAGGTTGTGCCCGCCGCCGTCGTCAATTCGATCCGCCAGGGCGGCGATCCCGCCAAGTTTGCGCCCGCCGGTTACAAGCTGCTGCCCGGCTGGTCTTACCGCAGCCAATGGTGGGTCAGCCACAATGCCCACGGAGCGTTCTCTGCGCGCGGGATTCATGGCCAGGCGATCTACATCGATCCGAAGGCCGAAATGGTCATCGCCCGCTTCGCCTCACACCCCACCGCGGCCAACGCCGCCCTCGATCCAACCTCGCTTCCGGCCTATCAGGCGCTGGCTGAGCATTTGCTGGAAGTACGCTGACGCGGGACAATGCTGTTCTTCGAACTTAGTTCAACGAATTAGAGTGTTGAGCAAGTAAGCGCGCTTCCGGTGTCTATCTGGGCCACTCCATAAACCAGGCCTTTGTCGCCTTCGAGTTCGACAGTCTTGACTTCGTCCGGCTTGGCCAATGCGAAGCCGCTGCCGTTCAACTTAGTCCGGACCAACTCAGGACTCTCCGCAAAGCGGATCTGCATCACTTGCACATCGCTTCCATCGAAACGCGTGGTTCTAAGCTCGGTCACGCGAAGTCCCTCCAGCATGCCTGGAACCATGATTCGCGCGATAACCGCATTGTTTTGTTCGGATCGCAGCACATCAGGTTTGAACGCGGGGCCATTCAGTCCAGCGGTTACGGTTCGCCCAGTGGTGCCTGGCTCCAATGCCCGCAAATCGGCGAACAGAGCCTTTAGTTCATTGCCGGGAACACATTCCTCAGGTTTCTCAAACTTCAAAATTGCACTGAGACTTGCAGGCTGGCCGGTTGGGCTGGCGCCTGACGTCGGCTCCGATTTTGCCAACGCCGGATCGCGAGTTCCCGGGACTACCGAACTAAGCCCGAAGTAAGTTCCGAACATCAAGGCCGCACCAACGGCTAGCGGCACCCAGATTCTGGGTTGTTTCAGCTTGTCGATGCGAACTGCCAAAGCCAGCGGCGCAACCTGCTGAGGCGGCGCATCGCCATGTGCCAACAGCCGCGCCTTTTCTGTTTCGAATTCGGCTTCGGAAAGAACCTTAAGGTCGCGGAGGCGGCCCAATTGTTCAAGTGATTCCAACCTCGGGTCCATTCCACAATATCACCACGCCATTTGCGCCAGATCAAGGGGACAGAATGTGATTTCTACTTGACCACTTGCTGTTGACCGCCAATCTGCCGACAAAATCAACGGGGCTTTTCGATGCGCGCGGCCATTCTTTTTCCTGCTCTGCTAGTCGCGGGCTGCGGCCAAAGCGGACCAGCCGAGAAGACGAAGGGCAAAGTAGCTTCGCCGCCACTGACATTGTCGGTTTCCCCGCTCGAATTGACAGCCAAGGCTGCACTCGAAAAACGCGTTCGGGACAAGCGTGCGGCCGAGGCTCTGCGGAAGCGGGTTAAGGCGGCAATGGAGACATACTTGATTGATCCATATTCCGCACAGTATCGCTCCCTACGTGCTGGACGGAGCGGCTCTATTTGCGGACAGGTCAACGGCAAGAACCGATTCGGGGCTTATGTCGGTTATCGCGACTTCGTGGTCGGCCGAGATGGTAAAACTATTTGGATGAGCAACTATGCTGACGGTGTAGAGACAGAGCTCTATTCCGGTTTTGCCGAGGCCTTTGTGAATGTCTGCGCGTCTAAGTCGCAGGTGAGGCGGTACAAGGCAATGACCGCGCCGCCTGATTATCCAGAATACGACTATTACGGTGACGACGCAGCCGCCGCTGCCGCTTCCGCAGCAGCAGAGGCCGGAAAGATGATGTGATTGTCAGCCCTCAAGATTGTGTCGATGCGCCCCACGGCGGGTAGCGACTAGGTCAGCAACATTTGATCGCAAACCCCTGACATTGAGTCGATTCCAGCCCCACTTTCACTTGCGGTTCACCGGCGAATCGCTATAGGCGACCTCCGCTGCCCCAAGGGGACTTCCAATAACCGCAAGGCAGCCTTGTCCGTGTTACCTGGCCGCAAGGCCTATTGGGGGTCCCTTGAGTTGCACCAGTATCCTGACGCATCGGCTGTAGTTCGCGCGCTCGCGCCTGACGAACCCGTTATCCTCAATCGCCCGCACGCTGCCGCGCGCGCTGCCCGCTTCTTTGTCGAGAAGTTCCCGGGCCAGTCGCTCTATGCGGTGAAGGCGAATCCCTCGCCCGATCTGCTGCGGGTGCTGTGGGATGCCGGGGTGACGCATTACGATGTCGCTTCGATTGCCGAAGTGCGGCTGGTCCGCGCGACGCTGCCCGAGGCGGTGCTGTGCTTCATGCACCCGGTCAAACCGAAGTCCGCGATTGCCGAGGCCTACAAGGTCCACGGGGTGCGGGTGTTCAGCCTCGACACGCATGAGGAGCTGGAGAAGATCCTGGCTGCGACGGCGGACGAAGATGGTGCGCAGGCGACTGACTTGCGCCTGTGCGTGCGCCTGCGCGTTTCGTCGGACTATTCGGAGCTGAGCCTGGCGGCGAAGTTCGGAGTCGATCTGGCCGATGCCGCGCCGCTGTTGCAAGCGACCCGGCAGGTGGCCGACTGGCTGGGCATCTGCTTCCACGTCGGTTCGCAGGCGATGACGCCGTTCGCCTATGTTCAGGCGCTCGAGCGAGTCCGTGCGGCGATTGTCGATGCCGCGGTGACGGTGGACATCATCGATGTCGGCGGCGGCTTTCCCTCGATCTACCCGGGGATGGAGCCGCCCCCGCTGGAAGACTATTTCGGTGCGATCTTCCGCGCGGCCGAATCGCTGCCGGTGTCTTACTCGTCCGAGCTCTGGTGCGAGCCGGGCCGGGCGCTGTGCGCCGAGTATAACTCGATGATCGTGCGGGTAGAGAAGCGTCGGGGTGACGAACTCTACATCAACGATGGTGCCTATGGTGCACTCTACGATGCGGCGCATGTCGGCTGGCGCTTTCCGGTGCGCGTGCTGGGCGAAGAGCGCAGCGCGGCTGAGGAGAGCTTCTCGTTCTATGGCCCGACCTGCGACGACGCGGATTTCATGGAAGGCCCTTTCCAGCTTCCTGCCGATATTGCCGTGGGCGACTGGATTGAGGTCGGGATGCTCGGTGCCTATGGCGCGGCGATGAAGACCGCCTTCAACGGCTTCGGCCAGGCGAGCAGCATCGAAGTGAGCGACGAGCCGATGGCCAGCCAGTATCTCGGCAACCGCCGCGATCCGCGCCAGAGCGACAACGTAGTCTCGCTGCGCTGAATTCAGTCAGGGCCGGGCGGCCGCACTGCCCGGTCTAGCTGTCGATGATGTTCTGCAGATACTTGCCCGAGTAATCGATCGCGATTTCGCACCAAAGCAGCTTGTGGTCCGACATCTGGTGGCGGCGGTAGTACTGCTTGAAATAGGCCTCGGCCTTTTCGCGCGGGCGCGGGCCGTTATCACCTTTGATGATCCGCTCAACCTTTAGGTGATCGATGTAATGCGCGGCATCCTCGTCGCGGTAGACGTGGTCGAGCATCGAAAAGACGCCTGAGTTGATCACCTTGAAATCGGGATGCGCGGCCTTGTAGGCGATCTGATCGTAATGGTGGTTGCCGCTCAGATCGGTGCGGTGCGGCTTGGTAGCGACGGTGAAGCCATTGTCTTCCAGGGCCTTCATTGTCTTGTGTTCGGGCGAGATGATGTTGAAATCGCCCAGCAGGATGTAGTTGGCGCTGTGTCCGCCTTCCTCGGGATTGGTCCAATTGTTCGCCTTCGCCGAATCAACGCGCGCTTTGCGCTCGCCCTCCTGCCGCTGCGACAGGAACTTGGCGATCTCCTGGATTTCGGCGCGGCGCTGTTCCATCTCGGGAGTGTTGTCGCCGTCCTTGCCGTAGAAGATGTGCACCGTGCAGAGTTTGAACGAGAGCCAGTTGGCCTTGAACGCCACGCTGAACGGGGTGCGGGCGAATTGCACCTTCGCGCCGACTGTGCCGTCCCCGCCGGGCGCGGCAATCTCTTGCCCGGTCGGCAGGACAATCTCGCCCACTTCCTTCTCAAACTGCACCTTGCCGCGACGATAGAGGAAGGCGAGCCGCTCGTTATTGCCGGCATCGGTCTTGCTGCCGTGCCCGCCGGCGGTATCGGTCACCAGATAGTCCCAGGCCTTGCCAAGGTAGTTGTTCACCAGCGATTCGAGCGCGGCGAGGTTGCGGTTGACCTCTTGCACCGCGACCAGATCGAAATGATCGATGATCTCGGCGATGAACAGCATCGCTTCTTCGCTGCGCTGATAGCCGCCGCCATCGCCGAAATGCATGATGTTCCAGGTGGCGAGCCGCAGGCTGCGTTCGCTGGTCGCCCCGTGAATCTCGCTTTCCAGCGCTGCCTTGAGCGCGAGCAGGCGTTCGGCGACGAACTTCTGGTGGATCGGATCCTTGTTCAGGCTCCAGCGGACGCGGTTGATCTGGGTCATCGGGCTGCCTCCCTGCGACGGAGAGTGCCATGCCTATGCGCACAATTCACGCCCAAACAGCGCGCTTTGCCATTTCTCACAGCGGTGGGTGGTCGGCCCAAGCTAAATGGGGGGAGTGAACCGGGCAGGTTCACTCCCCCCATCGTGTCCGGCTCATGGCCGGACAACCGACTGAACGGGCTTCTCGTAGCGACCCGAAGGCACCCGTGTCGGTAGGTGAAATCCGACATCAATTGGTGACCGGCGGCTCTCCTGCGACGAGTGGCGTGGCCGGCAACTAATGCGCTTCTGCAATCGATGGTAAGCGACATGAACAGCGAATCAAGTCTTTATGCCGCCGGTTGCGACGTATTGCCTCCAGAACGGGGCGAACGTCGGGGTATTCGCTGCCAAGCTGTCCCAAAATGCAGATCGGGCGGACTGACATTTCTGCCAGCCCGCCCGAATCTATAGCCGGTGTGGTCTGATTTAACGGACGACCACTTCGACTCGCCGTGCCGAAGCGCGATCGACCGTTGCATCGGTAGAATCGGCAGGCTTGACCAATTCGGTCGAGGTCTGAGCGATACCCGCGCCAACCAGCGAAGCCTGAACAGCCTCTGCGCGCTTCTTCGAAAGCTCGGCGTTGAAGGCGGCATTGCCGCTGGGATCGGCAAAGCCGGTGATCGCCAGCGAGCTGCCGGGGTGGCTGGCCAGATAGGCCTTGAGGCCGCCCGCTGCGGCCGCGAAGTCAGGCACGATGTCGGTCTTGCCGCTGGCGAAATAGACCTTCACCACCGGCTTGCCATCGCGCATTTCGCTGGTCACCCCGGCACCTGCCGGGATCGCCACCGAACCTTCAGCGGGAGCGGCGGTAAGGTCGGTAGCCGCGCCGGATGCTGCGCCGCTGGCGGCAGCTGACGCTGCTGCGGTCTCGGTTGCAGCAGGTGCGGCAGCCGTATCGACATCGCTTGGCCCGCGCAGGAAGAACCACCAGATCGCAAACAGCGCGAGCAGCCCGGCCAGCAGCCACCACAGCCAGCTGCCCGAACTTTCATCATCGCCGGTAACCGTGCTGGCGAGACCAGAAGCGGCTCCGCCAACGGCATCGCCGGCGCGGTCAGCCAGCGCAGCTGCGCCTGCCACCGCTGCGCCCGCAGCACCAACGACGGCCGCGCCTGCCGCACCGGCGGTATCGCCGACTTTGGCAGCCGCCGCGCCTGCCGTGTCAGCCGCAGCGCTGGCCGCGCCGGTTACCGCTGCGCCCGCCGCGCCCAGCGCAGCTGCGGCCTTGGCACCGACGCCCTCGTCGTTCGCTGCGGCTTCGGGCGCGCCGTTGCCGGAACGATCGCCGAGCGCTGCCAGCCCCACAGCGGCAGCACCGGCCGCGGCAGCCGCCCCGGCAGCTTTCGCCTTGGGCTTGGCCGGAGCCTTGGCCTTTGGAGCTGCCTTCGCGGCAGGCTTGGCCGCAGCCGCGCCAGCCGCCTTGGCCGGAGCCTTGGCTTTCGCGTTCGAAGCCTTGTGGAACAGCGCCAGACTGTCGAACTTTTCCGCCAGCAGGTAATAGACGGTCACGCGGTTCTTGGTGCGATCGGCTTTCATCCGCTCACCAACCGCCTGAATTTCGGCATCGAGCGCGGCATCGCTTTCGGTCCGGCCGAGCTTCTTCTTCAGGAAATTCTCACGGACCCGGTCGGTTTCTTTCTTGTCGCTCATCGAGACCAGCGACGAATCGCGCTTGGTCAGCGCGATCCCGCAATAGCGCACGATGCCCGCAATCGCGTTCTCATCAGCGTTCGGCACATATTTCTTGACGTCTGCAGCCCAATCTTCAGCCATCTTACCCTCCATTACGACCCGGCAAGACAGGCTTGCCCCGTAGCGGGAATCGCACCCGCAAGCGGCGCACTTTGAAGGCTAAAAGACCGGAGTCAATCGGCGAGTTGAATCGATTGCCTCGGTTCGGGGCAGGGGTGGTCAGGCAGCGAGTTTGAGCTGCATGCGGTCCCAGATTTCCACCAATGCCTCGGTGAGGGCGCGCATCATCGCTTCGCTGTGCGCGGGGCCGGGGGTAAAGCGCAGCCGTTCGGTGCCGCGCGGCACCGTCGGATAGTTGATCGGCTGCACATAGACCCCGTATTCGGCCAGCAGGATATCGCTGATCGCCTTGGCCTTGACCGGATCACCGACCATCAGCGGCACGATGTGCGTGGTCGATGGCATCACTGGCAGCCCGGCTTCGGCAAACATCGCCTTGAGTTTCGCCGCGGCCGCTTGCTGACCATCGCGCTCGACGCTCGATTCCTTGAGATGCCGCACCGCCGCGAGCACCCCGGCGACCAGTACCGGTGAAAGGCTGGTGGTGAAGATGAATCCTGGCGCATAGCTGCGGATCACATCGATGATCCGGCTGTCTGCCGCGACATAGCCGCCCATTACCCCGAAGGCCTTGCCCAGCGTGCCTTCGATGATATCGATCCGGTGCGCAGCCTCATCGCGTTCGGTAATCCCGCCGCCGCGCGCGCCGTACATGCCGACCGCGTGAACCTCGTCGATATAGGTCAGCGCATTGTATTTCTCGGCAAGGTCGGCGATCGCGTGGATCGGGGCGACATCGCCGTCCATCGAATAGACGCTCTCAAACGCGATCAGCTTGGGCAGCGCCGGATCGGTGGCGGCCAGCAGTTCCTCCAGATGCGCGACATCGTTGTGGCGGAACACCTGCTTTGGCGCGCCCGAATTGCGGATCCCGGCAATCATGCTGGCGTGGTTGAGCTCGTCCGAAAAGATCACACAGCCGGGCAGGATCTTGGCGAGGGTTGAAAGCGTTGCATCGTTCGAAACGTAGCCACTGGTGAACAGCAGCGCTCCGTCCTTGCCGTGCAGATCGGCCAGCTCGCGTTCCAGTTCGATGTGGTAATGCGTGTTGCCGCCAATGTTGCGGGTGCCGCCCGAACCGGCGCCAACATCGTGCAGCGCTTCTTCCATCGCGGCGATCACCTTGGGGTGCTGGCCCATCGCGAGGTAATCGTTTGAGCACCACACGGTGATCGGCTTGGGGCCGTTGTGCCCGGCAAAGCAGCGCGCGTTGGGATAGGCACCCTTGTTGCGCAGGATATCGATAAAGACGCGGTAGCGGCCTTCCGAATGGAGCCGGTCAATCGCCGCATCGAAAATTTGATCGTAGTTCACCCGCGCCATCCCTGCCGCCAATCTGCGCGCTTTAGACCAGCGCAGGCGGCTTTGCCAGTGTGATAAATCGAACCGCGCGCGCGAAAACTACAAGGTGAAATGTTCGCGAAAGCCCCTCTTCCGGGCGTCGAATGCGATCCATTCGTAATCGTGGCCGGGCACGACATCGAGTTGCGGGGCAGCCGCTTTCAAGGCCTGGATTGTCTTCAACCAGGCATAGACCTCGGCGCGGTTTTCCGGCGCGACGATATCGCCGAGCAAGCGGGAGCGGGCACGCATTTGTTCCCAGTTGTCCGCCAGCGACGAGATGTCTCCAGCGAACAGCAACTCGCGGCCGGAAGCGAGCCGGACGTAGATCATCTGTGAACCTGGTGTGTGACTAGGCGCAGGGATCACGACCACGCCGGGGGCGACGGCAACCGGCACCGTGCCGGTGATCCGCGGCTGCGGTCGCGGGCCAGCCGGCCAGGGCAGCATGTCGGTCCACCGGGCAGGATTGACTTGCCCGGGGTTGAAGGCGGCCTTTGCCAGAACTGCCGGATCATTGAGCGCGACAATGCCGCCCTGATGATCGAGATGCTCATGGGTCAGCAGCACCAGCCCGGCACCGCGCAAGGCGGCATTCACCCGGGCCTGAGCTTCCGGCAGGTAGCGTTCGAATTGCATCTCCTCGGAAGCCGCGGCGGTCAGGCCGGTATCGATCACCAGCGGCGCACCACCCGGCACCGGCAGGCGGAAACTCATCACCCCGGTCAGCCGCCGTTTGAAGCCGCCACCGGCAACAAACAGGTTTCCGGGAAGCCGGCGGTAGGCGACCAGTTCCACCTCAACCCCGCTAGGCGCAGCGCCGGGCATGCTGGCCGCCAGCGTGCGGAGTTGTTCGATGGAGACGGGCTTGGGTGCCGGATCGCCGGGGCGATTGTCGACCAGCAGCCAGTAGAACGGCACCCCGATCAGGAGGATCAGGCCAAGCAGAATCCGATTGAATTTGCGCATGCCTAAAGCTCCTCCACCTCGGTCAGCCCGTATTCCTGTAACACCGGACGAAGCGCTGCAACGTTTTCGTCAAGCCGGGTGAAGACCGCGCGGTCGGGCTGGCGGCGGGCAAAGGCCTGACCTTGGGTAAGAACCGCGATCCGCCGCGCGATCCCCGCTGCGCCGTGAACAAAACTGGTGCCGGGTGGGAACGCAACGGCGAGTTCGGCCTCGACCAGCGGAAAGTGCGTGCAGGCAAGGACCACCGTATCGATTGCCGTGCCGCCCGGCTGTTCGATCAGCGCGGCGGCGGCGCGGGCATAGACCGCCGGATCGACCGCTTCGCCGCGCAGCTTGGCTTCGGCGGCGGCGACGAGTTCCGGGGCAGCTGCGCGCAGCAGAGTCTTATCGCTCGCGAACTCTGCCTCCAGCCGGTCGACATAGCCCTGCCGGATCGTCGCGGCGGTGCCGAGCAAGCCGATGGTGCCGCTGCGGGTCACTTCCGCGGCGGGCTTGATCGCCGGGACCGTGCCGACCACCGGGATCGCCAGCACATCACGGACCATGGCCAGCGCGATCGTGCTGGCGGTGTTGCAGGCAATGCAGGCAAGGCGCGGGCGATAACGCTCGGTCATCCGTCCCAGCAGGCCTGAGACTCGCGCGGCAATTTCGGCCTCGCTCTTGGTGCCATAGGGCAGGCCGGCGTTATCGGCGGCGTAGAGGATCGGGGCATCGGGCAAGGCCGCACGGACCTCAGCGAGTACCGAGAGACCGCCAACGCCGGAATCGAACAGCAGGATGGGGGCGGATGGCTCCATTCAGGCCGGCAAGAGCGCAACCGGATAGTTGGCGAACTCAGCGTCGGTAGTTGCCACGGTCAGCCCCTCGCGAATTGCTTGCGCGATGATCATCCGGTCAAATGGATCGCGATGATGGAGCGGCAGTTCAGCCAGCAAGGCGGTGTGCTCTGCCCTGAATGGCAGCACCTCGAACCCGGTTTTTTCGATCAGGTCATCGAAATCGTCCGGTAGCTTCAACTTGCCGATCCGCTGCTTGATCCGCAATTCCGCAACACCGACCGCGCTGGCCCAAACCGTGTTGTCGCCATCAATCAGTGCCGCCGCGACGCGGGTCGGCAGCCGTTCGGGTTCGATGATCGCCCATAAGAGTATCTGGCTGTCGATCAGCAACCGCATCGTGTTAGTCGATGATCCCCAAGGCCCGAGCCTCTTCCTCCGGCCACTCGTCAAAGTCAGGAGCCATCCAACCTCTGCCCCTGCCTAGGCCGAGCACGCGCTTTTTGGGTCTGGCCGCAACAGCCTTGAGTTCCGCTACCGGTCGACCGGCCCGGCCAATCACAACCTCTTCACCGCGCTCAACCATGGCGAGCAGCTTGGATAGGTTGGCCTTCGCCTCGGTAACGGTCACCATCATCATATGCCAATACTAGACCAGACCAGACCAGACCTGCAAGCCTGACCGTTCGACTGCCGCCAGATTGGATCAAGTCGCGATTTTTCGCTGGCCGATCGAACGCTCCCGCCTATTGTCGTTGCGAAAGGACGACTTCGATGAATTGGCACTTTGCGCTTCTGCTTGGCTATCTGCTCGGTTCGGTCCCGTTCGGCCTGATCCTGACCCGCATGTTTGGTGCGGGTGATCTGCGCGCGATCGGCTCGGGCAGCATCGGGGCGACCAATGTGCTGCGCACCGGACGCAAGGGGCTGGCGGCGGCGACGGTGCTGCTCGATGCGGGCAAAGGCGTGGCGGCTGTGCTTGTCGCCAAGGCGCTCTGGCCGGGTAGCGAAGGGATCGCCGCAATCGGGGCGATCATCGGCCACTGCTTTCCGGTCTGGCTCAAATTCAACGGCGGCAAGGGCTTTGCCACTGCTGCGGGGGTGCTCGGCGCGCTGGCCTGGCCGGTCATGCTGATCTGCGCGGCGGTCTGGGCAGGGGCGTTGGCGCTGAGCCGGATTTCCTCGGTCTCCTCGCTCGCGGCGACACTGGCGGCTCCGCTGGTCGCTTGGCTGATGGGACTGCCGCAGCTGGTTTGGGTGATGGCCGTGGTCGCGCTGATCGTGGTGGTTCAGCACCGCGCGAATATCCAGCGCCTGCTGGCGGGGACTGAGCCAAGGGTGGGTTCGGGGACGCCAAAAGACCCGGGCCAAAACGGGTGAGCGATCCGCTTTCGCAGGAGGAGGCCTTCGCGCGGATCCGCCTGCTGCGCTCACCCAACATCGGCCCGGTCAGCTACGCTCAGCTGTTGCGGCGGTTTGGCGATGCCGTGGCGGCGCTCGCAGCCTTGCCCGATCTGGCGGCGCGTGGCGGCGGAGCTTACCAGCCCGCGCCCGAAGCGCGGGTGGTGGACGAAATCAACGCCGTGACCCGCGCCGGTGCGCGCTATCTTTTCCATGACTCCCCCGATTATCCAGCGCTGCTCGCCGAAAGCGATGGCGCGCCGCCGATCCTGATCGCGCGGGGCCGGGCGGAGTTTGTAACGCTTCCCGCAGTCGCCATCGTCGGTGCGCGCAATTCTTCCGCAGCGGCGGTCAAGCTGGCGCGCGATTTTGGCGCGGCGCTGGCCGAGGCGGGGCTGGCGGTCGTGTCCGGCCTGGCGCGCGGGATCGATGGCGCAGCCCACCGCGGCGCTCTGACTTCCGGGGCTACCATCGGCGTAATCGCCAGCGGGATCGATGTGACCTATCCGCCCGAACACGGCGATCTGCAGGAGGAGGTGGCCACAAAGGGCTTGCTGCTGACCGAACAGCCCCCCGGCACCGAACCGCTCGCACGGCATTTCCCGGCGCGCAATCGGATCATCGCGGGGCTGGCGGCGGGAACGCTGGTAGTCGAGGCCGCGCCCAGGTCCGGCTCGCTGATCACCGCGCGGCTGGCGGGGGAGATGGGGCGCGAGGTGATGGCGGTTCCCGGATCGCCGCTCGATTCGCGTTCGCACGGTTGCAATCAGCTGATCCGTGATGGGGCGGTGCTGGTGCAGAGCGCTGAGGATGTGATCGAACTGCTCTCTGGCTTTGACGGCACCCCACGATCGCGCTTTCGCGAAACCAACCGGGGGTACGATGCCCCGATTGAGGACTTGATTGACGAATCGGCTGACATTGCCGGGCTGCTCACGCTAGCGCCAATTTCGGTGGACGAGCTGATCCGCCAGAGCGGGCAGAGTGCAGCTGCGGTGCAAATGGCGCTGCTCGAACTGGAGCTGGCCGGGCGATTGCAGCGCCATGCCGCAGGTCGGGTTAGCCTCAGTTCTATGTAACAATGTAACATACATCTACCGTTCATCGGCCATGGCGCACGACTCGTCGCGGGAAAAACCAACGGAGGGATTCCAATGCGCCGCGCCATTTCCGCCTTCGCCATGATCGCCGTGCTCGCCCAGATGCCGTCGGCCTCGCTATCCGCGCGCACGCCGCTGCCCGATCGCGCGCAGGGCCTGTGCCGCAAACCTGCGCCGCTGCCGCGCCTCGGTGCGGAAACCCAGCAGGAGCAACAGGCTGGCCGACCCGAGCCGCGCCGCCGTTCAGAAGCCTATGCCGCTGTCCCGCCGCCCCCTCCGCCGCCACCGCCGCCGGTGATGGCTCCACCGCCGATGCCCGCGCCGATGGCTGATGCTGCCGATGGTGGACGCGATGTGGTTGTCACCGGCAGCCGGATCGATTCACCTGCGCTCGAAAGTGCTGCACCGGTTGCAGCTATCGCCACCGGGGAGGCCAAGCGGGCCGAAGGCAGCGCCGCCGTCGCGCCGCCGCCGGTCGAGGTGGAGGAGCGCGCCATGCCCGGTTACTTGCCGCCGCCGCCGCGGCCCTATCCCCAGCCGCGCTCGGGCTTGCTTACGGCGGGCGAGCATGACGATCTGCTCAACCCTGAGCTTTACGCTGACTATGTCCGCAAGTCGGACCTTGCCCAGCAGATTCCGGCGTTGCCGATGCTGGACACCGCGCGAGTTTTGACCGTTGCGGTGAAGGACCGCGCCGGCCGGCCGGTACCGTTTGCGCCGGTGGAAGTTGCCTGTGCCGATGGTTCGCGGCTGATGCTCAAGACCATGGCCGACGGCACCGTGGCCTTTTTTCCCGAGGTTGACCGGCTGGGCAGCAAGGTCCGCGTGCGGGCGATGGGTGAGGACTGGCGCGATGTAACGATCGGCCGAGGCTGGGGCGGGCAGCGGGTTGATTTCACCCTTCCGGGTCAGGCCGTCGCTGCGAAGAAGCTCGATCTGATGCTGGTGATCGACACCACCGGATCGATGGGCGACGAAATCCGCTATCTTCAGTCGGAGCTCAGCTCGATTGTCGGTGCCATCCGCCAGCGGCACCCCGGGCTCGATCTCAAGGTCGGCTTCGTGTTCTATCGCGATGTCGGCGACGACTATGTTACCTCGACCTGGAGCCTGAGCAGCGATGTCAACGCCGGCCAGCGCGAACTGGCACGGCATTCGGCCAACGGCGGGGGTGACTATCCCGAGGCGATGGAGCAGGCGCTGATCCGGGCGGCCGGGCAAGCCTGGCGGCCCGATGCGGTCAAATCGCTGCTGCTGGTCGCCGACGCCCCGCCGCATGACGAGAATTTCGGCCGCACCTGGCTCGCCGCCGAACACCTACGCGCCAGCCGCGTCCACATCGTCCCGGTCGCCGCCTCGGGCGTGGCTGACAAGGCCGAATACGCGATGCGGGCGATGGCCGCTGCCACCCAGTCGCGCTACACCTTCCTCACCGACGATAGCGGGATTGGCAATGCCCACGCGGCACCGGCGATCGACTGCTACCTCGTCACCAAGCTTGACCAACTGCTACGCCGAGTGATTGACAGCCAGCTCTCGGGCCGCCGGATTGAACCCGGCGATCAGGAAGTGATCCGCTCGGTGGGGAACTACGACAAGGGCAAGTGCATCATTCCCGAGGGGCATCGCTGGGGGGAATAAGCTGCGCTTGCGGACAAAGCTCCTTCCCCCTTGATGGGGGAAGGATGCTGTTGCTTGTGAGCGGAGCGAACTAGCGGAAGCTGGATGGCGGGTGATGGTGCCGGCAAACGCTGCGCTCGGACGAGTGATCACCCACCACCCAACCTTTGCTAGGCGCTTGCAGCGCCAAGCTCCGGTATCCCTCCCCCATCGAGGGGGAGGAAAGCGTAGCGCGTGATTTACTTGATCGCTAAGTGCTCTCCATGACCAACCTCACCTTCCCCCGCCGCATGTTCCGCTGGGCCGCGATCTACGGCGTGATCGTGCTGTTGCCGATGTACCTCACCCCGCTACCCTGGCGCGGGGCCGAGGTGTTGCTCGGCTTCGTCGGCCTCGCGCTGGTGTTCCAGGCCGCGTTCTGGATCATCGGCGGCGACCCGGTGAAGTATCGCGCGCTGATGCCGGTGGCGGTGGCGGAGAAAATGGTCTTTGGTTTGCCGGCACTCACGCTGTTTGCGCAAGGCCGGACCGAAGCGCCGGTGGCGGCCTTTGCGGCGATCGATGTGCTTTTGGGGATAGGGTTCTGGCTGGCGTGGCGGCGAACGCCTTCAGCCTAGTCTACCCGGTCGCATGGCGGATCCAGATCTCCCGCCTTGCACCACACAGTCCCGCCGAGCACGGCGTCGGCCCATTCGATGTCCTCCGCGGTTGGCACCGAACGGAAGGCAACCTGGCGTACCATCAGGTCGGTTTCGCCCGAGACGATCAGCATGACAAAGGTCTCGGGCCGGTTGGTCTGCCGCAGCAGCGGACAGTCGGCGCGGACCTGCGCGGCGGGCCGGCCTGAGACGGTCAGCTCCTGCACAGCGGAAACGCGCCCGGCCGGGCAAGCAGCCGGAAAATCGCGCACCATCAGCCGCGCGAAGTCCGCCGCGTTGATCTTGGCGCTCAGACCCTTGAACCACTGCGTCGTCACCATCCGCGTCCAGCGCTGCACGTTCTCGCCGCGCGGCACCTCCTCGCGGATCGATTGCTCGGCATTGGCGCGGTGGAAGCCAATGACGTATTCGGGCAGGGTCGGTCCTTCGAGCCGCTCATGCGCCGTCGAATTCTGCGCCAGTGCCGGGGCAGCCAGCAGCGCCAGTGCCAGAAACCGCGCCACAAAACGCATCGCATCAACCCCCTTGACGGCAGCCGAACCAGCCCGCCACCCTCGCGCGTACGTATACGCGTAAGGATTGCAAGCCCCATCATGCAGCTCGTCATTGTCGAATCTCCGGCCAAGGCCAAGACTATCGAGAAATACCTGGGCAAGGACTACAAGGTCCTCGCCTCCTACGGCCACGTCCGCGATCTGCCGCCGAAGGACGGCTCGGTTCGCCCGGACGAGGACTTCGCGATGGACTGGGACGTCTATGGCGATAAGGCCCGACAGGTGAAGGCGATCGCCGATGCCGCCAAGACCGCCGATCGCCTGATCCTCGCCACCGACCCTGACCGTGAGGGCGAGGCGATTTCGTGGCACGTGCGCGAGCTGCTTGCGAAGAAGAAGGCACTCCCCAAGGAGGTCGAGCGGGTCACTTTCAACGCGATCACCAAGGACACGGTGACCAAGGCGATGGCCGCCCCGCGCGAGCTCGATCAGGACCTGATCGACGCCTACCTTGCGCGCCGCGCGCTCGATTACCTGTTCGGATTTACGCTCAGCCCGGTGCTGTGGCGCAAGCTGCCGGGGGCCAAATCGGCGGGCCGGGTGCAGTCGGTCGCGTTGCGGCTCATCGTCGAGCGCGAGCGTGAGATCGAGCTGTTCAAACCGCAGGAATACTGGTCGGTCCTCGCCAACCTTGAGCATGATGGCACGCCCTTCACCGCGCGGCTGGTCAAGTTCGAGGGCCAGAAGCTGGAGAAACTCAGCCTCGGCGAAGCGGGCATTGCGAACCGCGCCAAGGCGGCGGTCGAGGGCGGGGCGTTCCGGGTTGAGGAGGTCGAGACCAAACCGACGCGTCGCAACCCCTATCCGCCGTTCACCACCTCCACGCTTCAGCAGGAGGCCGCGCGCAAGCTCGGGTTCTCGGCCAGCCATACGATGCGGGTGGCGCAGAACCTCTA
>CAZVMC010000039.1:0-20195 GCA_964628635.1 uncultured Novosphingobium sp. | reverse complement strand
ACCCGCTCGGGCAAGCGCACCGCCAAGGCCGCGCTCAAGATGGCGGTCGACATGGCGGACGAGGGCCTGATCGACGAGGCGACCGCGATCCGCCGGGTCGATCCGATGGCGCTCGACCAGTTGCTCCACCCGACGCTCGATCCCGAAGCGGCGCGCGATGTGCTGGGGCGCGGGCTTCCCGCCAGCCCCGGTGCGGCCTCAGGCGCGATCGTGCTCGACGCCGATACCGCCGAAAAGCGCGCTTCGATGGGCGAGGCGGTGATCCTCGTGCGGGTCGAAACCAGCCCTGAGGATATCCACGGCATGCACGCCGCCAAGGGCATCCTGACCGCGCGCGGCGGCATGACGTCACACGCGGCGGTGGTCGCGCGCGGGATGGGTCGGCCGTGCGTTTCCGGGGCTTCGGCCGTTTCGATCGATATGGCGAGCCGGACGCTCAATATTGGCAATCGCGAGCTGAAAGAGGGTGATGTCATCACGCTGGACGGTGCCAATGGGGAGATCATGGCGGGCAAGGTTGCGACGATCGAGCCTGAGCTGGTCGGCGATTTCGGCACGCTGATGGTATGGGCTGACAAGCACCGCCGGATGAAGGTCCGCACCAATGCCGAAACCCCGGATGATTGCCGGATGGCGCGTTCATTCGGGGCCGAAGGCATTGGTCTCTGCCGCACCGAGCACATGTTCTTCGATGCGGCGCGGATTTCGGCGGTGCGCCAGATGATCTTGGCCGAAGATGAGGCCGGTCGCCGTGCTGCGCTGGCCAAGCTGCTGCCCGAACAGCGCGCGGACTTTCAAGCGATTTTCGAAGTAATGGCGGGGCTCCCGGTGACGATCCGCCTGCTCGATCCGCCGCTGCATGAGTTCCTGCCACACGGTGATGCGGAGTTTGCAGAGCTTTCGGACGCGATCGGCATCGGCGTGGACACTTTGAAGCGCCGCGCCGGTGAGCTGCACGAATTCAACCCGATGCTCGGCCATCGCGGCTGCCGCCTGGGGATCACTTTCCCCGAGATTTACGAGATGCAGGCGCGCGCGATCTTTGAAGCCGCCTGCGCGGTGGCGGCGGAATCGGGAGAAGCGCCGGTCCCGGAAGTGATGATCCCGCTGGTCGCGACCCGCAAGGAGCTGGCGATCCTCAAGGCGCTGGTCGACCGGGTGGCGGAAGCGGTCTTTGCCGAGCAGGGGCGGCGGCTCGATTACCTCGTCGGCACCATGATCGAGTTGCCGCGTGCCGCGCTGATGGCGGGCGAGATTGCCGCTGAGGCGCGGTTCTTCTCGTTCGGTACCAATGACTTGACGCAAACAACTCTTGGGGTTTCGCGGGACGATGCAGCGCGGTTCCTCACGCCTTATGTGGAAGCGGGCATCTACCCGCGCGATCCCTTCGTCAGCCTCGATATCGAGGGAGTGGGGCAACTGGTCGAACTCGCGGCGGAGCGGGGGCGAGCTACCCGCGCCGACCTCAAGCTCGGCATCTGCGGCGAACATGGCGGCGACCCGGCGAGCATCGCCTTCTGTGAGCAAGTTGGCTTGGACTATGTCAGCGCCAGCCCCTACCGCGTGCCTATCGCGCGACTGGCGGCGGCGCAGGCGGCGTTAGCCCAAAAATCCTCGCCTTGAGGCGAGGTGTCCGCGCAGCGGACGGAGTGGTGCGGACAAAGCGCGCGGCAGCGCGCTGGCTGCTGCCGCAGCCAATTCCGTCACCACTCCGTCAGCCTTCGGCCGCCACCTCGCCTCAAGGCGAGGATGGAGCGGGTTCTGACAACGGAGCTATCGCTTCCAGCCGCTCAGCGTCAGAACCTCGAAGCGTTCCAAGGTACTGCTGCCAAACTGCTCTTTGGCAACAGAATACTGTGATCGAGTCAGCGCCGGGCCGGGCCTGGAAAGGACATTGCTCAGCCCCTGCGCCCTGAGATCGGCAACGAGCCTCTCGAGGTCAGAGAATCGCACCTCCAGCGACCGGCTGTCCACTACCGGATCGGCCCACCCAGCGCGCTGCAGCAGTTGGCCTCCAGCCCGGACATCGACTGCCGGATGCAGCCGCGGGGCAGGGCGGTCACCATCGGCGGCGAGCATCGCAGCACGCAACGCAGGCAAGCTCCCCGCGCCGACGAACTGGGCGATCGCCAGGCCGCCAGGGGCGAGGGCATTGCGGATGTGGATCAAGGCCCCCGGCAAGTCGTTGACCGTATCAAGCGTACCGAGGTTGGCGATGAAATCGAACTGGCCTTTGGGAAAGGGGTGCTCGTCGGCAAAGCCGTTTGCCGGATCGACCGAGGTTGTCTGACCGGAAAGCCGCTGCGCGAGCACGCCGCTCCAGTCGCCAAACACCAGCGACCGGGTAGGTGAATGGCGCAGGAAGGATAGCCGCTCGAGCGTATCCTCGATCATGTCGTCCAGCAGATAGCGGGCTGCATCCGCCTGGCCTTGCAGCGCCAGCGCCCGCCGCCGCACAGCCAGCCTGCGCCCGGGTGAAAATATCTGCGGTGGGGAACTACTCATGCCTCGCCCCTGCCTTGCGTGTGGGCGAGGCGCAAGTAGGATGGCGCGCAATGCAAGTCCCCGCCGCTCTGGCCCCTATCGTCGATCTGGTCTTCCCGCCGCGCTGCCCGCTCTGCGGCGAAGGGCTGGCGGCGCAGGGCGGGCTCTGTTCGACTTGCTGGGGCGAACTGGCAATCCCCGGTGAGCCGTGCTGCGCAAGCTGCCAGCGGCCCTTTGCCGAGGGGACGCCCAAAGGCGCGATCTGCGCGCCGTGCCTGGCCGACCCGCCCAAGCATGGCGGGATCGCCGCCGGCACGCTCTACAACGATGCAGCCCGGCGCCTGGTGCTGGCCTTCAAGCATGGCCGCAGGATCGCGCTGGCGCAGATGCTCGCGCGGTTGATCGTTCCCAAGCTGGCGGGCATCGATGGAGACTGGCTGGTTGTTCCCGTCCCGCTGCATCGCTGGCGGCTGTGGCAGCGCGGCTTCAATCAGTCCGCCCTGCTCGCACGAGAACTGGCCAAGGCAAAGGGGGCGGGCTTACTGGTCGATGGGCTGGTCAGGACCAAGCCGACGCCGATGCTGGGCGGGCTGGGTCGCAAGGCGCGCGAACGGGCCTTGAGCGGGGCGATTGCGGCCAATCCGCGTCAGGCGGAGAAGATCAAGGGGCGCAAGGTCCTGCTGGTCGACGACGTGCTGACGAGTGGTGCGACCAGTAGTGCCTGCGTCTCAGTACTGCGCCGTGCCGGGGCGAGCGAAGTCCGGATCGCCTGCTTCGCACGGGTTTTGGACGAAGCACTCGACCATGTCGGCTAGGGTTAAACGAAAACGCCCGGAACCGAAGTCCCGGGCGTTCTCGTGACGAAATCCATAGGGCGCTGCTTGCGCAGTTCGACAGCCCCCCTTTGGCTGTCTCGCCCGATCCCTCATGCGGTGCCTGCTTGCACAGGCCTTGCTTCGTTCCCTGAACCATGGCCTTCGCGCCGTTTGGCGCTTGCGGGCTGGTTGCGGGGGTGAACCGCAGCGGCCTAATCTCGCGAAATCGGGCGCAGGAAAAGTGTCTTGCTTTCAGGCGCACAATTTTGATCGACACATGTGGTTATCGTGCAACAAAGAGCCCTATGAGCACCGAATCCGAAATCCGCGAAAGCGGCTCCTTCTTCATGCCCAAGTTTGATGCCAGCGGGCTGGTAACCGCCGTTGTGGTCGATTTTGTCAGCAAGGATGTGTTGATGGTCGCCCATATGAATGCCGCAGCACTGGCTGCGACCTGCGAAAGTGGGAAGGCGCATTTCTTGTCTCGGTCGCGCGGGCGATTGTGGATGAAAGGCGAATCATCTGGTCACACCTTGGCGGTGCGGGAGATCAGGGTGGACTGCGATCAGGATGCACTGCTCGTCATCGTCGATCCCGCTGGACCAGCCTGTCACACCGGTTCGCGTAGTTGCTTTTATCGCCGGCTCGAGGGTGCCGAGCTCGTGCGGGTAAGTGATTGACGCTTACGTAAAGGTAAGCTATGCGCTGGCGATGGATATGGCCCATTCATCACCATCGACACAGCACGACGGCGCCCATCTCGATCGTCCAGACGCACTGCAGCGTGAGCATTTCACGATCTCTGACCTGACCGCAGAATTCGATTGCACCGCCCGGGCACTGCGGTTCTACGAGGATGAGGGCCTCATCGCCCCCGCCAGACAGGGTTTAAACCGGATCTACTCCAAGCGTGACCGAGCCCGCCTTGCGTGGATCATGCGCGCCAAAAACGTCGGCTTCAGCCTGACTGAGATCAAGGAGATGATCGATCTCTATGATCTGGGTGACGGGCGGGTCAAACAACGCCAGGTCACTATCGAACGGTGCCGTGCGCAGATCGAACGGATGCAGCAGCAGCGCAGCGATATCGATGCGGCAATTACCGAATTGACCACCTTCATTGCCCTGATCGAACGACTCGATCTGCAGTCCGGCAAGGACTGAGCTCAACCAAGTTTTCAAGAGGAAGCCAACAATGCCCGTCTATCAGGCGCCAACCCGCGACACCCGCTTCGTTATCAACGAAGTTCTCAAGCTGGATAGCTTCGGCAATCTCCCAGGCTTTGAGAATGCCGCTGCTGACATGGTCGATGTGGTAGTGGAGGAATGCGGCAAGTTCTGCGCCGAGGTGCTCGCGCCGCTCAACCTTTCGGGCGACCAGGAAGGCTGCACTCGCTACGCCGACGGCTCGGTAACCACGCCCAAAGGCTTCAAGGAAGCCCATGCCCAGTTCCGCGAGGCTGGTTGGGGTACACTTTCGGCACCGGAGGAGTTTGGTGGCCAGGGCATGCCGCATGTACTTGGTTTCGCGGCGGAAGAATTCATCAGTTCGGCCAATCAGGCCTGGGGAATGTATCCCGGTCTCACCAACGGTGCGGTCTCCTCGATCCTGGTCAAGGGCTCGCCCGAGCAGCAAGCCAAGTATCTGCCCAAGATGATCGCCAACGAATGGCTCGGCACGATGAACCTGACCGAGCCGCACTGCGGCACCGATCTGGGCCTGATCCGCACCAAGGCGGTGCCGCAGGCCGATGGAACCTACGCGATCACCGGCACCAAGATCTTCATCTCGGCCGGTGAGCATGACCTGACGGAGAACATCATCCACCTCGTTCTAGCCAAGACACCGGATGCACCGGATTCAACCAAGGGCATTTCGCTGTTCATCGTGCCCAAGGTGCTGGTGAATGACGACGGCAGCCTTGGCGAACGCAACGCGGTCTCCTGCGGTAGCCTTGAACACAAGATGGGCATCCACGGCAACGCGACCTGCGTGATGAACTATGACGGCGCGACCGGTTACCTCGTCGGCGAGGAGAACAAGGGCCTCGCTGCGATGTTCATCATGATGAACGCAGCGCGCCTCGGGGTTGGCATCCAAGGCCTGAGCCAGGCTGAAACGGCTTTTCAGAACGCGGTCAAATACGCCTCCGAACGCCGTCAGGGCCGTGCACTGACCGGCGCCGCCGATCCGGCGGAAAAGGCCGATACGCTGTTCGTCCATCCCGACATTCGCCGGATGCTGATGGATGCCAAGGCCTTCACCGAAGGGATGCGCGCGCTTTGTCTGTGGGGCGCATTGCAGGTCGATCTCAGCCACAAGGCGGGCACCGAAGAAGACCGCGCGCTGGCTGACGAGATGATCAGTCTGCTCACCCCGGTGATCAAGGGCTACGGCACCGACAAGGGCTTTGAAATCGCGGTGAACATGCAGCAAGTCTTTGGCGGCCACGGCTACGTTGAGGAATGGGGGATGAGCCAGTTCGTCCGCGACGCGCGCATTACCCAAATCTACGAAGGTGCCAACGGCGTTCAGGCGATGGATCTGGTCGGCCGTAAGCTGGCGCAGGCCGGTGGCAAAGCCGTGCAAGCGTTCTTCGCGATGGTCGATGCCGAGGCCGCCGAAGCCAAGGCTGATCCGGCTTTGACTGCACTGGCCGGCCAGGTCGAGAAGGCCAATGGCGAGCTCAAGGCGGCGACGATGTGGTTCATGCAGAACGGCATGACCAATCCCAACAATGTTGGCGCGGGCGCGCATCATTACATGCACATGATGGGCATCGTCGCGCTGGGCCTGATGTGGCTGAAGGCCGGCAAGGTCGCCAGCGCCGCGCTGGCGGCGGGCAGTGACGACAAAACGTTTTACGAGACCAAGCTGGTCACCGCACGCTATTTCGGCGAGCGCTTCACCCCCGATGCCGGTGCCTTGCGCCGCAAGATCGAGGGCGGCGCCGAAGCAGTCATGGCGCTACCGGTTGAGGCCTTTGCGACGGCTTGAGGACGCCTACTCAGGCAGAAAATCGGGCACCGAAAGGTAACGCTCGCCGGTATCGTAATTGAACCCAAGCACGCGCGATCCGGCGGGCAATTCGGGCAGCTTCTGGGCAATCGCGGCCAGCGTTGCGCCCGAGCTGATGCCCACCAGCATGCCTTCTTCGCGAGCGCAGCGGCGGGCCATTTCCTTGGCATCGGCCGGATCCACCTGGATCGCGCCGTCGATTGCCTGGGTATGGAGGTTGGCCGGGATGAAACCAGCACCAATGCCCTGGATCGGGTGAGGGGCGGGCTGGCCGCCTGAGATAACTGGCGAGAGTGTGGGTTCGACTGCCCAAGCTTTCATCGCCGGCCACTTGGCCTTCAACACTTCGGCGCAGCCGGTCAGGTGCCCCCCGGTGCCGACCCCGGTGATCAGCGCATCGATTGGCGTGTCGGCGAAATCAGCCAAAATCTCCTGCGCGGTAGTGCGGACGTGGACCGCGACATTGGCGGCATTTTCAAACTGCTGTGGCATCCAGGCACCGGGCGTGGCGGCGACCAGCTCATGTGCGCGCTCGATGGCACCCTTCATACCTTTTTCGCGCGGGGTAAGGTCGAAGGTCGCGCCATAGGCCAGCATCAGGCGGCGGCGCTCGATCGACATCGATTCGGGCATGACAAGCACCAACTTGTAGCCTTTCACCGCCGCGACCATCGCAAGACCAATGCCGGTGTTGCCGCTGGTCGGCTCAACAATCGTCCCGCCCGGGCCAAGGCTGCCGTCGGCCTCGGCGGCTTCGATCATCGCCAGCCCGATCCGGTCCTTGATCGAGCCACCCGGATTGCCGCGCTCGCTCTTCACCCACACCTCATGATCGGGGAACATGCGGCTGAGCCGGATGTGCGGGGTGTTGCCGATGGTGGCGAGGATCGATGCGGCCTTCATGATACGGTTTCCTTGATCCGGTATTGGGGGGCAAAGGTCTTGGCGCGGCGCAGTTCGGGGAATCCCCAAGCCCACAACGCCGTTACAATAATCGCTCCCGCGCCGCCTGCAACCACTGCGCCGACAGCGCCCAAAGCGGCGGCGGCGAGGCCGGACTGCATCTCGCCCAGTTCGTTCGAGGCTGAAATGGCCAGACCGGAAATCGATGAAACCCGCCCGCGCTTGTCATCGGGTGTGTTGAGCTGCACCAGACTGCCGCGGATGAATACAGAGACCATGTCAGCTGCGCCAAGCAGCGCCAGCATGGCGAGCGAGAGCAGGTAGTTCTGCGAGAGTCCAAAAACGATGGTCGCCAAGCCAAACGCGGCAACCGCCCATAACATCTTGACCCCGACGTTCTGGGCAATGGGCCGAAATCCCAACCACAACGCGACGACGGCCGCGCCAGCTGCAGGCGCGGCGCGCATGATACCAAGCCCCTCATCGCCGACGTGCAGCACGTCATAGGCAAAAACCGGCAGCATGGCGGTGGCCCCGCCAAGCAGAACCGCAAACAGATCCAGCGAGACGCAGCCCAGCAGGAAGCGCTCGTTCCAGACATATTTGGCCCCGTCGATCATCTGGCGAACGGGATGGAGATCGCTACGCGGCGGCATGGCAAACGGCTTGATTGACATCGTTGCCGTGGCAGCGATGATCAGTAGCACCACACCAAACCAGTAGGGCAGGGCACCCGAAGCGGCGAGGAGAAAACCCGCGACCGCCGGTCCGATTACAGTGGCGCTCTGCCAGGCTATCGAGTTGAAAGCGATCGCCCTCGGCAGAACCTCGGCGGGGACGATGTTTGGCACGATGGCGCTCATCGCTGGGCCGACGAACACCCGCGCCGCACCGTGTGCTGCCGCCATTGTGAACAGCAATGGCACGCTGAGCAGGTCGAACTGGTTGGCCAGCGCCAGCAGGAGGCAGACAGTCAGGTCCAGCATATCGGCAATGGCCGCGACCCAGCGCCGGTCAAACCGGTCTGCCACATAGCCAGCGACCGGTGTGAGAAGCAGCAGTGGCAGGAACTGTGCAAGACCAAGCAAGCCGATCAGGAAAGCGGCTTCAGCCTCGGCCATTCCATATTCACGGCGCGCCAGAAGGTAAGTCTGGGCAGCGACCACCACGACCATGGCCATGGTGGCCGCTACTGCCGCGAAGCGGGCAATCCAGAACAGCCGGTAATCGCGGAATTGCCAAGGGTGGGTCGCTTCGTTCACCCCTACGGCTTGGCAGGCGACGGCAGCCTTGCC
Source organism: uncultured Novosphingobium sp. (assembly GCA_964628635.1). Lineage (GTDB taxonomy): Bacteria > Pseudomonadota > Alphaproteobacteria > Sphingomonadales > Sphingomonadaceae > Novosphingobium. The sequence continues at coordinate 11,679 of CAZVMC010000039.1, read as the reverse complement.
AAGCCCTGGCGCGCTTGCCTGGCTAGAAGGAGAGCTTCGCCGTCACCCGCAAATCGCGCCCGGCCAGCGGCACGAAGTCGCGGGTGAACGAGCTCGCACGGCGCGCCTCGACGTCGAACAGGTTGTTGGCCGAAAGCAGCAAAGTCAGCGGGCCTTCTTCACCAAAGGGATGCCAATCGAGGCTCAGGTTGACCATGGTGAACCCGGCAACCGGATTCTCGAACGCGGCGACCCGGTCTTGCGCATCATTCCATTCGACTTCGGCGCGGAAGTGCAGCCCGGCGTGCTCCAGATCCATGCCGCCGCGCAGGCGCAGCGGCGGGATACGGGGAACTGGGCCGATACCGTCCAACTCGGCATGGGTATAGTCTGCAGCGGCATCGAAGCTCAGGCTGCCGCCCGTCCAGACTAGCGGCCTAACGCTGGCCGATGCTTCGAAGCCTTTGAAGGTAGCGGGACCCTGCGCATAGGCAAAGACCGGCAAATCATCCTCCTCTGCGCCCGTCGGCAGCGCCGCGATAAAGCGATCGAAGCTGGTGTGATAACCGGTCAACTTGAACTGGGCGCGCTCGCCTGTGTAGCTGAGATAGGCTTCCCAGCTGTTGCTGCGTTCGGGATCGAAATCGGGATCACCGAGTTCATATGATTGAGTCGCGATGTGCGGCCCGTCCGACAGCAGCTCTTCCGGTGCCGGGGCGCGGGCGCCGCGGGTGTAGCTGACGCCCAGCTTCACGTTCTCGGCCGGCGAATAGCTTAATCCCGCTGCTCCGGACCACAGATTGAAGGTGCGATCAAAGCCGGCGCTGGGAGTGTTGACGCGGGCATGCTCAAACCGGCCAGCAGCTTCTACTTCAAAGGGGCCGAACTTGAAGGCTTGCAAGGTGAATGCGCCAAACCGGCTGACATTGTTGTTGGGCGTAAAGGCTTCATCGCCCACAATTGTCAGCTTGCGAGTGTAGTATTGCACCCCACTGCGCCCGCGCCATCCGCCGCGCTCATTCTGAACCAGGTCGGCGCGGAATTCGAGGCCGTTGCCAGCAAAGGTGGTGCCGACCTCATCTCCCTCAAGCTCAACGTGGAGATAGTCACCAAAGGCGCCGCGGATTTGCAGGCTGTCGAACAGTCCGCCAAACTTAAGCGTTCCGCGCAGGTCGACCCGGGTCTGGGCGAGATCGATCGTGACGTTTTCTCCCTCGTGGCCTTCCTCGCCTTCCTCATGGCCATGGCCAGTGCCTGGGCGCAGCGGAACGCCATAACGCAGGTCTTGCCGCTGAAAGGAAATGCCCAGATCCCCGCCGTCATCGATGAAGGCCAATCCTGCCCCGAAGGTGGTGCTGCGCGATCCGGAATTGGGAATGCGACCCGCAAGATTGGCGACAGCGGTCAATTCGTCTGCTTCTTCCAGCTCGCCATCCGCGCGGTGTTCGGCGGCATCTGCCAGCAAGTCGGCGCGCAGGCTGGGTGAGGCGACGAAGCCGGGGATCCGGACATCATCGCTTTCCCGCCAGCTGGCATCGAGATGCAGCGCCCAGCGCGGTGCGAGTGCGACATTGACCGCACCTGCCACCGATCGCTCATCCGCAGCCGATCCGTATCCCGTGATGACGGTCGCATCGGGCGCGGCCGGAATGCCGCGCGGAATTCGTTTGTCCAATGCATTGACTGCACCGCCAATCGCCTGGCCACCAAACAGCAGTACCGCCGGGCCATGGAGCACGTCGATATGATCGACGGTCAGCGAATCGAAGACCACTGCGTGGTCGGCAGAGACGTTCGAGGCATCGATCGTTCCGATACCGTCGGTCAGCACCCGAATCCGGTCGCCGTCGAAGCCGCGCAGAACGGGCCGGGCCGCACCGGGGGCGAAGGACGAGGAGGATACGCCCGGCAGCCGAGCGAGGACATCGCCGATCTGCGCCCGGCCTGATAGCAACAGATCATCGCCGCCAAAGGTTTGCGTGCTTTGCAGCATGTTGAAATCGACCGGTGGATGGCCGACCACCACGATCTCGTCAGACGAACCAGCGTGCTGGTCGCCGTGCTCTTCGTCGTTGTGGGTCTGAGCTTGTGCGGCAGAAATCGGCAGCATGGCCGAAGAGATCAGCAAGATGGTGCGGAGCAGGATGGTCTGTTTCATGCGGCCCCCGTAGCCGTCATGTTATAATGTAACAAGGCTATTGATGTGCGGTTCGTCCCTTGAGAACAACCGTTCGCAGATCGCAGCTTCGGTGAAGTTAGCGCGAGCGGCGCAGCCGGGGGTTGGGCTGCAGTGCGTCGATCAGGCCCATGAAATCATCGAGTCGGATGATCCGTTCGAACTGGAACCCGGCACGTTCTTCGGTAGCCCAGATCAGATGCGCCTCGATCCGGCCGACAACCGGCAAGCGGATCACGACCCGCTCTCCGCGACCGAGGTCCGCAATACCGTCGGCCATGAAACCGTGCGCCGAGATGTTGGTGATGTGCAGGTGCACGTCCCCAAGCTGGCGATGTTCCCCGATCACCTTGTGATCGATCGGGTGCCGCGTGGCGCGGCGCAGGTCGGTAACAGTCAGTTGCGCTCCGGTGGCCATGCCGCCTTGCCTCTTGGGTTGCTTCTCAAGAAGGCCAAAATGCACAGTATTGGCGAACATTCGGTAAATCCGGCAGAAATCTGCCGTTAACCCTGACGAATAATGCCGTGCTTCTTCTTGCCGGAGGAGAGCCGCACTTCGCCATGTGCAATTGAAATTGCGTAGTTTTCGTCGACTACCGCAACACCATCAACCCGGGCACCGCCACCCGCGATGAGGCGCTTAGCCTCGCCCCGGCTGGCTGCAAAGCCAATCCCGACGAGCGCATCGATCAGCAAAACTGAGTCGCCTTGGGCAACAAACACCGGCAATTCAGCGCCGACCCCGCCGCCGCTGAACGTGGCCTTCGCTGTGGCCTCCGATGCTTGTGCTGCTTCGTCACCGCGGCAAAGCCGGGTCACTTCGTTGGCCAGAACCACCTTGGCCGCATTGATCTCGTTCCCGCCGAGAGCTTCGAGTCGGGCAATCTCTTCAAGCGGCAGGTCGGTGAACAGCCGCAGGAACCGACCGACATCGCGGTCATCTACATTGCGCCAGTATTGCCAGAAGTTATAGGCGGGCAGGGCATCTTCGTTCAGCCAGACCGCGCCTGCCGCCGATTTCCCCATTTTCGAGCCGTCAGCCGTTGTAAGCAGCGGTGTGGTAAGCCCGTACAGCTCGGCCCCGTCCATCCGGCGGCCGAGTTCCAGCCCGTTGACGATGTTGCCCCACTGGTCCGATCCGCCCATTTGCAGTCGCACCCCCATATCCTTGGCCAGATGCCGGAAATCGTAGCCCTGCAGGATCATGTAGTTGAATTCGAGAAAGGTCATTGGTTGTTCGCGATCGAGCCGTAATTTGACCGAATCGAAGGTCATCATCCGGTTGATCGTGAAGTGGGTGCCCACTTCCTGCAGCAGTTCGATGTAGCCCAGCTTGCCGAGCCAATCGTGGTTGTTGACCATGACCGCATCGGTCGGGCCGTCGCCAAAGGTCAACAGCTTGGCAAAGATCGTCCGGATCGAGGCGATGTTCGCCTCGATCGTCTCGTCGGTGAGCATCTTGCGACTCTCGTCGCGCCCGGTCGGATCGCCGATCCGGGTGGTGCCACCGCCCATCAAGACGACTGGCTTGTGTCCGGTCTGCTGCAATCGGCGCAGCATCATGATCTGTACCAGGCTGCCGATATGCAGCGATGGCGCAGTGGCATCGAAGCCGATATAGCCGGGGACGATCTGCTTCGCGGCAAGGGCATCAAGGCCTGCGGCATCGGTGAGCTGATGGATATATCCACGCTCATCGAGCAGGCGGAGCAGATCGGATTGATAGGTGGCCATAACGCGGGCGCGCCTAGCACGGAGAGACAGGGTTGCAAACGCACAGTCTGGTCGCGCACCCGACATTCATGCCGGGCAAGGTTGAGCGGGTCACGGTCCGCTGGGGCCGGGTCGCCAATGATCGGATCATGCTGCGTTACCGCGTTGATGGATGCGAGCAACTGGTTGTGCCGAGGCCGGGCCTTGCTGAACGCGCCGATGGCCTCTGGCAAAGGACTTGTTGTGAGCTATTCTTGGCTACTGGCGGCGGAACATACCGAGAGTACAATTTCTCCCCATCGGGAGAATGGGCTGCCTATGCTTTTGCTGGCTATCGCAGCAGGACCGCTGAATATGCGCCGGCAGCCGTTCCGGACATCGCGGTTGACAGCGGGCGCTCGGTTTTCACGCAAACGGTGTTCCTGCCGGCAGCTGAGCTCGATGGAGCCACGCACGCCGTGTTATCAGCCGTAATAGAGGAGGAGCGCGGCCGAAAGAGCTATTGGGCACCGCGCCATCCGGGGCTCAAACCCGACTTTCACAATCCTGCCAGTTTTGTCCTGCCGATCCCCTGATCAAGGCGGCGCTTGCGGCAGGCGGGGCCAGCGGGCAATAGGCCGGACATGTTGCCACTTGTTCTCCACCCCGATTGCACTGCCGGATCGATCCACAAGATCGAGGCCAGTGTCGTTCCCACCAGCGATGGCTGCCACGCTACCTTTGTCGCCCATGGTGACATCGCCAAGATCGCCGTGCCAGCGATAGCCCCACCGGGGCGCTTCGACGATCTGTGGAAGACAACCTGCTTCGAGATTTTCTGGAGCCACGACGGCACCAGCTACCGCGAGTTCAACCTTTCTCCATCGACCCGCTGGGCGTGCTACGATTTCGATGCTTTCCGCGCTGGCATGCGCAACGCCCCGGCTGAGGTGGAAATATCGACGACGGTGACAGCGCATGAGCTGCGTGTGGAAGCCGTGATCCGTTCTGAGCTGCCGGTTCCAGCAACCGTCGCGCTGAACGGGATCATTGAAGATGCTGACGGGGTTAACCGGTTCTGGGCACTGGCGTTCCGGCCAGGAGCACCTGAATTTCACGCTGAAGAATGCCGCGCTCTCAAACTTGAGAGCGCACGATGAGCGTCTCGTTCGGAATTGACCGGCTGCTCGCCGATCCGGCGCTGCGCAGACCGCTGGAAGGCAAACGCCTGGCCTTGGTAGCGCATCCAGCCTCGGTGACCGAAGACCTGACTCACTCGCTTGACGCACTGATCGGAGCGGGATTGAATGTCACCTCTGCCTTCGGCCCGCAGCACGGGCTCAAGGGTGACAAGCAGGACAACATGGTTGAGACCGAGGACGAGACCGACTCCGTCTACGGCATCCCGGTATTCAGCCTGTATGGCCAAGTCCGCCGCCCCAGCGGACAGATGATGTCAACCGCCGATGTCTTCCTGTTCGATCTGCAAGACCTTGGCTGCCGGATCTACACCTTCGTCACCACGCTGCTCTACCTGCTCGAAGCTGCGAGCGGCACCGGCAAGGCGGTCTGGGTGCTCGATCGGCCCAATCCGGCCGGGCGGCCAGTTGAGGGGACGCTGCTGGTTCCGGGGCAGGAGAGCTTTGTCGGGGCGGCACCTATGCCCATGCGGCACGGGCTGACTTTGGGCGAGATGGGGGCGTGGTTCATCGATCACTTCAAGCTCGATGTCGATTACCGGGTGATCGCGATGGAAGGCTGGCAGCCGGACGGGGCTGGCTTCGGCTGGCCCGAAAGTCGGATCTGGATCAACCCCAGTCCCAATGCCGCCAGCCTCAATATGGCACGCGCCTATGCCGGCACGGTGATGCTGGAAGGCGCGACGCTGAGTGAAGGGCGGGGGACCACCCGGCCGCTCGAAGTATTGTTCGGCGCGCCCGATATCGATGCCAAGGCAGTTCTAACAGAAATGGAGCGCTTTGCCCCCGCTTGGCTGGCGGGCTGTGCGCTGCGCGAATGCTGGTTCACCCCGACCTTTCATAAGCATGCAGGTGAACTGTGCAACGGGTTGATGATCCATGCCGAGGGCCGTTTTTACAATCATCACGCCTTCCGACCCTGGCGGCTGCAGGCACTGGCCTTCAAAGCCATCCGGCGGCTCTATCCTGATTACGAACTGTGGCGCGATTTTCCCTACGAGTACGAGTTCGAGCGGCTGGCGATCGATGTAATCAGCGCCGGACCTGCGCTGCGCGAATGGGTGGATGATTCCGCCGCCGAGGCAGGTGATCTTGATCGCCTCGCTGGCAACCACGAAGCGGCTTGGCGCGAATCCACGGCAGGGTTCCTGCTCTATTGACGCGCGCGCCCGGTCCCGCCAACTTGCAGGCTGGATGGGGATTGCACCGGGCAGCACCCGGCTTGAGAGGAACGTTGATGGATCAGGCCGTGCCGGGCAAAACGCCCGCAAACTCGCTGCGTCTCACGCTGTGGATCCTGCTGATCGTCTACATCTTCAATTTTCTCGACCGGCAGATCGTCAACATTCTGTCGGAATCGATCAGTCGCGATTTGAAGCTCAGCGACACACAGATCGGGCTCATGACCGGCCTTGCATTTGCCTTGTTTTATACAGTCCTAGGATTGCCGATCGCCCGTTATGCTGATCGGCCTTCGAGCGATCGGGGACGCTTGATCGCGGTTGCCCTGGCAGTCTGGTCCGCGATGACCGCGCTGTGCGGGCTTGCCCAGAATTTCGTGCAACTGCTGCTGGCGCGGATCGGCGTGGGAGTGGGGGAGGCTGGCTGTACGCCGGCCGCGCATTCGCTGATTGCCGACAAGGTACCGCCCGAACGCCGCGCCTCGGCCTTGGCGTTTTATGCGCTTGGCATCCCAATCGGTGGATTGCTTGGGATGGTCTTGGGCGGAACTCTGGCTGACACGATTGGCTGGCGCAAAGCCTTCCTACTGGTGGGCCTGCCGGGTGTGGCCTTGGCATTCGTTGTCTGGTTCGTTTTGCGCGACCGTGATCGTCCAGTCCGCAGTTCCCCTTCAGGCCAAGGCGAATCTATGTGGAGCGCCGTGCGCGAAGTGCTGTCGTCGCGCGGCTACGTTTTGCTGTTGATCGCGGCCTCAAGCGCGGCGTTCCTCAGCTATGGCAAGACCACCTGGATCACCATCTACTTCCAGCGCAACCACGGGCTTTCTGCCACCGAAACTGGCTGGTGGTATGGCGGGGTCGGCGGTCTGGCGGCAATCTTTGGCACCTGGTTCGGTGGTTGTCTGGCGGATCGCTACGGCGCGAACAACCGCCGCCATGTGATGACCGCGCCCGTGTTCGGCTTCCTGATCGGTGCACCAATTGCCTACATGGCTTTTGTTACCACAAGCTGGCAATTGGCGATCGCCCTCCTCACGGCGCAAAACGCCTTGCTCGCGCTCTATTACGGGCCGACTTACGCCAGCACCCAGGGCCTGGTTCCGCTGCGTCACCGGGCAACCGCAAGCGCGGTACTGCTGTTCTGTCAGAACCTGATCGGATTGGGCCTGGGGCCGCTGTTTTTCGGGATGCTGTCTGACTGGTTCAAGCCGATGGCGGGAGAAGAATCGGTGCGCTGGGTGTTGTACGGGGCAGCCTGGTTGGGCTTGATCCCGGCGTTCTTTTTCTGGCGCTGCAGCCTGCGGCTTAACGCGGAGCTTGATCGTCAAACGTAGTTGGCGATCCAGGCGATCGCCATCGCGGAAGGCAGGAACAAAACTTGTGCCAGCAGCGTGCCGACCAGTCGGCTGAGGCTGATCCAGACAATGGTCCGGCGGAACAGCGCTTCGCTGACCCGGCCCTCAACGGCATCGTCTGTCATCACCGAAAGCTGCGGATCGATCAGGGCAAACAGCAGGATTGTGGCAAAGCCGTTGACCACCGCACTGAGCTGCGAAGCGGTAACCCGGAACTCGGGATTGAGGTACCCGGCATATAGTGAAGCGACCACGCCCACCGTGATCAGCGCCTGAGCCAGACAATTGGCCAGCAGCACGCCCCAACCAACCCCGCGCTCTGCAAACAGTCCGCGCAGCAGGCCGATCGAAGGCGGGTGCATCGCATCGCGCACGGCTTTCAGCCCGGTCGGCGTAGCGGTTTTCATCACCAGCTTGGCGGTCGACCGATGCGTCTGGAAATAGCCGATCGCCTTCGCAAACATCCGCTGCCCGGTGGGGATCAGCAGGATCCCGATGGCTACCGCCGCCGAAGCGGATGCGAGAACGATCTGAAAGTCGCCATAGAGTGCGTCACCCTGACCGGACGCAATCTCCGTCTCGATGCGCTTCGCGAGGAACGGGCCGAGGAAGGAGTTGGAGGTGCGACTGACCAGCACCAGCACATTGAACAGCGCAAAGCTCATTGCGATTCGCCGCGTCCGCACGCCGGCGATGCGCGCTGAATAGGCCATTGTGCCGATCAGGTTGATCGCAAAGGTTAGCAGGCAGATGATCAGAAGCTGGATGTCCATCGCCGCGCCCTAGCGACTTAATCCAATCTTTTCCAATCGCTGTTAACTGCCGCAGCCATGTCTGGTTGCAATCATTGCGGCGCTGCCGAAGCCAAACCGTTGTTCTCGCTCAAGGGCTATGACCTGGTTGAGTGCGGAGGGTGCGGGCTGGCCTATATCGCCAATCAGCCAACCGCTGCGCAACTGACCGAAATCTATTCCGCCAGCGCGGACTATCACGCGGGTTTGCAGCAGCCTGGCAGCAAGCTGTGGCAGCGGATGGACGGCATCGCAGCCAACCACATGGACTTCTTGAGCAGGGTTGCAAATGCTGGCGCAGTGCTCGATGTCGGCTGCTCAACCGGGCAGTTTCTGGCCAAGGCGCGCGATCGCGGCTTTTCGGTGGCCGGAGTGGAATTCTCGGCCGACTCGGCAAGCTTCGCGCGGGACCATTTCGGCCTCGCGGTGGAGCAAGGATCGATCCACGACAGCCACCACGATGCGGGCTCGTTCGATATTGTGACCATGTTTGACGTGATCGAGCACGTACCAGATCCAGCGAGTGACATTGCCGCAGCCTATCGCCTGCTCAAACCCGGCGGCTGGTTCGTGCTGTCCACACCGAACATCGACGGCTTGTTTCCGCGCTTGTCCTACAAGCTGGCAGACCGGCTCAACTATTGGCCGCATCCTGAGCCGCCGCATCACCTCTACCAGTTCTCAATCCGGACGCTGTCTGCAATGTTGGACAAGGCAGGGTTCGAACCGGGCCCGGTGCAGCACAGCCTGATCGAACTCAGCTACACCTTCGGGACCCTGGGAACGCTCGCGCGGATGCCCAAGCGGCTGGCCTATGCGCTGGCTTTCGCGCCACTGGTATTGCTTGGACCGCTGATCGGGCAGGGCGATTGGTTCTATATCGCGGCGCGCAAACCCGCTTAGACGGGAGCCAGTGCCGCATCGCCAATGACATAGCTGGTCATCGAAAGTGCGCCATTGATGCTATCGCTGAACACGCCAACTTCATCGCCCGGCAGACGCGCTCCGACCGCGTAAAGCAGCGGCAAGTAGTGTTCACCGCTATTGATTGCGGCCAATGCAGCCTGATCGTCGCTCGCGAATTCGGTGAGTGCAGCATGATCGTCGGCAATGACCGCGCTGGTGATCAAGTCCTGAAAGCCGCGAGCCCAATCCGGCACCGTCCCGGCGAACTGTCGCCACAGGCGCAGGTTGTGAACCACGTTCCCGCTGCCGATGATCAAGATGCTTTCGTCTCGCAAAGGTGCAAGCTTGGCGGCAATCGCAAGATGCTCGGCTGGGGACAGGGCGCGGTCGAGGCTCAGTTGCACCATTGGAATGGCGGCATCGGGGTACATCGGCTGAACGACGCCCCAACTGCCGTGATCGAAACCCCAGCTGGCATCGCGCTCGACGTGGTCGGCACCAATCAATGCTTCGATCCGCTCAACCAGCCAATCCGCGCCGGGGGCGGGGTATTCAATGTCATAAAGTTCCTGCGGGAACCCGCCGAAGTCATGGATTGTGCGTGGCCGCTCGCCAATGGTCAGATGAACCTTCCCCTGCGTTTCCCAATGCGCCGAAATCACCAGAATGGCCTTGGGGCGGGGCAGTGCCTTTCCAAGCACCTGCCAAGCGCGGCGCTCTGGGCCATCGGTGATCACAGTCATCGGCGAACCATGGCCGAGGAATAGCGCGGGGAGGCGGGTGGTGTTCATGGCTAGAAGGTGGCGCTCACGCGGTGCCAATCAAGCCAAGCAAATCTATCCCGGCTTTAATGCTTCTTTCGCGTGAGCTCGCGCATGGCATCGTCCAGCCCGTCGAGCGTCAGCGGATACATCGATCCGCCGATCAGCTCCTTGATCATCTTGGTCGACTGCGAATAACCCCACTGCTTTTCAGGGACCGGGTTGATCCACACGGTGGCGGGATAGACATGCGCCACCCGGCTCAGCCAGGCCGCGCCAGCCTCTTCATTGAAGTGCTCGACCGAGCCGCCGGGGTGGGAAATCTCGTAGGGGCTCATCGCCGCGTCGCCGACGAAGACCACTTTGTAATCGTGGCCGTATTTGTGGAGGATGTCCCAGGTGTTGGTCCGCTCGGACCAGCGGCGTTTGTTGTCCTTCCAGACCCCTTCGTAAAGACAGTTGTGGAAGTAGAAGAACTCCAGGTTCTTGAACTCGGTCGTGGCAGCGCTGAACAGCTCTTCGACCAGCTTGATGAACGGGTCCATCGATCCGCCGACATCGAGGAACAGCAGCAGCTTGACCGCGTTCTTGCGCTCGGCGCGCATGCGGATGTCGAGCCAGCCTTGGCGCGCTGTGCCGTCAATCGTGCCTTCCAGATCAAGCTCGTCCGGATTGCCCTCACGCGCGAAGCGGCGCAGGCGGCGCAGCGCGATCTTGATGTTGCGCGTGCCAAGCTCGCGGGTGTTGTCGAGGTTCTGGAACTCGCGCTTTTCCCAGACCTTCAGCGCTCGCTTATGCTTCGATTCGCCGCCGATCCGAACCCCTTCCGGGTTATAGCCTGAATTGCCATAGGGTGAGGTGCCGCCGGTGCCGATCCACTTGTTGCCACCCTCGTGGCGCTTCTGTTGTTCCTCGAGCCGCTTCTTGAGCGTCTCCATGATCTCATCCCAAGAACCGAGCTTTTCGATCTCGGCCATCTCCTCGGGCGTGAGGAACTTCTCGGCGACGGCTTTGAGCCATTCCTCCGGGATGTCGACAGGGTTCTGACCATAGTCAGTGAGCAGGCCCTTGAAGACCTTGTTGAAGACCTGATCGAACTTGTCGAGCAGGCCCTCATCCTTCACGAAAGTGGCGCGAGAGAGGTAGTAGAACGCCTCAGGCGTCTGCTCGATCACATCCTTTTCGAGCGCTTCGAGCAGCACGAGATGCTCCTTGAAGCTCGCGGGAATGCCCGCGCTGCGCAGCTCGTCGACAAAGTTGAAGAACACCTGTGGCTCCCGTGATTTAACCGGGTGATTAAAGGCATCGCGATGCCGGAGCAAGCGATCTGCGTCCAGCTTTGGGAATCGCCTTCAAAAAACCGGTTGAGCGGGCGGGCCGACCCGTTCTAGCAGGACCCAACGTGGTAAACGACCGGTCAACCATTATCCGCTCAGCGGGCGCTGCGGGTGTCGCCGCGCTGTTGCTCGTGCTTGCCGGACTCGCGGCGGCGGGAGTGCCTTTTTTTGGCGCAACGGCGCCGGTGCAATCGGCGATGGCGGTTGCCGCGCCTGCCGCACCCAAAGCCGCACCCGCCAAGCCGGCGCCGCCGGTTCTGCCGCCGCCGGTAAGTGAAGTACTGCAATCGGGGGTGCTAATT
>CAZVMC010000038.1:0-20286 GCA_964628635.1 uncultured Novosphingobium sp. | reverse complement strand
GCCGGGGCGATCGTTTCGGGCGGCAAGGGCGATGCCGAAAGCAAGATCGCAGCGATGGAAGCGGCGGGTATCCGCGTCTCACCCTCGCCCTCACTGCTCGGCGAAACGCTTGACGCGCTGCTCAAAGAGCGTGTCTGACCCCGTAAATGCGCGCAGGGCCGCCATGGCCCTGCCCGCAACCTTTCCTCCCCAGGATTGACCGATGGGCTACGAAACCAACGACTTTCTGCCAGACGACCCGCAACCGGGTCCATCATGGGCACGCGCGAACTGGCGGACGGCTGAAGACGACCTCACCACCGCGCTCGATCCAACGGCGATGCAGCTGGCGGTCAAGGCCGCAGCTGCCAAGCCCGGCGCGCCGACTGATGCCAAGGCAATCGAAGATGCCGCCGCGGATTCGATCCGGGCGATGATGCTGGTGCGCACTTACCGCGTGCGCGGACATCTGGGGGCTGATCTCGATCCGCTGGGCCTGTCGAAGCAGGAACTGCCAGCCGATCTCGATCCCGCATACCACGGCTTTTCGGGCGCAGCGCTGGACCGGAAGGTCTATCTGGGCGGCACGCTCGGCCTGCATTGGGCCACCGTGCGCGAACTGGTTGAGATCCTGAAGCGCAATTACTGCGGCAAGGTCGGCTACGAATACATGCACATCGCCGACGTGGAGGAGCGCCGCTTCATCCAGGACCGGATCGAGGGCGGCGACAAGTCGATCGACTTCACCCCCGAAGGCAAGAAGGCGATCCTCTCCGCGGTGATCCGCGGCGAGCAGTACGAGAAGTTCCTCGGCAAGAAGTACGTCGGCACCAAGCGCTTCGGGCTCGACGGTGGCGAGGCGATGATCCCCGCGCTGGAGGCGGTGATCAAGTACGGCGGCCAGCTCGGCGTGAAAGAGATCGTCTATGGCATGGCCCACCGCGGCCGCCTCAACGTGCTCGCCAACGTTCTGGCCAAACCCTACCGCGTGATTTTCCACGAATTCTCCGGCGGCACCGCCAACCCGGAAGATGTCGGCGGATCGGGCGATGTCAAATACCACCTCGGCACCAGCACCGACCGCGAATTTGACGGGATCAAGGTGCATATGAGCCTGGTCCCCAACCCCAGCCACCTCGAAACAGTCGACCCCGTGGTGCTGGGCAAGACCCGCGCCAACCAGGCGTTCCGCGACGATATTGGCAAAGGCAAGCACAAGCAGGTGATGCCCGTGCTGATCCACGGCGATGCCGCCTTTGCGGGGCAAGGGATCGTGTGGGAGTGCTTCGGCTTTTCCGGCGTGCGCGGTTACAACACCGGCGGGTGCATCCATTTCATCATCAACAACCAGATCGGCTTCACCACCAGCCCACAGTTCAGCCGCGGATCGCCCTATCCGTCTGACGTGGCGAAGGGCGTTCAGGCGCCGATCCTGCACGTCAACGGTGACGATCCCGAGGCGGTGACTTTCGCCTGCAAGCTGGCAGTCGATTACCGCCAGACCTTCGGCCGCGATATCGTGATCGATATGTGGTGCTATCGCCGCTTCGGACACAACGAAGGCGACGAGCCCGGCTTCACCCAACCGCTGATGTACCAGAAGATCCGCGCCCATCCGCCGGTTTCGGCGATCTTCGCCAAGCGGCTGGTCGACCAGGGCGTGATCGACAAGGACTGGACGGCGGAGACCGAAACCCAGTTTGTCGCGCACCTTGAGGCGCAGTTCGAAGCTTCGAAAAGCTACAAGGCCAACCAGGCCGATTGGTTCGCCGGGCGCTGGACCGGTCTGCATGCCCCGGCCGATCCGGAAAACGCGCGGCGCAACATCCACACCGGGATCGAACAGAAGCTGTTTGACAGCCTGGGCCGCACGCTGACCACGGTTCCCGAAACGATCCAGATCCACAAGACCCTGACCCGCGTGCTCGATGCCAAGCGCGAGATGTTCACCAGCGGCGCCGGCTTTGACTGGGCGACGGGTGAAGCGCTGGCCTTTGGCTCACTCTTGTCCGAAGGCTACAACGTGCGCCTCTCGGGCCAGGACTCCGGGCGCGGTACCTTCAGCCAGCGCCACGCCGTCTGGACCGACCAGACCGACGAGCACAAATATGTGCCGCTCAGCACCGTGCCCCACGGCAAGTTCGAAGTGCACGATAGCCCCTTGAGCGAATATGGCGTGCTTGGCTTCGAATATGGCTATGCCAGTGCCGATCCGAAGAGCCTGGTGCTGTGGGAAGCGCAGTTCGGCGATTTCGCCAACGGCGCGCAGATCATGATCGATCAGTACATCGCCAGTTCGGAGTCCAAGTGGCTGCGCGCAAACGGCCTCGTGCTGTTGCTGCCGCACGGCTACGAAGGCCAGGGTCCCGAGCACAGCTCAGCTCGCCTCGAACGCTTCCTCCAGCTTTGCGCGCAGGACAATATCCAGGTCTGCAACATCACCAGCCCAGCCAACTACTTCCACGTGCTGCGCCGCCAGATGCACCGCCCGTTCCGCAAGCCGCTGGTGATCATGACGCCGAAGTCCTTGCTGCGCCATCCGATGGCCAAGAGCGAGGCGAGCGAATTCGTGGGTGAGGCGCACTTCAAGCGCATCCTCTCAGACCGCAACGGCGCGGCCGACAAGGATACTCGCAAGGTGATCCTTTGTTCGGGCAAGGTCGCCTACGATCTGATGGAAGCCCGCGACGCGGCGGACGTTACCGATACGCAGATCATCCGGATCGAGCAGCTCTATCCCTTCCCCGGCGATCCGCTGGCGGTTCGCTTTGAGCGGATGCCCAAGCTGGAAGAGGTTGTCTGGTGCCAGGAAGAGCCGAAGAACGCCGGTTCGTGGTTCTTCGTGGAGCCTGAAATCGAAGCCGCGCTGACTGCCGCCAAACGCAAGGTGACACGCGCGCGCTATGCTGGCCGCGTGGCCAGTGCTTCGCCGGCCACTGGCCTCGCCAAGCGGCACGAGGCCGAACAGGGCGCACTGATCAGCCATGCACTTGGTACGTCGGTTCGCAGTGAAATTCGTAGAAGGAAGAAGGTTTAGGCCTTCTTCCTTCGCCCGATTACCCTGAGCTTGTCGAAGGGCGCAAAAAGGCTTGAGGAACAGAGAGATGTCCACCGAAGTTAAAGTTCCCACTCTGGGTGAATCGGTTGCCGAGGCGACCATCGGCGAATGGCTCAAGCAGCCGGGTGAAGCGGTTGCGCTCGATGAGCCGATCGCCAGTCTGGAAACAGACAAGGTCGCGATCGAAGTGCCTTCACCCGTTGCGGGCGTGATGGGCCAGTTCCTCGCCAAGGCCGGCGATACGGTGACCGTTGGCGCGGTGATTGCGACAATCGAAGACGGCGTTGCCGCTGCCGGGGCCGAACCGGTTGCATCGCGCACCGAAGCGCCAATCGCGCCCGCATCGGATAGTTTGCCGCCCAAGGTGGAACCCGCCGCCGATGCCGCGACGCTCTCCCCCGCCGTGCGCCGCGCGGTGCTGGAGCACGGAATCGATCCGGCCAGCGTCAGGGGCACCGGCAAGGACGGCCGACTGACCAAGGAAGATGTGCTGGCAGCGGCGGCGGCGAAGTCCGCTGCTCCTGCCCCAGCAGTCACCGCCCCGGTCGTCGCTCCTGCTCCGGCGGGCGAGCGCGGCGAAGAGCGGGTCAAGATGACCCGCCTGCGCCAGACCATCGCCAAGCGGCTGAAGTCTGCGCAGGACACCGCCGCGCTGCTCACCACCTTCAACGATTGCGACATGTCGGCGGTGATCGACGCGCGCAATCGCTACAAGGACGTGTTCGAGAAAAAGCACGGGATCAAGCTCGGCTTCATGAGCTTCTTCGCCAAGGCCGCCTGCCTCGCGCTGAAGGACATCCCCGCGGTCAACGCCCAGATCGACGGGGAAGAGATCGTCTATTTCCCTTACGTCGATCTCTCGGTCGCGGTTTCGGCTCCCAACGGCCTGGTCGTGCCGGTGGTCCGCAACGTCGATCAAATGGGTTTCGCCGATATCGAGAAGGCCATCGCCGATCTGGGCAAGCGCGCCAAGGACGGCAGCCTGACCATGGCCGACATGCAGGGCGGCACCTTCACCATCTCCAACGGCGGAATCTTCGGCGGGCTGATGTCCACCCCGATCATCAATCCGCCGCAGTCGGCGGTGCTCGGCCTCCACCGCATCGAAGACCGCCCGGTCGTCCGCGATGGCCAGATCGTGATCCGCCCGATGATGTACCTCGCACTCAGCTACGACCACCGCCTGATCGATGGGCGCGAGGCGGTTACGGCTTTGAAGACGATCAAGGAAGCGATCGAGGATCCCACCCGCTTGCTGATTGACCTCTAAGGAACGAACGATGGCTGAATACGACTACGATGTCCTCATCATCGGTGCCGGGCCTGGCGGCTATGTTGCGGCGATCCGCGCAGCGCAGCTGGGGCTGAAGACCGCTTGCGTCGAAGGACGCGAGACGCTGGGCGGGACCTGCCTCAACGTCGGCTGCATTCCATCAAAAGCGATGCTCCACGCCAGCGAGTTCTATGACGCGGCGGCCAATGGCGCGATGGCGGAGATGGGGATCGAGGTGAGCCCCAAGCTCAACCTGCCCAAGATGCACGCGCAGCGGCTCGATGCGGTTGGCGGGCTGACCAAAGGCATCGAATTCCTGTTCAAGAAGAACAAGGTCGATTGGCTGAAGGGTTATGCTGCGTTCAAGGATGCGCATACGGTCGAGGTCGCGGGCAAGGCAGTTACTGCCAAGAACATCGTCATTGCCACCGGTTCGAGCGTAACCCCGCTGCCCGGGGTTGAGGTCGACAATGCCAAGGGCATCGTGGTTGACAGCACCGGCGCGCTTGAGCTGGCCAAGGTGCCTGCGCACATGGTTGTGATCGGCGGCGGGGTGATCGGGCTGGAGCTTGGCTCGGTCTGGCGGCGGCTTGGGGCCAAGGTGACAGTTGTCGAATTCCTCGACCAACTCCTCCCGGGCATGGATGGTGACGTTCGCAAGGAAGCCGCCAAAATCTTCAAGAAGCAAGGCATGGAGCTGAAGCTCGGCACCAAGGTGACCGGGGTGGCAGTCAAGGGCAAGAAGGCGACGCTCACACTCGAACCCGCAAAGGGCGGAGCGAGTGAGACGCTGGAAACCGATTGCGTACTCGTCTCGATCGGGCGGCGGCCGAACACCGAGGGGCTCGGCCTCGACAAGATCGGGCTGGCCACCAACGCGCGCGGCCAGGTCGAAACCGACCACGATTTCCGCACCTCGATCCCCGGTGTCTGGGCGATCGGCGACGTAATCCCCGGCCCGATGCTGGCGCACAAGGCTGAGGACGAAGGCATCGCGGTGGCCGAGAATATCGCTGGGCTGGCCGGCATCGTGAACCACGATGTGATCCCCGGCGTGGTCTATACCATGCCCGAATTCGCCGGGGTTGGCCTCACCGAGGAACAGGCGAAAGAGCGCGGTGAGGTAAAGGTCGGCAAGTTCCCGATGCTGGCCAACAGCCGCGCCAAGACCAATCACGAGCCCGATGGCTTCGTGAAGATCATCGCCGATGCCAAGACCGACAAGGTGCTCGGCGTCTGGTGCATCGCCTCGGTTGCAGGCACCATGATCGCCCAGGCCGCGCAGGCGATGGAATTCGGTGCGACCAGCGAGGACATCGCTTACACCTGCCACGCCCATCCCACGCATAGCGAGGCGATCAAAGAAGCGGCAATGGCGGTAACCGGCAAACCGATCCATATGTGATCGGCTTGCCGGGGCCACGCCAAGCCTGGCCAGCATCGCCTGGGCTGGCTATCCCCGTTCTCGGGGGACTGGTCTGGATGGCCACGCAGGACGCTCCCGCGACTTACATAGCGGTCAACCTGAGTAGTCTCGCAATCGCCCTGCTTGCTGCCCGCTGGTTGCCAGTCCGCACCGGTGAACGCCACGCGCTGGGGCTGGGGATCGCGCTGTTGGGGCTTCTCGGACTGACACTCTTCGTCGGGCATGATCTAGACGGCATTCGGCGCTGGCTGGCGCTTGGCCCGCTCAACCTGCACATCGGCTATCTGGTCTTGCCATCGCTGGTGGTGCTTATGGCACGGCTTCACGCGTCCTTCACTCTTGGCTTGCTGGTTACAGCCATGGCCATCTGCACCTTTCAGCCCGACCGCGCGGCGGTTCTGGCACTGGCCAGCGCTGCTGCAGCGCGTGCAATCCAGCACCGCGATCGCTTTGCCATTGCCGCGCTGGTCGCTGCCGCCACTGCGTTGCGAATTGTTTGGTCGATCCCCGATCCGCTCGCGCCGGTTCCCTTCGTCGAGGGGGTGCTGCAGGATGCCTGGGCCGCTTCGGAAGCGACCGGGACCACGCTGCTGCTGGCCAACTTGGCTCCTCTGGTATTGTTCAAAGCGATTGGCAGAGACGCGCTGCCTTTTGTGGCATTTGAAATCACCGCAAACTGTGCAGCGCTTCTGGGCAACTATCCCAGCATCCTGATCGGCTATGGCGCAGCGCCTATACTCGGTCTGGGGCTGGCGCTAGCGGCACTGCGGCGGCAATAGCGGCACGATGAAGTTCAATCTGCTCATGCGCCGTTTCGCCCGCTGGCATATCTGGCTCGGCTGGCTCGCCGCGATCCCGCTGCTGTTATGGACGGTTTCGGGCCTGGTCATGGTCTGGCGGCCGATTGACGAAGTGCGGGGGACCAATCTGCGCGCAGAGCATCATTCCGAAACGATACCCGCTGGCTTTGTGCCGACCCTGCCCTTTCTCGTCCCCGGCCAGTCGCCGGTCACATCCTACAAGATCGAGCTTCGCCACGGCACGCCGGTCGCGCGGGTGACCTATGCCGATGAAAGCACCGCGCTGTTCGATGCGCGTAGCGGCATCAAGCTGACCCCGCTCGACCGCGCAGCGGCGCTCGCTGTCGTTAAAGCCGGACTCAAAGACAGTCCGATTGCCGAGGCAAAGATGTTCGCGGCCGACCAGGTCCCCTTCGATTTCCGCCGCAAGATTCCGGTCTGGCAAGTCACCCTGCGCGATGGCACCCACATCTATGTCGGCCGCGATACCGGTGAGATCGAGGCGGTGCGCACGCCGTTCTGGCGGCTGTTCGATTTCATGTGGGGCCTGCACATCATGGACCCGATGGAGCGCGAGGACAGCAGCCACCCGCTGCTGATCGGCTCGGCCATGATTGGGCTGCTGAGCGTGATGCTGGGAGTGACGCTGCTGTTCAGGCGACGGAGATCGGCGCGATGAGCTCCGCCATCCCGCAAATCCCTGCCGCGCTCGATCTTGCGGGGACCGCCGTGTTTGCACTAACCGGCGCGCTGCTGGCGGCGCGGCTGCGGCAGACTTTCGTCACCATGGCCTTCTTCGCGCTGGTCACCGGGGTCGGCGGCGGATCGGTGCGCGATCTGCTGATCGGTGCGCCGGTGTTCTGGGTGCGCGATCCGTGGGTCGCGCCGGTCTGTCTGGGGGTGGCATTGGTCGCCTGGCTGACCCCGCATCGCTGGTGGCAAGGCAAGCTCCTTGATTGGTTCGATGCCGCCGGCCTTGCGGCCTATGCTGTGCTAGGCACCGCCAAGGCACTCGCCTTTGGCCTCACTCCGGTCCCGGCGGTACTGATGGGGATCATCACCGGCTGCGTCGGCGGAATCATCCGCGATGTGCTGGCGGGCCGTCCCTCGATCCTGATGCGGCCTGAGCTGTATGTCACCGCCGCTGCGCTCAGCTCGGCGCTTTGCGCAATCGGCACGGTGTTAAACCTGCCGCTGGGTGCGGTCTGGACCGTGGCCGCCGTTGCCGGTTTTGCCCTGCGCGGAACAGCAATCCATTATGGACTCGCCCTCCCCGCCTATGGGCGGGAAGGGACAAGCACCGATCAGTAAGCTTCGCCGCCGACGCTGACGCTGCGGATCCGAAGATCGCGGTCGATCGTGCAGGCAAAGCTCTCGCCGCCCTGCATCCGGCCTTCGATCCGCCAGGCATTGCCCTGCTTGCCGACGGTTTCGACCTCTTCAACCCGCGATGAGCCGCGTTCGATTTCACCGACACAGCGTTCGATCGCGGCATTGATCCCGCTGCTTTCGCGGTAGATCGGGCGTTCGTCACCCTGGGTATAGCCGCGCGTATCGGCCTGCGGTTCGTAGCGATAATCGCGCGCTTCGCGTTCTTCACGCTCACGCCGCTCGCGTTCGCGCTTGTTCTCGCTGCTTGCGGCCGAAGCGATCGCGGCGATTCCGCCGATGATCAGGATACCGGTGATCACATCGCCGGCATCGACATCGCGATCATGATGGCGGCCCCAGCCCCCACCCCAGCCGCGCGCCATGGCTGGCGTCGCCGCAAGTGAAACACTGGCCAGCAGCGCCAAAGCCGCGCCGCTCTTTCGAAGCAAATTAGTCATGAGTCTGCACCCCTCAAGCGAGCGTAACACGCCTATCGAATACGGCTAGGCGGCCCAGACTGTCTCCAGCCTGAACCGCCGTTGCCTTCATCGTGAGAACCCTTAACCTTAAAGCCCGCGGATTCCCCCGAAGTCGATGTCGACCACGCGGCCGCGCTCGTACTTGCACTTGAACGAGCCACTGTCGTAGCCGCGGTGTTCTTCGCGCCAGCCGCGATAGTCACCGCCCCAGCCCGAGCCATAGCGCGCGTCGCCGCGGCGCCAGTCACGATCATGGGTGCGGACTGCGATCCGGCCTTTCACTTCGTAGCCCCAGCGCTTGCGATCGATATCGCGCACGTCGGTCACGTCGGCGCGGCCATAGCGGCTCGAGGCGTAACGCTCAGCTGCGCGGACGCACTGCTCAACCGCCTGGCGCGGATTGCCGCCGTAGTAGCGATCGCGCCCGTAGCCATCGTAGCGGTCGCCATAACCAGCGCGATCATAGCGATAATCCCGATCATAGTCGTAGTCATAGCCGCGATCGCGGCTTCCGGCCGAAGCGACAGCGGCGATCCCGCCAATGATCAGCGCACCGGCGATGATATCGCCTGCACTGATGCTATCGCGGTCGCGATGCTCGGCAAATGCCGGAGCGGCCGAAGACAACGCCATCGCGCCTGCCGCGACGGTCCCGACGAGAGCTTTGGAGAGGGTCTTCATGGGTGTTCTTCCTTCATCGCGCCGGGCGGAATAGCCCGGCTACGAGGGAGGATTAGCGAATCATGTTTGGCATGACCCTGAATCGCAGCGACAGGCACCGTTCAGATTTAAGGCGCATAATCTGAACGGAGACTATATTACCTCATCGCACAATTAGTCCGGTCCACTGCGCGAAGAACGCCAGAATATCGGCGTTCTCTGCGACCACTTTGTCGGTCGGCTTGCCTGTGCCATGGCCTGCGCGCGTTTCGATCCGGATCAGGTGCGGCTTTGGCCCGAGCTGCGCGGCCTGCAAAGCGGCGGTGTATTTGAACGAGTGCCCGGGTACCACGCGGTCGTCGGTATCAGCCGTGGTTACCAGCATCGCCGGGTAAGCCACGCCGCTGCGAATGTTGTGATAGGGCGAATAGGCGCGCAGCACCCGCCAGTCAGCCTCCTTGCTGGGAAAGCCGTAATCATCCGTCCAATAGCGCCCGGCGGTGAACTTGTCGAAGCGCAGCATGTCCATCACGCCGACCGCCGGGTTGGCCGCGGCGAACAGATCGGGCCGCTGGTTAACCACCGCGCCGACGAGCAACCCGCCGTTCGAGCCGCCTTGAATTGCCAAACCGCCCTTGGGTGTGATGCCTTGCGCGATCAGATATTCACCGGCCGCAATGAAATCGTCGAACACGTTCTGCTTGTTGTTCAGGCGTCCGGCATCGTGCCAGGCCTTGCCATATTCACCCCCGCCGCGCAGGTTGGCCATCGCGAAGGCCCCGCCCGCCTCAAGCCAGGCCATCCGCGTTGCGGAGAAAGCGGGGGTCAGCGAAATTTCAAACCCGCCGTAACCGTATAGCAAGGTCGGTACTGGCTGGTTTGCCAAGGCGACGCTCTTCTTGCGCACCAGGAACATCGGCACGCGGGTGCCGTCCTTGGAGACGTAGAAGCGCTGTTCGATGACATAGTCGGCCGGGTTGAAGGTCAGCTTGGGTAGCGCGAAGGGAGTCGACTTGCCAGTGCGGCTGTCGAACCGGAAGATCCCGCTTGGCTGGTTGAAGCTGGAAAAGGCATAGAATGTCTCCGGATCTCCGGGCCGTCCGCCGAAGCCCGAAGCGGTACCGATCGCATTGAGCTTGATCTGCTGGACCGGTTTGCCGTCAAGGCTCAACACCTCGGCAGTCGAGGCGGCGTCCTTCAGATAGGACAGCACCAGCTTGTCCCCGACGATCTGCGCCCGGTCGAGCACTTCGGGGCGTTCGGGGATGACATCGGTGAAGGCAAGGCCATCGATGCAGACAGTTACCGACTGCTCAGGCAGCGAAATATCGACTGCACCTGGTTTTGTGCAAGGCACCTGCACCGGACCTCGGGATTTCAGATCAACCTTGACTACCTTGAGCTTGGGCGCACCTTTGTTGGTGATGAAATAGAGCGTGTCGCCCATTCCCTCGATCAGCCGCCAGTCGTGCTCCAGCTCGCCGACCAGCGTTTGCACCGGGCCACGCTTGCCCTTGTTCAGCCGCATCACATGCAGCACATACTTGCTGTCGGTCCCGCGCGAGGTGGTAATCACCACCCAGCGGTTGTCGTGCGTCACTTCGGCGAAGTGGCCAAGATCGGGTTGGTCGGGCGTGGAGTATACCAGCTCATCCGCTGACTGCGGCGTACCGACCTTGTGATAGTAGACCGCCTGATTGGTGTTGAGCGACTGGAACTCGTCCCCAGCCCTGGGCTCCGGAAAGCGCGAATAGAGGAAGCCTTCGCTGCCGACCCAGGCGATCCCGGTGAACTTGGCCCGCTTGATCTCGTCGCCCAATACCGCGCCGGTCCTCACATCGAGCACCTTGATCGTCCGCCAGTCCGACCCGCCGTCCTGCACCGAATAGGCGAGCATCTTGCCATCATGTGAAGGCACCCAGGCATCGAGCGCGGTCGCGCCGTCTTTGGCCCAAAGGTTGGGGTCGATCAGCAGCCGCGGCGCTCCGTTCAGCCCCTTGCGCACAAACAGCTGCGACTGGTTCTGCAGCCCCGAGTTTCGCATGTAGAAATAGTTCGCGCCGGCCTTCTGCGGCAGTCCGAATCGCTCGTAATCCATCAGTCTGCGGATGCGCTGCGCGAACCACGGACGCTGCGGCAGCGTTTGCAGATAGTCCTGCGTCAGAGCATTCTGCTGCGTGACCCAATCGGCCACCGCCGGATCGGTCCGCACGTCATTCTCAAGCCAGCGATAGGGATCGGCAACTTGCTCCCCGAACACCGTTTCCGGAGCACCTGTGGCAGCGGTTGGCGGGTAAGGAATAAAGCGGTTCCCGATGTAATAGCCAGGGAGCTGGACGATCGTGGGCGCAACCGGCGGCGGCGGGGTGGCTGAGGCGGTCATGCTGCCAAACGCGAGCAACGGTGGAACCAAGGCGAGCGCCAGAATTGCAGTGCGACGGCGGAACATGCGTGACCCCCAAATGCGAAGACGGCGGCGAACCTACCGTCCGCCGCCGCCTTTGCAATCACGGGATCGACCAAAGCCGTTACGCCTCGGCGAAAGCGTCCTCGTCGCTCATCACCGGGCCCGAATCCTGACCCTTGGCATCGACATCGCGGTCGACCAGCTCGATCACGGCGATCGGTGCCGCGTCCGAAGCGCGGATCCCGGCCTTGATCACGCGGGTATAGCCACCGGCGCGGTCAGCATAGCGGGCGGCCAGCACGTCGAACAGCTTGATCAGCTGGGCATCGTCGAGCAGCCGCGCGTGGGCCAGACGGCGGTTCGAAAGTCCGCCCTTCTTGGCCAGCGTGATCAGCTTTTCCACGTAAGGCCGCAGTTCGCGGGCCTTCGGCGTGGTGGTGGTGATCTGCTCGTGCTTGATCAGCGAAGCTGCCATATTGCGCAGCATTGCGATCCGGTGAGCCGAGGTCCGCTGCAGTTTGCGGCCGCCATATTTGTGACGCATGTCCTATTCCTTCGTTCGTTAGGGGCCCGTGTCAGGTAGCCCATACCCGGCGGCACTTGGGGCGGCCGCCCTGCCCACTTGGCGCTTAGCCGAGAAGCTCTTGTTCCAACTTCTTGGCCATCTCTTCGATGTTCTCGGGCGGCCAGCCGGGGATGTCCATGCCGAGGCGCAGACCCATGCTGGAGAGCACTTCCTTGATCTCGTTGAGCGACTTGCGGCCGAAGTTCGGCGTGCGCAGCATCTCGGCTTCGGTCTTCTGGACCAGATCGCCGATGTAGATGATGTTGTCGTTCTTGAGGCAGTTGGCGCTGCGCACCGACAGCTCTAGCTCGTCAACCTTCTTGAGTAGGTAACGATTGAGCTGGTTGGTATCGCCATCGTCGCTGGGTGCCGACGACGAAGCGGCCATGCCGATCATCGGCGAGGCGCCGGTGGGCATGGCGTCTTCGAAGTGCACGAACAGCGCGAGCTGGTCCTGCAGGATCCGCGCGGCATAGGCCACGGCATCTTCCGGAGTGACGGTGCCATCGGTTTCAACCGTGAGGCTCAGCTTGTCGAAATCGAGCTCCTGCCCGATCCGGGCATTGTCGACCTTGTAGCTGACCTGGCGGACCGGTGAATAGAGGCTGTCAACCGGGATCAGCCCGATCGGCGCATCGACCGGGCGATTGCCCACGGCGGGGACATAACCCTTGCCGCTATCCGCGGTCAGCTCCATGTTCAGCGTCGCACCTTCGTCGAGGTGGCAGATCACCAGATCCTTGTTGAGCACTTCGATATCGCCGGTAACCGCGATGTCGCCAGCCTTGACTTCGGCAGGACCAGTGGCGCTGAGCTGCAGCCGCTTCGGGCCTTCGCCTTGCATCCGCAGCGCGATCTGCTTGACGTTCAGAACGATGTCGGTGACGTCTTCACGCACACCGGCGAGACTGCTGAATTCGTGCAGCACGTTCTCGATCTTGATCGAGGTGATCGCGGCACCCTGCAAGCTGGAGAGCAGCACGCGGCGCAGCGCGTTGCCCAGCGTCAGACCGAAGCCGCGCTCAAGCGGTTCGGCGACGAAGGTCGCGCGGCGCTTGGCATCGGTACCCGGCTTCACTTCGAGCGCGTTGGGCTTCTTGAGTTCCTGCCAGTTCTTGATGTTGACAGTCATGTGTGTCCCCTATGGGTTTGTTCTGGCACGTTCGGCTTGGGGCTGATCAGGGCCTTGGACCGACCGGAAACTGCGACAGTGCGGCCGCACTGCCACGAATTGAGCGATCAGACGCGACGGCGCTTGCTCGGCCGGACCCCGTTGTGCGGGATCGGCGTGACATCGCGGATCGAGGTGATCGTGAAGCCGACTGCCTGCAGCGCACGCAGCGCGCTTTCTCGGCCCGAGCCGGGACCCTTGACCTCAACCTCAAGCGTGCGCACGCCGTGTTCGGCGGCCTTCTTACCGGCATCGTCAGCGCAGACCTGCGCGGCATAGGGAGTCGACTTGCGGCTGCCCTTGAAGCCCATCATCCCCGCGCTCGACCAGGAAATCGCATTGCCTTGGGCGTCGGTGATGGTGACCATGGTGTTGTTGAAGCTGGCATTGACGTGGGCAATGCCGCTGGTGATGTTCTTGCGCTCGCGCCGCTTGATGCGCTGGGGTTCGCGTGCCATTTCGAATGTCCTAAATTCAAGGCGTGGACCGCTTGGACCACTGTCCTGGAGAGAAATAGTGGCCGGTTACTTCTTCTTGCCGGCGATCGGCTTGGCCTTGCCCTTGCGGGTGCGGGCATTGGTGTGGGTCCGCTGACCGCGCACCGGCAGGCCCTTGCGATGGCGCAGGCCGCGATAGCAGGCCAGGTCCATCAGGCGCTTGATGTTCATCGCGGTTTCGCGGCGAAGATCGCCTTCGACGGTGTGATCGGCGTCGATCGTCTCACGGATGTGCAGCACTTCCTGATCGCTCAGGTCCTGAACGCGGCGGCTGTGGTCGATCCCCAGCTTGTCCGCAATCTGACGGGCTTTGAACGGCCCAATTCCGTGAATGTAGGTCAGCGCAATGATCACGCGCTTGTTGGTGGGGATATTTACCCCGGCAATACGAGCCACTTACTTCTCCATGCTCCACAGGCCAGAACCGCAATTCCGCCCTATCTCAACGCTTTCACTGCGGCAGAACGGCAAAAAGTCCGGTCGGCGCGCGCATTGGCTGGCGGCTGCCGGACGGACCGATCGTGTCGAGTGAAGCGCGCGCTTAGGGCGATTCGGCGCCAGTGTCAACGCTGCGCGTCAGTGCTGCCGGATCGAGAAGTACATCCGGTCGCAACCTGTTTGATGTCGGACTTCTAACCCAGTCCGACACGCAGGTCAAAGATTACCGCGCGCAGTGAGACTGCGTTACGGCTTGGGCGCATCGGCGGGCGCCGCTTCCGCAGCTTCAGCTCCGCCCAGCTTCACCGCCAGACGCTTCACCTGCTCGGCAAGAACCTTGTCGACCGCAACGGAAATGTCGGACCATTTGAACCGTGCATAGCCGCCCACCACATAAAAGGCTTGGATCCGCGTCCCGCCGCTCGGCAAGGCCTTGAGTGTGATCGTCAGCGTGCCATGCACCGCCTCGGACTGAAGCGGCCCCAGCCCGCCAGTCATCCGCAACACCCGCCCGGGCTCGGCATAGACCACATGCATGTGTTCAACGCTGCCGCGCCGGGTGCCTTCGGCTGCGCCTTCTGGCAACGGCAGGAGCTCGCAAAAGCAGCCCGTCGCTTGCGCATCGATATAAAGATTCGCGGCATCGCCCGAATAAGTGTGCTCGCTTGACCACCACCCGGCCGGGGCGATCAGCGCCTTCCAGACATCGGCAGGTGCCGCCGGTACATCCGCCACGTGCTTGCTGACAAAGCCGGCCTCGGACGTGTTGGTGATCTCCGCCATGGCCGGTGCCGCAGCCAGACCGGCCAGCCCCAGAGCTATTGCAAACCGCAGCATTTGGAACTCCTCACTCCCATCCAGAGTGAAGTGATAGCAGCCGTTGCACTCGCTTCAAGCGGCGAGAATGCCTTCGATCGCCGCGGTCACTGTATCGATTTCGGCCATCCCATCGACCCGGCTGACAATCCCCCGCGCATCGTAGATCGGCAGGATCGGCGCGGTCTTGGCGTGATATTCGGCCATCCGGGTACGCACGGTTTCCTCGTTGTCATCGGGGCGTCGCTTGAATTCGTGGCTGCCGCATTTGTCGCATGTGCCTGCGACTGCTGGCTGCTCAAACTTGTCGTGATAGCCCTTGCCGCAATTGGCGCAGGTAAACCGGCCGGTGATCCGCTCAACCAGCGCGTCAACGTTGACGTCCAGTTCGATCACCCGGTCGAGCTGGCGGCCATTCTTGGCCAGAATGCCGTCAAGCGATTCTGCCTGGGCTGCAGTGCGCGGATAGCCATCGAAGATCGCGCCTGTCGATGCGTCCAGCGAGGCGAGCTTGGCATCGATCATCGCCGAGACGATCTCATCCGAAACCAGCGCGCCCGAATCCATCACCGCCGCCACTTCGCGGCCCAGCGGCGTATCGGCCTTGCGGGTTTCGCGCAGCATGTCGCCGGTGGAAAGCTGGACCATGCCATGCGCCTCAACCAGTCGCTGCGCCTGGGTGCCCTTGCCCGCCCCCGGCGGTCCAAGCAGGATGATGTTCACGCGGTGCTCCCCGAAAGCCGTTAGCGCAGGCGACCCTTCAGCTTCGCCTTCTTGATCAGATCGCCATACTGGTGTGCCAACAAGTGCGACTGAATCTGGGTGATCGTATCGACTGTGACATTGACCACGATCAACAGACTGGTGCCGCCCAAGAACATCATCGTGCCGCCAGTCTGCGCGATCCAGTATTCGGGGATCACACAGACAATCGTGATGTAGATCGCGCCGATCACAGTGATGCGGGTCAGCACATAATCCAGATAGGTAGCGGTGTTCTTGCCCGGACGGATCCCGGGAATGAACCCACCGTTCTTCTTGAGGTTCTCTGCCGTCTCTTCCGGATTGAACACCACAGCGGTGTAGAAGAAGCAGAAGAAGATGATCCCGATCGCATAGAGCGTCATATAGAGCGGCTGACCGTGCTGCAGATATTGGATCACCGACTGCAGGATCTGCCCGCCCGTCGTCTCGGTCGAGATCGAGTTTCCGGCGAACTGGGTCACTGTCAGTGGCAGCAACAGCAGCGAGCTGGCGAAAATCGGCGGGATTACCCCGGCGGTGTTGATCTTCAGCGGCAGGTGGCTGCGATCCGCCTGCATCATGCCCTTCTGCGTCGCACGCTTGGGATACTGGATCAGCAACCGCCGCGTCGCCCGCTCCATGAAGCAGATGAACAGAACCATCACCACCAACATCGCCAGCAGGCCAACGATGGTGAACGAACCAACCGAACCCGAGCTGTAGCCCGAGGCCATGTTGCTGACAAAAGTCGGCATCTGGGCGACGATCCCGGCCATGATGATCAGCGAGGTACCGTTGCCGATCCCGCGGCTGGTAATCTGTTCACCCAGCCACAGCAGGAACATCGTCCCGCCGATCAGGCTGATCACCGCGCCAATGCGGAACATCATGCCCGGATTGACCACCGCCTGCAGCCCGCTTTGCGCGCCATAGGCTTCGAGGCCGGAAGCAATGAACCAGCCCTGGATGGCAGTGAGGAACACCGTGCCATAGCGGGTGTACTGGTTGAGCTTCTTGCGCCCGCTTTCGCCCTCTTTCTTGAGCGCGGCGAGCGTGGGGTGCAGCGAAGCCGCCAGCTGAACCACGATCGAGGCGGTGATGTAGGGCATCACGCCAAGCGCGATCAGGCTCATCCGCTCAAGGCTGCCGCCCGAGAAGGTGTTGAAGATATCGAGAATGCCGCCGCGGGTCTGATCGTAAAGCGTTTCAAGGATCAGCGGGTTGACGCCGGGCAGCGGCACAAAGCTGAGAAAGCGGAACACGATCAGTGCACCGATGGTGAACCAGATGCGCTTTTTGAGCTCTGTGGCCTTGGAGAAATTGGCGAGGCTCAGATTGCTCGCGATGTTATCGGCGCGTGAAGCCATCGGAATGGTGTGCCTTGTCTGTTTTCGAGCGGGTCTGGCCCGCAATCTGGAGGTTTGCGAGGCTCATATAGGGAGCCTTGCGCGATGTCGAACCCCCAGACGGCAAAATCCCCGCCGCGAAGGACGGGGATCTTGTTACTCTGGCTTACTTGGCGGCTTTCGCAGCCTTGTTGGCATCGCGCCGTGCCGTCTTCTTCTCGGCTTCGCTCGGGCCTGCTTCGGGCAGCTCGACCGAACCGCCGGCCTTTTCGACCGCGGCCTTGGCACCGGCCGAAACCCCGGCGACCAGGAACTTGACCTTGGCGGTCAGCTCACCCTTGCCGAGCAGACGGACCCCGTCCTTGCCGCCCCGCGCGAGGCCAGCGGCCTTGAGAGCGGCGTGGTCAATCACGGCCTTGACGTCGAGCTTGCCAGCATCGATCGCCTTCTGGACCATGCCGAGGTTCACTTGGGCAAAGTCCTTGGCGAAGATGTTGTTGAAGCCGCGCTTCGGGATCCGCATGTGCAGCGGCATCTGACCGCCTTCGAAGCCGTTCACCGAGACGCCCGAACGAGCCTTGGCACCCTTCTGGCCGCGGCCAGCAGTCTTACCCTTGCCCGAACCGATACCACGGCCGACGCGCATGCGACCCTTGCGGGCGCCCTTGTTGTCAGAGATTTCGTTGAGTTTCATGTCGTTGCACTCGCTTTCGCTTTTGTCGCGCTAAAAGAAACATCCCGGCCGAAGCCGGGATGCTGGTTCGGTCAATCGACCACAGCCACCATGTGCGGCAGCTTGGCGATCGCGCCGCGCACTTCGGGAGTATCTTCCAACTCCACCACGCGGTGCATCTTGCCCAGGCCCAGGCCGACCAGAATCTTCTTCTGGCTTTCCGGACGACGGATCGGCGAACCGATCTGCTTGATCTTGATCTTCGCCATGTGACTTACTCCACAATCGCGTCAGCGGCGGCCTGGGCCTCCGCAACGCTGGCTCCGCCGCGACCCAGCAGGTCGGCAACCTTCTTGCCACGGCGCTGCGCCACCGACTTCGGCGAAGTCTGGTTGGTCAGCGCGTCAAAGGTGGCGCGGATCATGTTGTAGGGGTTCGAGGTGCCGACCGACTTGGTCACCACGTCGGCCACGCCCAGGCTTTCGAAGACAGCGCGCATCGGGCCGCCGGCGATGATCCCGGTACCGGCCGGGGCCGACCGCACGTTGACCTTGCCGGCACCGAAGTGGCCGCGGCCATCGTGGTGCAGGGTCCGGCCTTCCTTGAGCGGAACGCGGATCATCTTCTTCTTGGCCGAAGCGGTCGCCTTGGTGATGGCTTCCGGCACTTCGCGAGCCTTGCCGTGGCCGAAGCCAACCCGGCCCTTGCCGTCGCCGACCACGACCAGAGCCGCAAAGCCGAAGCGCTTGCCGCCCTTCACGGTCTTCGAGACGCGGTTGATGTGGACGAGCTTTTCAATCAGCTCTTCCCCGCCCTCGTCGTCGCCGCCGCGCCCGCGACGGTCGTCGCGCCCACGGCCACGGCCGCCGCGATCACCGCCCCGGTCGTTGCCGCCACGCCCGCGCCCACGGCCACGGCCGCCTTCGCGATCGCCGCCTTCGGGGGCTGCCGTTTCAACGGCAACTTCGGTTTCAATGGTGTTTTCGTCAGCCATCTTAGAACTCCAGCCCGCCTTCGCGGGCGGCATCGGCCAGCGCCTTGACGCGGCCATGGAACAGGTAGCCGCCGCGATCGAACACGACGGTGGTCACGCCAGCCTTCTTGGCAGCTTCGGCCAGAGCCTTGCCGACCTCGGCCGCGCCGGCGACATTGGCGCCAGCCTTGGTCCCGAGGGTGTTGGCAGCAGCCACGGTGCGGCCGGCCGCATCGTCGATGATCTGGGCGTAGATGTGACGGCCCGAACGGTGGACCGACAGCCGCGGACGGCCACCGGCGCGCGCCTTGAGGGCGGTGCGAACGCGCCGACGACGGCGCTCGAAGAGGGACAGCTTGGCCATTACTTCTTCTTCCCTTCCTTGCGGAAGATGTACTCGCCGCGGTACTTGATACCCTTGCCCTTGTAGGGCTCGGGCTTG
This sequence comes from uncultured Novosphingobium sp., assembly GCA_964628635.1. Taxonomy (GTDB): domain Bacteria; phylum Pseudomonadota; class Alphaproteobacteria; order Sphingomonadales; family Sphingomonadaceae; genus Novosphingobium. The sequence goes on along the minus strand of CAZVMC010000038.1, from coordinate 1,168 downwards.
CGCCAGCGGCGGATTTCGGCGGCAACCTGGCCGACCTTCTGCTTGTCGATGCCCGAGATTTCGACCGTGGTGTTATCCGGGGTCTTCACCTCGATGCCTTCCGGCACGTCGATATCGACATCGTGGCTGTAGCCGAGCTGCAGCTTGAGCTTGCGCGGCCCCTGAGCATTGGCACGGTAGCCAACACCGGTGATTTCCAGCACCTTGGTGTAGCCTTCGGTCACCCCGGTCACCAGGTTCTGCACCAGCGTGCGCTGCATGCCCCAAAACGCGCGGGCGCGCTTGGTGTCATTTGCGGGCTGCACCGAGATGGAGCCGTCCTCAACCTTGTAGGTCACATCGTCGGCCAGGCTCAGGGTCAGGGTACCCTTGGGGCCCTTGACCGAGAGAATGCCTCCGGCGATCTCAGCGGTAACACCACTGGGAACGGTGACCGGCTTTTTGCCGATGCGGCTCATCAGAACACCTCCGCCAGCACTTCGCCGCCGACGTTCTGAGTGCGCGCTTCGGCGTCCGAAAGCACACCCTTGGGCGTCGAGACGATGGTGATGCCCAGGCCGTTGCGGATCACCGGGAGCTCTTGCGAACCCGAATAGACCCGCCGGCCCGGCTTCGAAACGCGCGCGACGTGCTTGATCGCCGGCTCGCCTTCGAAATACTTCAGTTCGATCCGCAGCTGCGGGTGAGCGCCGGTGGCGTCCTCGCTGTAACCACGGATATAGCCTTCGCGCTGCAGAACCTCGAGCACGCGGGCGCGCAGCTTCGAGGCCGGCGAAAGGACAGAGTCCTTCTTCGCCCGCTGGCCGTTGCGGATGCGGGTGAGCATATCACCCAGGGGATCGGTCAGTGCCATGCCTGTATCCTTACCAGCTCGACTTCGTCACACCGGGGATCATGCCTTTGTTGGCAAGATCGCGGAGTTCGATGCGGCAGAGGCCGAACTTGCGATAATAGCCGCGCGGGCGGCCGGTGGTGGCGCAGCGGTTGCGAACCCGGGTCGGGTTGCCGTTGCGCGGGATTTCAGCGAGCTTCAGGCGCGCGATCAGGCGCTCGGTTTCGTCGAGCGACTTGTCGGCAGCCTGGGCCTTCAGCGCGGCATACTTGCCGGCATATTTCTTAACGAGCTTCTTGCGCCGCTCGTTCTTGTTCACGGAACTCAGTTTCGCCA